>NZ_CP007790.1:1303634-1629542 GCF_000835165.1 Corynebacterium marinum DSM 44953
ACTGTCATCAGCCAGGTGACCACCGGGGCCCACAGCGTGATCTGCTTCGGGTTGCGGCGCAGGAAACGCTCGGCGACGTGGACGAGGTAGTCCATGCCGCCCGCACGCTGCATTGCGGAGATGGCGGCGATGACGCACATGATGATGCCGATGACATCGAAGGGGATGTTCTCGGCGGTGACGGGAACGCCCGTCAGGCTGAGCAGGAGGACGCCCAGGCCACCGGCGAAACCGATGGCGATGGAGCCCAACCGGGCTCCCAGCACGATGGCGCCGAGGACGATGAGGATCTGGAGGACAAGGAGCATGATCGCTTTACTTTCTCGCGTCCGACGGTAAGGTACTATCAAAATGATAGGCTTTCTGTTCCGGATCGAGGAATGAAAAAGCCCGTCTGTGTGGAATCCCACACAGACGGGTACCTCTCCCCCAGGCCAGGACTGGCCGGACCACGATATCCCTAGCCTTCGATGTACAGCTGACCCCGGAACACCGGGTGCATGAG
Source organism: Corynebacterium marinum DSM 44953 (assembly GCF_000835165.1). NCBI lineage: Bacteria > Bacillati > Actinomycetota > Actinomycetes > Mycobacteriales > Corynebacteriaceae > Corynebacterium > Corynebacterium marinum. The sequence continues at coordinate 1,304,140 of NZ_CP007790.1, forward strand.
GTTCTCCTTGCTCAGCACCTTCTCCAGGGTGTCCGGATCCAGCAGGCCGCGCTCGAGGACGATCTCCTTGACCGAGCGGCCCGTCTCGGCGGCCTCGCGGGCCACCAGGTCACCGTTGTGGTGGCCGATGAACGGGTTGAGGTAGGTGATGATGCCGATGGAGTTCTCCACGTGGGCGCGGCACACCTCGGGGTTGGCGGTGATGCCCACGACGCACTTCTCGCGCAGGGTGGTCGCGGCGTTGCCCAGGATCCGGATGGACTGGAACAACGACTCTGCGATGACCGGCTCCATCACGTTGAGCTGCAGCTGGCCGGCCTCGGCGGCCATCGTCACGGTGAGGTCGTTGCCGAACACCTTGAAACAGACCTGGTTGACCACCTCGGGAATGACGGGGTTGACCTTGCCCGGCATGATCGAGGACCCGGCCTGGCGCGGCGGCAGGTTGATCTCGTTGAGGCCGGCCCGCGGACCGGAGGACAGCAGCCGCAGGTCGTTGCAGATCTTCGACAGTTTCATCGCCGTGCGCTTCACCGCGGAGTGCGCGTGGACGTAGGCGCCGGTGTCGCTCGTCGCCTCGATGAGGTCGAGCGCCGACCTGATCTCCAGGCCGGTGACCTCGGCCAGCGTCGCCGTGACCTGGTGGCGGTAGCCGGGGGGCGTGTTCACGCCGGTGCCCACGGCCGTGGCGCCCAGGTTGATCTCCAGCAGCCGGTCGGCGGCGTTGCGCAGGACAGCCTGCTCCTCCGCGAGGTTGTAGGCGAAGGCGTTGAACTCGTCGCCCAGGGTCATGGGCACGGCGTCCTGCAGCTGGGTGCGGCCCATCTTGAGGATGTCCTGGAACTCGCGACCCTTCTCACGGAACGAGCGCTGCAGCGCCTCCATCTGACGGATCAGCTGGTTGAGGGTGGCGTAGAGGCCGAGGCGGAACCCCGTCGGGTAAGCGTCGTTGGTCGACTGGGACATGTTGACGTCGTCATTCGGGTTGATGACGTCGTAGCTGCCCTTCTCCTCCCCCAGGTACTCCAGGGCGAGGTTCGCGAGGACCTCGTTGACGTTCATGTTCACCGAAGTGCCGGCGCCGCCCTGAAACACGTCGAGCGGGAACTGGTCCATGCACCGTCCTTCGCGGAGGATCTGGTCGCAGGCCCACAGGATGGCCTCGTATTTCTTCGGCGGCAGCGTGTGCAGCTGGCGGTTGGCCATCGCCGCGGCCTTTTTCACGTGCACCAGACCGATGATGAACTCGGGCACATGATTGATCGTGGTGCGCGAGATCTGGAAGTTCTCCAGCGCGCGCATCGTGTGGATGCCGTAGTAGGCGTCCGCCGGAACCTCCAGCCGGCCGAGGAGATCCTCCTCGGTGCGGGTCTTGCGGGCGATCGTCTTCGACTGGGTCTCAGCGGACGGGGCGGCAGAGAAATCGGTGGACTCCTCCGTGGGTTTCGCCATGGTGATGTGGGTTCCTCTCACTCTTAGAGCTCGGGCAATGAATCCTTAAAGACTCATGTGCCCATGGTAACCCAGATCACTCTGACACCGCCCGGGCCGGCCGGGAGAGTCAGATGCGTGCGATGCGCAACTCGGACGCGAGGATGGCCTCGGCGCCCAACTCGGAGAGCTGGTCCATAATGGCGTTGGCGCGCTTGATCGGCACCAGCGCCCGCACCGCGACCATGTCCTCGCGCGCCAGCGGGGACACCGTCGGGCCTGACAGTCCCGGGGTGATCTCGGAGGCCACCGCGAGCTTCTCGCGGGAGACGTTGTAGTCGAGCATGAGGTAGTTCTGCGCGTGCAGGATGCCCTCGATGCGCCGCAGCACCACCTTCTGCTCGGGGGTCGGCTCCACCCCCTTGCGGCCGACGATGACGGCCTCGGAGGAGACCAGCGGCTCGCCGAACGGGGCCAGCCCCTGCTGGCGCAGGGTGTTGCCGGTGGACACCACGTCCGCGATGGCGTCGGCGACGCCCAGCTTGATGGAGATCTCCACTGCACCGTCGAGACGGATGACCTCCGCCTCCAGGCCGCGGGCCGCAAGATCGTCTCGCACGAGGTTCGGGTAGGACGTGGCGATGCGCTTGCCCGCGAGATCCTCCACCGTCCAGATCTCATCCGCCGGGGCGGCGTAGCGGAAGGTGGAGCCGCCGAAGCCGAGGCAGAGCACCTCGGTCACCTCTGCGCGGGAGTCCCGGGCCAGGTCGCGGCCGGTGATGCCCAGGTCGAGCTTGCCGCTGGCCACGTAGATGGCGATGTCCTTCGGGCGGAGGAAGAAGAACTCCACGTCGTTGACCTTGTCGAAGACGTTGAGCGCCTTGGTGTCGCGGCGGCCCTTGTAACCGGCCTCCCGCAGGATCTCCACGGCCGCCTCGGACAGGGACCCCTTGTTGGGGACTGCGATCTTGATCATGGTGGTCTCCTAGAGGTTCTTGTAGATGTCGTCGGGAGTCAGTCCGCGGGCGACCATCATGACCTGGGTCCAGTAGATGAGCTGGCTCATCTCTGCGGCGAGTTCCTCGTCCGACTGGTACTCGGCCGCGATCCAGACCTCCCCGGCCTCCTCGATGATCTTCTTGCCGATGTGATGGGCGCCCTTGTCCAGGGCTTCCACGGTCCCGGAGCCCTCAGGGCGGGAGGCGGCACGATCGGCGAGTTCGGCAAACAGGGAGTCAAAGTTCTTCACGACGGGACATTATTCCATGCCCCCTCCCTCAGCGCTTCAGTTGGTGGAACCAGTCGAAGACCGTGGCGGCGTCCACACCCTCGAAATCGTTGCGGCCGTGCAGCGAATCGAGCGTCACGACCCCCTCGGGAACCACCGTGTCGGCATACCAGGGCAGGCCGATCACCCTGCAGCCGGCCGCCACGGCAGCGGTCATCCCCGTGACCGAGTCCTCGAACACGAGACAGTCCGAGGGGTGCGCGCCCACCTTCTCCGCCGCCCGCAGGTACATGTCCGGTGCGGGCTTGGGCCGTGGCACCTCGTCGCCGGCGACTGAACCCGCGAAGAAGTGACTGCCGACGGCAGCGATGGACAGGTCCGCCAGCACCCGTTCGGTGTTGGTGGTCACCAGCATCGGCAGGTCACGGCCGGACAAGTCGCCCAGCAGCCGGGTCACCCCCGGATTCGGGGCGAGTTCGGCGTCCATGAGTTCCGCCATCCGCTCGTACATGAACGCGCGGTAGATCGGATGGTCGTCCTCGGTGACGGTGACGCCGGCATGGTCGGCGCACACCCGGACGGTGTGGCCGAAACTGCCGCCGATCGTGGTCTCCCGCAGAGCGGGGGTCAGTCGACGCCCCATGCGCTCGCTGAGCTCATAGGTGAACCGCTCCCACAGGGGCTCGGTGTCGACGAGGGTGCCGTCCATGTCCCAGAAGATGGCGGCGGGGGCGGGGGTGAATGAGGTGTTAATCGATCTCCGGCAGTTCGGCGAGTGCCTCGTCTTCCGCGCCGGTGGCGGCGGAGGCGTCATGGATCAGTTCGTTGAGCTCGGCCATCTCTTCCGGCTCGAGCACCGCATCGTGGTTTTTCGTGTTGAACTCGATGAGGTTGTCCACGGTGACCTGGACGACCTTCACCAGCATCTCTGCGGACGGGTCGGCGGGGAGGACATCGAGGGCGTCGAGCAGCTTCTCCAGGATCTTCTTCAGCTCGGGGAGCACCTTCGGATCGAAGGGCTCGTCCCAGAACTCCTTCTCGTCGGGCTTGAGGTAATCACCGGTGGCGAAGGAGTGGAGGGTCGAGATGAATTCGTCGACGGTCGGCTGGAATTCGGCGCGGATGGTCATGGTGGTCATTGTCCCCGAAAATTATCCGGCCTGCACGCCCAACAGGGCATCGAGCGCCCCGCGCACCAGATCGGCGGCGCCGTCCTCGGTCGGACCACGGTCAGCGGCGGCCCAGGCGTCAACGGCGGCCAGCGCCCCCGGGGTGTCCAGGTCGGCGGCCAGATGCTGCCGCAGGTCCTGGACGAGGGCCTGCGCCCCCGCCAGGGAGCCCGCGTCCGCCAGGGCGCTGCGCCAGGTCGCCAGGCGGGCTTCAGCGTCCGCCAGCACCCGTTCGGACCAGTCCCGGTCGGAGCGGTAGTGGGAGGCGAATACACCGAGCCGGATTGCCGCGGGCTCGTGGCCGGCGGCGGTGAGGCGGTGCACGAACACGAGGTTGCCGAGGGACTTGCTCATCTTCACCCCGTCCAGGCCGATCATCCCCGAGTGCACGTAGTGGCCGGCCATGCGGTCGACGCCGAGGCCTGCCTCGGCGTGCGCGGCGGAGAACTCGTGGTGAGGGAAGATGAGGTCGCTGCCGCCGCCCTGGAGGGTGAAGGATCCGCCGAGGCGGTTGGTGGCGATGGCGGAACACTCGATGTGCCAGCCGGGGCGGCCTGCACCGAAGGGGGAATCCCAGGCGGGTTCGCCGTCCCGGTGTGCCCGCCACACCAGGGCGTCGAGGGGGTCGCGCTTGCCGGGGCGCTCCGGATCGCCGCCCCGCTCGGCGAAGAGGGACTCCATGGTGGCGCGGTCGTAGTTGGACTCGTAGCCGAAGTTCTCCGTGGCCTGGATGGAGGCGTACACGTCGGGGTAGTCCGGGTCGTCGACGACGTAGGCGGCACCGGCGTCGAGAAGCTTGCCGACCAGCTCGACGACCTCGTCGACCGACTCGATTGCGCCGATGTAGTCGCGCGGCGGGATCACCCGCAGCTGGGCCATGTCGGAGCGGAACAGCTCGATCTGGCCGTCGCCCAGGTCCCGCCAGTCCACGCCGTCGCGGTCGGCCCGCTCGAACAGCGGGTCGTCGACGTCGGTGATGTTCTGCACGTAGTGGACCGCCAGGCCCTGGTCGAGCAGCAGCCGGTGGACCAGGTCGAAGGTGAGGTACGTGGCTGCGTGGCCCAGGTGGGTGGAGTCGTAAGGGGTGATGCCGCAGACGTACATCCCCGCGGTGTCCTCGGCCTCCACTGGACGGACGACTCCGTCCGCGGTGTCGAAGAGGGAGAGGGGGACGGGAGTGCCGCTGACCCGCGGCACCTCAGGTTGTGGCCATGAACGCATGCCCAACACTCTAACGGACGACCATTGCGGGACCCATCCGGGAGGTTAGACCGGCTGCAGGACCCCGAAGGCCAGCAGCCCCATGACGAGCAGGCCGACCGGGATACGGTAGGCCGCGAACCAGGAGAAGGAGTGGTGGGCGACGAACTTCAGCAGCCAGGCGATGGAGATGTAGCCGAGGATGAAGGTGACGCCGGTGCCGGCCAGCAGCTGCAGCGCGGTGGCCGACTGGCCGGCCTGCGGGGCGAAGGCGTCCGGCAGGGAGAACAGGCCGGAGGCCAGCACCGCCGGGATGGCCAGCAGGAAGCTGAATCGGGTGGCCACCTCGCGGTCCAGGTTGAGGAAGAGGCCGGCGGAAACCGTGCCGCCCGAGCGGGAGACGCCCGGAATCAGCGCCAGGCACTGGGCCAGGCCCATGACGACCGCGTCTTTCATGGTGAGTTCGTCGAAGTTGCGGTCCTTCTTGCCCATCTTCTCGGCGAGGATGAACACGAAGGAGAACAGCACCAGCACGGTCGCGGTGATCCACAGGTTGCGCAGCCCCTCCCGGATGAGGTCGCGGCCGAAGAACCCGAGAACCGCCACCGGAATGGTGCCGACGATGACCATCCAGCCCATTCGGTAGTGGAATCCACGGCGCTCCTTGTCGAACAGGCCGCGGAACCAGCCGGTGAGGATCTGCCAGATGTCCCTGGCGAAGAACACCAGCACCGCCAATTCGGTGCCCAGCTGGACGACCGCGGTGAACGAGGCGCCGGCGTCGACCCCCCAGAAGAGCTCCGAGACGATCCGCAGGTGGCCGGAGGAGCTGACCGGCAGGAATTCGGTCACACCCTGCACGATGGACAGGACGATGACCTGCAGCCAGGACATCTGATCAGGGGAAGCGGCCGCCGCATCTGTGGCCGCGGCGAGGATGGTCACGTCATTCACCCGGACCACCGTACTACTACTGTGGTGGGGGTGAAACAGCGATTGGTCGGCTTCAGCGGACTCCGGGTCTCCGACATCGGCCTGGGCACAGCCACGTGGGGCGAGTCCACCCAGCTGGCCGAAGCCCAGGTCATCCTGCGGGAGTACCTCGACGCCGGCGGCACCCTGATCGACTCCTCCCCCAGCTACGCGCAGGGCCGCGCCCAGCAGGTGCTGTCGGAGGTCCTCGCGGCCGCCGACGTGCCCCGCGAGCGCCTGGTCCTCTCCTCCTCCGCCGGGATCGCCCCGCGCTCGCCGGTGGGACGGCGGGTGGACTGTTCCCGCCGGGCCCTCATGCACCAGCTCGACGCGACGCTGCAGGCCCTGGGCACCGACCACCTCGACCTCTGGTCCGTCGCGTACTGGGACGAGCGGACCCCACCGGCGGAGGTCGCCGACACCATCGACTGGGCCATCCGGACCGGCCGGACCCGGTACGCCGGCGTGCGGGACTACGCGGGCTGGCAGCTGGCGGTGACCGCCGCGGGGCATTCCGCCCCCCGGATCGTCGCCACCCAGCATGAGTATTCCCTGCTCACCCGAGATCGAGGAGGAGCTCATCCCCGCCGCCCGCCACCTGGGGGTGGGTGTCATCGCCGCCGCGCCCCTGGCCCAGGGGGTCCTCACCGGCCGTTACCGCAGCACCCTCCCCCACGGAGTGCGCGCCGAGGTCCACGCCCGCCTCGGCGGCAAGGCGCACACCATCGTCGACGCCCTGACCACCGCCGCGGACGGCCTGGGCCTTCCCCCGGCCGTCGTCGCCCTAGCCTGGGCCAGGGACCGCGCCGGGGTGTCGTCCGCCGTGGTGGGAGCCGGCAGCTCCGCCCAGCTGCGGCAACTGCTGCAGGTCACCGACACCGTCCTGCCCAGGGCCATCGTCAAGGCATTGGACGACGTCTCCCGCTGATAGGCTCATGTTCCGTGAAAGCCGGACGACTGACAGCCCTGGCGGCATTGACCGCCTCGACCCTTCTCCTGGCGGCCTGCAGCGCCGAACCGGGCGACGAGGCGCCCGAGATGGGCGACGCCGTGGCGGAAGCCTCTCCCCCGGCCGCGGACCCCGCCGGCCGTGTCGTTGAACTGGCGGCCGGCTACTCCGCGGCCACCGACCTCGAGGCCGCCGGCGACACACTCGGCCTGCGCTCCGCGGGGACCCTCGCGCTGGGCACCGTCGACCAGTTCGAGTCCGGCGACGTCACAGAGGTGGCTGTCCCCGAGAACTGCGGCGACCTCACCGCGTCTGCGGACACCTTCGTCCTCGCCTGCCGCGAGGAGGTGCTGCTTGTCGACGCCGCTACGGGCGGCGTCGACAAGCGCAGCCTCGCCGGGACAGATGCCGCGCCGGCCCTCGGCGCCACGCTGACCTCCACCGGGGAGCTGGTCGTGGGCAACTCCGAATCCGACCAGGTCCTCGTCTTCGGGCAGGATTCGGAGGAGCCGCTCGAGACGATCACCGTCGCGGGCAACACCAGCCAGCTCATCTCTGTGCCGCGCGGAGACGGGGACGACGCCGTCGTGCGCACCAACCACGCCAACACCACCATCCAGGACATCCACTGGCGCGACGGCGAGCAGGGCGGCACGCTGCGCGTGGGTCTCGGCGTCGGGCGGATCGCCGCCGGCGAGAACGGCCTGGTGATCGTCTCCGACAACCTCGGCGACCAGCTGGCCATCTACACCGCCACCGACGTCATCCGCCTCCACCAGACCAGCCCCGTCGACGACAGCCCGTGGGGGGTCGACTGGGACGCCGGCCGCAACCTCGCCTGGATCGCCTCCACCGGAACAAACACTCTGGCCGGTTTCGACATCTCCTCCGGCACCCCCGAGCGGCGGGTTCTGCTCAATACCGTCGCCGACGCCCAGAACGTCGTCGTCCTCGAGGACGGCACCCTCGTCCTGGCCTCAGCCACCGGCGGGGGCCTGCAGGTCATCGACAACCCCGAACTCACCTCCCAGTAAGGATCACAGCCTTGACTCTGCGACACTCCGCCTACCAGCAGGCGCTCAAGCTCATGTTCACCCTCCCACCGGAGCGCATCCACGGAATCATCAGCGACGGCCTGGGCATCCTCCAGGCCGCAGGCCCCCTCAACCGGGCGATGGGCAAGATTACGCAGGTCCACGACCCCGCGCTCGCCCAGGAGGTCTTCGGACGCACCGTCCCACGCCCGCTGGGCCTGGCCGCCGGCTTCGACAAGAACGCCTCCGCCGCCGACACCTGGACCGCCCTCGGCTTCGGCTACGCGGAGCTCGGCACCGTCACCGCCTCACCGCAGGACGGCAACCCCACCCCCCGCCTGTTCCGCCTGCGTGCCGACAAGGCGATCCTCAACCGGATGGGCTTCAACAACGAGGGCGCCGCCGTCGCCGCCGAGAACCTCCGCCGCCGGAAGTCCGACGACGTCATCGGAATCAACATCGGCAAGACCAAGGTCGTCCCGGCCGAGGAGGCCGTCGATGACTACCGCCGCTCCGCCTCCCTCCTCGGCGACCTCGCGGACTTCCTCGTGGTCAACGTCTCCTCCCCCAACACCCCCGGCCTCCGGGACCTCCAGGCGGTGGAGACACTGCGCCCGATCCTCACGGCCGTCCAGGAGGCCACCTCCACCCCGGTCCTGGTGAAGATCGCCCCGGACCTCTCCGACGAGGACGTCGACGCAGTCGCCGACCTGGCACTCGAGCTGGGGCTGGCGGGCATCGTCGCGACCAACACGACCATCTCCCGCGCGGGCCTGAGCACCCCGGCCGCCGAGGTCGAGGCCATGGGCGCCGGCGGCATCTCCGGCCCGCCCGTCGCAGAGCGCTCCCTCGAGGTGCTCAAGCGCCTGCGCGCCAAGGTCGGCGACCGGCTTGTGCTCATCTCCGTCGGCGGCATCTCCACCCCCCAGCAGGCCTGGGAGCGCATCACCGCCGGAGCCACCCTCCTGCAGGGCTACACCGGCTTCATCTACGGCGGCCCGGACTGGATCCGCGACATCCACCGCGGCATCGCCCATCAGATCCAGCGCCACGGACTCAGCAACATCACCGAGGCAGTCGGTTCCGGCCTGGAGTGGCTGAACAACCCGTCACGGCCTTAGGTCGTGTTGCGAAAGTCCGGTGAGTGACACCGGCGTGTCTTAAACACAAGCGAGGGTTTCCCAGCGCACGGTGTTGGTGTCTAATCATCAACGCTTGCAAGGAAACCCTCGTTGCCTACTTTACCGCCCTCGGCCCGGCATGACCTCACCGACGCCGAATGGACCCTGCTCGCCACACTCCTGCCCGCCCCGTCATGCCGGGGCCGACCCCGCACCTGGGGCTTACGATCCCTGGTCAACGGCATCTTCTTCCGTATCCGTACCGGCTGCCCCTGGCGCGACGTCCCCGAACGCTACGGACCGTGGTGGCGGATCTACCACCTGTTCGTCCGGCTCAGGGCTGACGGGGTGTGGCAGGACGTGCATACCCGGTTGCTTGCCCAGGCCCAGCACACCGGAAAGCTCTCCTGGGAGGTCAGCGTCGATTCCACGACCACCCGCGGGCATGTCCACGCCGCAGGTGCGCGCAAGGACAGTGTCACCCGGCACTCGGGGGAGCCGGCCCATCATGGCTTCGGACGATCCCGGGGCGGGTGGTCAACGAAGATCCACGTCGGTACCGACGCGGACTGCGGGGTGATGTCGGTGGTGATCACCCCTGGTCAGGCAGGAGATGGGCCGCAGATGGTGCCGGTACTGGAGAAGATCCGGGTGCCGTCCACCGGGCGTGGTCGGCCGCGGAAACGACCCGAGCGGGTGCTGGCGGACAAGGCGTATTCTTCACGCGCCAACCGCAAGTATCTGAGATCGAGGGGCATCAAGGCCACGATTTCCCAGCCGAAGGATCAGGTCGCGAACCGTCGGCGCAGGGGATCGGCCGGTGGCCGACCCCCTGCTTTCGACACCGCAGCCTACCGGCGCCGCAACACCGTGGAACGGGGGATCAACCGGATCAAGCAGCACCGTGGGTGTGCCACCCGTTTCGACAAGTTAGCGGTGCACTTCGAGGCCACTGTTCAGGTAGCGGTGATCCGGTACTGGCTCAAGCGACTTTCGTAACACGACCTAGACGTGCCGCAGGGCGGCCCGCAGCATCTTCCTGCTGCGGGCCGCCCTGTTTATCCCCTGCGGCGGGGTCAGGCCTTGGGGATCAGCGCCCGGCGGATCACCAGGCCCGACAGGAACGCCGCCACCGCGTACATGGCCAGCCAGTACTGCGCCATCACGTAGATCCCCTCGTTCGGGAAAAAGCGCGTGAGAATCACCAGCGCCAACGCGATGATCAACGCGATGACCTGCGTACGGCTCGCCGCCTGATCCCGGCGGATAGTGGCAAAGGCGCCCAGAATCATCGCGGCCACGAGGATGGCCAGGAAACGCGGCGTCACCACGTACGGTGCCATCCATCCGTCCGAGAACACCGCGACCACAGCGAACACCAGCAGGGCAACGGCCAGCGCCATGAAGGCGCCGCCCACACGCAGTGCCAGCGGCACACGGAAAGTCGGCTCGGGGCCGGAGTTCTTTTGGCTCATGATCTTCAGAGACTACTTGTTCTCGTACCAGCCCCAGAGGATGGCACGGCCGAGAGCATGAAAATGCAGGTTGAAGCCCAACACTGTCGGCGAGGAATCCGGGTCGATGTCCAGTTTTTCGACATCCACAGCATGCACTGCGAACAGGTAGCGGTGCGGCGCATGGCCGGCGGGCGGGTTCGCACCGTAGTAGGTCCTCACCCCGGCGTCGTTGACCAGCGACACCACCCCCTCAATGCCCAGGTCCTCCCGCGAGCCCGCGCCGGTCGGCAGCTCGTCGACCGAAACGGGAATGTTGAACGCCGCCCAGTGCCAGTAACCCGACCCCGTCGGGGCGTCCGGGTCGAGGCAGGTCACCGCGAGGGACTTCGTGCCCTCGGGAAGGTCCGACCATGCGAGGTGCGGCGACACGTTCGCCGGTGCGCACTGCTCCTCCGCGCACTCGCCGCCGCTGTGCAGGTCTCGGGAGGTCAACGGAAAGGAAGGGAGATCCTTGAGTGGTGCGTAAGGATCCGGGCCGGGGAAGCGGGAATCATCCGCGTAGTTGCTCATGCCTTCCGTTGTACCCGAGGAAACGGGGCGGTGCCCCCGACTTTTCCGGACTTCCCCGCCAGGCGCCCGGAAAATGTCCGCCTTACAGCTCTGTAACTACCTTTGACCTGCCGATTTGTGCGTTTTAAGGGAGTAGGGCTACAGTAATGCAAGTGCCCAGCCGAGAGGGTGGCGCACAACAGAGTGAAAAATCACCCGGCCCGGGTGGCGGAATGGCAGACGCGCTAGCTTGAGGTGCTAGTGTCCTACTAACGGACGTGGGGGTTCAAGTCCCCCTCCGGGCACAGTTAAAATGTAGCGGCCCACACATAATGTGTGGGCCGCTACATTTCTATTCCCCCGGTTACCCGGGGTAGATTATCCGGCGCTACTCGTTCGGATCATTGTCCGCGTCGGCCTTCGTCTCGTGGTGGGTGCCCGGGAGATGGTCGGGGGCGGCGTAGATGGAGTAGAGCTTCACTGTCTCCTCCCCCTCGTTGATGAAGTTGTGCCACTTGCCCGCGGGCACGAAGATGGCGAAATCATCCTCCACCACCTGATCGACGTCGAGGTCGTCCTCGCTGTCTCCGATCATGATGCGGCCCTGCCCCGCCTCCAGGCGGAGGAACTGGTCGTGGTCGTCGTGGATCTCGGCGCCAATCTCGCCGCCGGCGGGGATGGCCATGACGGTCATCTGGAGAAACTTTCCGGTCCACAGGGTGTCACGGAACGCCTCATTCTGCGTGGTCACATTCTCGATGTCCAGCACGTAGGGGTTGGGGCCGTGGTCGGTGCGCAGATCTGCCATGGTGTCTCCTGACTTGTGGGGATTCTCTCCCGCCCCAGTCTATCGACGAGCCGGGCAGCCGGCCACGGGGCTGATCCGGGCCGGAGGCGTAGAATGACCCCTCGTGAAACGTGTCGGGCAGTTCGTGGTGGGTCTCATCCGCGACGGTGCGGGGGCCGTCATGGAGTGGTCCTGGCCGCGGCGTCTGACGGTGGCGGCCGCCCTCGCCGGATTTCTGGCGGTGACTCTGTTCGTGGAGGTGCCCTCGATCGAGACGCTGCGCGCGTGGGCGGCGGCGGCCGGGGATCCCTTCATCGTCCTTTTCTGGCTCGGTTATGTGACGATCACGCAGTTCCCCGTCCCCCGGACCATTCTCACCCTCGCCAGCGGGGTCATCTTCGGGCCGTGGCAGGGCATCCTCATCGCGTTGACCGCCACCACAGTGTCGGCCGCGCTGAGCCTGGTGGTCGTGCGCGGGCTCCTCGGCGAGTGGATGACACCCAGGCTGTCCCATCCGGCGGTCGCGGGCGTCAACACCCGGCTGGAGGAACGCGGCTGGCTGGCGGTCACCAGCCTGCGGATGATCGCGGGGGTGCCGTTCTCGGTCCTCAATTACGCCGCCGCGCTGACGAGCGTTCCGCTCGGCATGTTCACGCTGGCGACGCTCGTGGGGTCAGCCCCCGGCACGGTGGTCACGGTCGTGCTCGGCGATGCGCTGGCGGGCGACGTCGATCCTGTCGTCCTGGGTCTCACCGTATTCCTCGCCGTGGTGGGCCTGGCGGGACTCGCGGTGGACCAACTACTTCCAGTCAAGTCTGTGCCGTAGACTTAACGTAATACATCATCGTGCGAAGGAGTCTGTCAGGTGCTTGCGGTCCATGCCCGCTACCGAGGTAGAGAGGCGCGTCGCGCCCTGTTGGTCAAGCGTTCGGCGGAGGCCCTGTCCACCCTGGACGGGGTGGGCGAATTCCAGGTGCTGGGTGTCGAGGACATCTGCGCGGTGGTCGAATCCCCCGAGGCTCTGTGCGACACGGTCATGGCACTGCTCTCGGACGGCAGCTGGGCCATCGGCATCGGGATCGTGCCCGGCACCTCCGACGAGCAACTCACCCGGGACACGGCGTCCGGTTCGCTGCGGGGCGGCGCCCGCGCGGCCACGGTGAAGGTGGCTGCCCTGCCGAAGGGCACCTCGACACTCGCGGAGGACATCGCCGCCGTGTTCGCGCTGATGGGCCACGTGCTGGCCAAACGTACGACGGAGGGGCGGGAGGCCACGTCCCTGGTACGCTCGGGGCTGAATCAGAATGAGGCCGCCGAGGAACTGGGCATCTCCAAACAGGCGATGTCCCAGCGCCTGCAGGCGGCCGGGTGGCAGGCGGAGACGGCCGGCTGGCGGCTCGCGGTTAACCTGCTCACCCGTGCCGACGCCGGCCCCCGCGACTAGCTGATCTCCGGATCCCGCTGCTCTATCTCGAAGGAGGGGGCAGGGGCCGGGTCCTCGACCCGGGAGCGGACGGCTTTGATCTCGTGCGGCTCCGGGTCGACGGGCTTGTTCGCCACGGCGGTGGCGGCCGCGACGGCGGCGGCGATCTCCGGGTCCGAGGCGGTGGAGAACCAGTCCTCGGTGTCCTCCTCCCGCGCCATTTCCCGCGTCTCGTCGTCGACGTGCGAGGGCTCGTAACGGAAGGTCCCTTCGTCGTCCTTCTTGGCGAAGGTCTTGGCGAACTGCTCGAGGGAGTCGCCGAACTGGGACGGGATCATCCACATCGTGGAGGCCTCACCCCGGGCGAGTTCCGGCAGCTTCTCCAGGTACTGGTAGGCCAGCACCTCGGGTGTGAGCTTGGAGGCCTTGATGGCGGCATTGATCTTCTGGATGGCGCGGGCCTCGCCCTGGGCCTGCAGGTAACGCGCGGCGCGCTCGCCCTCCGCCCGGAGGATCATCCCCTGGCGCTCCGCCTCAGCGGAGAGGATGGCTGCGTGCTTCTCGCCCTCGGCGGAGAGGATGCGGGCCTGCTTCTCGCCCTCGGCGGTCTTGATGTCGGATTCCCGGCGGCCCTCGGCGGTGAGGATCGTGGCGCGCTTCTCGCGGTCCGCTTTCATCTGCATCTCCATGGACTGCTGGATGGACGCCGGCGGGTCGATGGCCTTGAGCTCCACGCGGCTGATGCGCAGACCCCACTTCGAGGTGGCGGCGTCGAGCTCGCCGCGCAGGCGGCGGTTGATGGTGTCGCGGGAAGTGAGCGTCTCCTCCAGGGTCATTCCGCCGACGACGTCGCGGAGCGTGGCCACGGAGATCTGCTCGACGCCCACGATGTAGTTGTCCACGCCGTAGATCGCCTTGGCGGGGTCGTTGATCTGGAAGGTCACCACGATATCGATGGCGACGGTCAGGTTGTCCTGTGTGATGACGGCCTGCGGCGGGAAGGACACGACCCGCTCGCGGGTGTCGATGCGGGCGCGGACCCGGTCGATGAAGGGCACGAGCAGGGTCAGCCCGCCGGAGACGGTGCGGGTGTAGCTGCCGAGGCGTTCGATGACGGCGGCCTCGCCCTGCGGGATCAGGGCGATGGATTTGATGACGACGAACGCCACGAAGGCGAGCGCCACCACCAAGAGGATCAGTCCGATGGTTTCCACGGGCTAGTGCTCCTTCCAGACGACGGCGGTCGCGCCGTCGATGTCGATGACGGTGACGCGCTCGCCCTCGGCGAACGTCGTGGCGGGATCCAGTGAACGGGCCGACCAGATGGAACCGTCGAGCCGCACCTGGCCGGCGTGGCCCTGGACCGGGGAAATCACCTCGGCGGTGGCGCCGACGAGGGCCCGGACGGAGGTGTCCAGGGTCTTCGGGGCCTGCAACCGGCGGCGCAGAATAGGCCGCAGGAAGACGAGCAGGCCGAAGGACGCGACGGCGAAGGCCACCACCGACGCCCACAGCGGGGCACCCGCCAGGGAGACGCCCGCCGCAGCGAGGGCGCCGCCGGCGAGCATGAGCAGCGTCATCTCCCCCACCGCCAGCTCGAGGCCGGCGAGGACGAGCGCTGCGATGAACCAGATGATTGCTCCCACGTGACCCAACGTACCAACGGGCGCTACATCAGGTCGGACTTCTTCAGTCCCGGTGTGGTGACGAAGTCGACGAGCCGCTCCACCGCGCCGATGAGGGTGGAGTCCAGGTCGCGGAAACTGGAGACGGAGGAGTAGACCCTGTTCCAACCCTCGCGGGGATCGGACCAGCCGAGCCGCCGGCACACACCGGTCTTCCAGTCCTCCCCGTAGGGCACCTCCGGCCACGCACGGATCCCCACGGCTGAAGGTTTGACGGCCGCCCAGACATCGATGAAGGGGTGCCCGGTGACCAACACGTGCTCACCGACGGACTGCGTCATGCGGGACTCCTTGGAGCCCTCGACGAGGTGGTCCGCGAGTACGCCCACCCGCCGGCCCGCGCCCGGCCCGAACTCCGCGAGGCGGGACTCGAGGTTGTCCAGCCCCTCGAGGTACTCGACCACGACCCCTTCCACCCGCAGGTCGTGGCCCCACACCTTCTCGACGATCGCGGCGTCGTGGACGCCCTCCACCCAGATGCGGGAGGGCGCGGCGACCTTAGCCTCTACGTTCTCCACGCGCCGCGAACCGGAGTTCGACTTGCGCGGGGCCTGCGGTTTCTTCGGGATGTGCCGGACGAGGGTCACGGGCTGCCCGTCCAGCAGGAACCCTCCGGACACCAGCTGGAACAGGCGTTTCACCCCGCGACGGTCCTCGAGCCGGACGAATTCTCCGTCGTAGGTCCGCTCCCAGCCCACCACCGCCCCCACGTAGTCTTCTCCGCGGACTTCGACCACCAGGCCGGGAGTGGCCTCGACCTTCGGGTACTCGCGGGGGCGGGAACGGGCGTGTCCGGCGAGGATGTCGCCGCGGTAGGGGTCACGGAAGCTCATGGCCGGCAATTCTATCGGCTACACTCCCCCGCCATGAACATCCGCGCCGAAGTCTGGTCCCCGCTGCAGAACACCGCCGTCTGGCTCGGAGCGTGGCTCCACGGCCTGGAGGCCACGGACAATCTCATCGACGCCCTCACCGACCTGGGTGGCGAAGGGCTCACCGGGGTGCTCCGCGACATCCGCCAGGTGGCCGGCGGAGTCCTGGCGGGAGAGGAGCCGGTGCTCCGCCTGGTGCTGTCGGGGCCGGGCGAGGCGCCCGCCCTGCGGGCGGGCAGCGCGGCGGCGGAGGCGGCGTCGAGAAGCGGGGCGGGCGCCCTCGTGCTCCGCGACGCCGACCCGCTCACCTCCCACATCCTCGTCCCCGACTCAGGCGGGAACTGGCAGTGGTTCGTGGAGGAGCAGCCGCTGCCGGCGCCCGCCTGGTTGAGCCCCGGGGAGGCCGACCAGCTGCTCACCCAGGCCACCAACGAGGCCGCCCGACTGGTGCAGGCCTCCGGGTACCGGTCGGATGCGCTGAACTCGCCGCGCCTGACGGTGGGCACCCTGGCGGATTTCTACGACACTCCGGGGTTGCCCTCCGCGGCGCCGGTCCGGGCCGCGAAGTTGTTCGCGCGGGCGGACCGCGTGGCGGCGATCGTCGAAACAGTCACCGGCCGGATGGGCGACCACCGCATCGACCCGGAGCTGCTGGCCCTGTGGCGGCACATCCGCGCCGCCCGGATGGCGGGTGTGGCCTACTCGGTGCGCGAGTTCGGGCGGCTGACCTGACAGCAGCCCGGGCGGCAGGCCGCTCCGTTGACCGTGCAGCCCTGGACGGTGACGTCGCCCAGGCCGGCGCGCGCGGAGTTGTTCACCAGCTCGTCCACGATGTCCACCACCATCCCGGCGAACTCCTGCTCCGGGCCCGCGGTGCGGGTGCGCTCGACGAGGACGTCGAGGTCCCGGGCGGCGTCGACAAGCTCGGTGTCCAGGTCCCAGATGACCTCCATGTGATCGGAGATGAAGCCGACGGGGCAGACGACCACGGCCGTGGTCCCCTGCTCCGCGAGAAGGGTGGTGTGGTCCACCACGTCGGGCTCCAGCCACGGGGTGCGCGGGTTTCCGGAGCGTGACTGCCACACGAGGTCGTAGTCGGACACGCCTGCGGCTTCGGCGATGAGGCGGGAGGCCTCCGCCACCTGACGCGAGTACAGGTGCGGGTCGGTCGGCCCGCCGGCCGCCTCGTCAGCGGCGGTGGGCACTGAATGGGCGGTGAAGAGGAGACGGGTGGCCTCCAGCCGCTCGGCGGGGATCTTCCCGTAGGCCTCGCGCACGAATTCGGCCATGAGACGGACGAAGGTCGGGTGGTCGTAGAACTGGCGCAGCTTGGTGAACTCGATCGGTTCGAGCCCCTTCTCCTCCAGCCGGGCGATCATCCGGCGGATGTCCTCGTGGTACTGGAGGCAGGCGGAGTAGCCTCCCCAGGCGGAGGTGGCGAAGACCAGTGCCCGCCGAACCCCGTCCGCCGCCATCTGCTCCGCGGTGTCCTCGCCGAAGGGGTGCCAGTTACGGTTGCCGAAGTACACCGGCAGATCCTTGCCCCGTGCCGCGAGCTCCTTCTCCAGGTTGCCGATGATCTCCCGGTTGAGCCGGTTGATCGGGCTCACCCCGTCGAAGTGGAAGTAGTGCTCGCCGACCTGCTCCAGGCGCTCACGCGGGATACCCCGGCCGCGGGTGACGTTCTCCAGAAAAGGAACAACCTCCTCGTTGCCTTCGGGGCCGCCGAAGGACAGTACGAGGAGGGCGTCGAAGCCATGTTCATCAGTCATGGGCCAAGAGTATCAACCCTCAGGTTGATGGGCCCGGTGACGGTATGTGGCGTAGGGCACCGCCGCGCGATCAGATCGATCAGATGAGGCGGACCGCGTGCGGGGTCATGCCCGACCAGCGGACCGGCGACTTCTTGACCACGGAACCGGAGTTCGGGGCCTCCAGCATCATGCCGTCACCCAGGTAGATCGCCACGTGGTGGCTACCGCCGGGGCCGTAGAAGATGAGGTCGCCGCGCTCCATCTGGCTGGGGTCGACCTTCGTGCCGTGGTTGTACTGGTAGCCGGTGTAGTGCGGCAGCGCGATGCCCGCGCCCGCGAAGGCGTAGAGGGTGAGGCCGGAGCAGTCGAAACCGATCTTGTTGAAGTCGCCGTGCGAGTCCGCCACTCCGCCGTCGCGGATGCCCCGGGTCGGGCCGCTGGCGTTGCCACCGCCCCAGGCATAAGGCATTCCGATCTGGGACTCCGCCCGGGCGATGACGGCTTCGATCTGGGCGCTGCGGTCGCCGATCGCGGCGACCTCCTCGGCCGCCTGCCCGGTGATCTCCTCGAGCGTGTCGACGACCGGCGCCGTCGTCACATCAGCGGATGCCGACGCGTCCTCGACATCCTCGGCCAGCGCGTCCGGGTTCTGGACGGCGGCGATATCCGCCGGTGCGGACTCTTCGTCCGCGACGGACGGGTACGGGTTGTCCAGCGTGGCGTGGTCCGGCTGCGACTGCGCGACGACAGCCGCGGCGGCCGCCACAGCGGCGGCGGTGGCCGCGTCGCGGAACAACTGTGCCTCAGCCTCCCGGCGTGCCGCCTCGGCGGCCTCCTGCTCGGCCCTCTCCTGCGCCTGCTCCCGGGCACGCACCTCCTCCGCCGCCTGGCGGGCAGCCTCGGCGGCGGCCTGAGCCTCCGCTTCCCGACGTTCGCGGTCCTGACGCTCGAGCTCAGCCTGAGCCTCCGCCTCGGCGGCGGCCTTCTGGCGCTCCTCGAGTTCGCGGGCGGCTTCCGCGGCCTTCGCCGCAGCGTCCTCTGCCGCCTGCCGTTCGGTGGCCTGGCGAGCCGCTTCCGCTTCCTGCGCCGCTGCCTCGGCCGCCTCGGCCGCCTCTTCCGCCGCCCGCCGGGCCGCGGATTCGCGTTCCTGCTGCTGCTCAACCTCGCGGGCGGCACTTTCGGCGGCGACCTCCGCCGCCTCCGCCTCAACGCCGGCGGCCTCGGATGCGGCCGCTTCCTCTTCGGCTACGCGGCGGGCGTCGTCGGCAGCCTCGGTGTCTGCTGCCGCCACGTCTTCGGCGGCCTTGCGGGCGGACTCAGCCGCCCGGTACTCCTGCGCATCCTGCTGGACGGCGTTGCCCGCGGCGATCTCGTCGCGCGCCGCGTCCAGCTGGCCCTGCGCGGCATCCCGCTCGGCGGCGAGGCGGTCGCGCTCCGCCGTGAGGACGCCGATCTGACCGTTGTTCCGTTCGATGGCCGCCCGTGCGTCCGTCTCCCGGGTGATCGCCCTGGCCTCGCGCTGCTCGGCGAGGTCGCGTGCCAGCCGGAGCTGGGATTCGCGGTTGGCCTGTTCAGTGCGCAGCTGGTCTAGCTCGTCGATCGCGGCGCGCTGCTTCTCTGCGTTGGTGCGCAGATAGGTCTGGCGGTCCAGCGAGTCGTTGGAGGCGTCCTCGCCGGCGAGGGTGGCCACCGCCGGCGGGGTCGTCGTCCGCCGGTAGGCCGCACGGGAGATCTCGTCGAGTCGCTGCTGAGCTTCCTCGATCTTGCCCTGCGTCTCGTCCAGCTCCGCCCGTGCCGCGAGGACGGCCTGCCTGGCCTGTTCCGCGGTGCCCTGCGCGTCGTGCAGATCGACCAGCGCCTTGTTGACCTCTTCGTGGAGCCCGCCGATCTCCAGCGCCAGACGGTCCATCTCGGACTGGGCGCGGGTGACGTCCCCCACCAGGCCGGTCGCCTCGGCCGCGGCGGTCCCGGTGGCCGCGGGAGTGGCTGTGCCGACTGCGGGAGTGAAGGTGGTCAGGGCCGCTGCGCAGAGCGCAGTGGCGAGAACCGTGCGTATACCTGCACGGTTGAAAGCGGTGGAAACCACGCGTCCTCCTCGCGAACCCGCCAGGTCAAGTGTGCGTACTTGACCAGGCAGTGTCGGGTCGATTGTCCATCGGTCAAGGCGCACGGGCGGGAGGGCCCCTCCGCACAATCAGGCGTTGCTATCCCCGCTCCGCGCGCGGCGTGCTTCCCCGCATGCCCGGACGATGACGGTTAGTGGAAGCGCCTGAAGTAACCGGGGACCCTCACCGGCCCGTGAGCCGATAGGAGCACCATAGAACACGAGACTGTTCCGTAACCCAACTTCCATCAATTCTTGACCGAGTAAAGGTTAGCTGCATGACTTTTCGGACATTGCTGACCTGCAGCGTCACGAAATCGTAACGTTAGTGTGATTATGGTCACACGTTGCACGCAGGGTCCGGGATTGCCGCCTCTCTGGGATGTAACAATCCCGACACAAAGAGGCCACCCTTGGTCAGGCCTGGACGCTTGACTCCGGAACGCGCCCCACACGCCGCCGCGCCGCGGCCACTGTGAAGGTGGAGGTGATCACGACGGCAAGCACGATGGCAATGGCAGTGAAGGGCCAGCCGACCGTTGCCGCGTTGACGTCGTCGACGAACTGGCGGGTGGCGCCGACCAGGTCGGCATTGCCGAAGTACGGGTACTGCGCCGCCTCCAGGTCCGCACGTGAGTGCACGTCGCTGACGGCGGCGCCGGAGAACGGGGCCCGGACGATGACCGTGTCCAGGTCCGTGCCCATCAGCAGCTCCTGCGCCACGTCGCGCATGTCCGGAGCGTGGGCCGGGGCACGCTCCAGGACCACGACCCCCAACGACCCGAAGTCGGTGGCCTCTGCGTGGGCGACGGCGTCGAGGAGTCCGGGTTCGAGCTCCGTCGACTTCCCGGCGGGCACGAATGCGCCGAATGCGACAGAGTCCTCACCCAGCTGGCGGGCAAGATCGTCCAGGTCGACGTCGGCGGGAATCATCGTGTGCGGACCACTTTCCTCGGGAATTGCTGCAGTACGGCGGCTCTCGAACGCTGCCGTTCATTGCCTGTCACTGTCGGTTATATCGGTCGCGGGTGTGGCGGGGGTGGTGGCGCGCCGCTCCGGCACCGCGGAATACCAAAAACAAAACGCCCGTACTGTTAGAATCGCAACGGTCGTTGGTACGAAACCCTAGTATGGGATAAGAACCACCGCGTTCTGCTGGGGTGCGGCTGCCTTGACCGGGGTAGATCGTCCGCAGTATCGAACATCTCAGTTCATTGAAGAGGAAATGGAGCTCCCTGTGACCGAAAGCAAGAACTCCTTCAACGCCAAGCGCACCCTCGAGGTCGGCGAGAAGTCTTACGACTACTACGCCCTCGACGCCGTGCCGGGCATGGAGAAGCTGCCGTACTCCCTGAAGGTTCTCGGCGAGAACCTGCTTCGCACCGAAGACGGCGCGAACATCACCACCGAGCACATCGAGGCAATCGCCAACTGGGATCCGAAGGCCCAGCCCTCCATCGAGATCCAGTTCACCCCGGCACGCGTCCTGATGCAGGACTTCACCGGTGTCCCCTGTGTCGTCGACCTGGCCACCATGCGCGAGGCCGTCAAGACCCTGGGCGGCAACCCGGACGAGGTCAACCCGCTGAACCCGGCAGAGATGGTCATCGACCACTCCGTCATCGTTGAGGCTTTCGGCACCTCCGACGCCCTCGAGAAGAACGTCGCCATCGAGTACCAGCGCAACGAGGAGCGTTACCAGTTCCTGCGCTGGGGCGCCGAGAACTTCTCCAACTTCCGCGTGGTTCCCCCGGGAACCGGCATCGTCCACCAGGTCAACATCGAGTACCTGTCCCGCGTTGTCTTCGACAACGACGGCGTCGCGTACCCGGACACCTGCATCGGCACCGACTCCCACACCACCATGGAGAACGGCCTGGGCATCCTGGGCTGGGGCGTCGGCGGCATTGAGGCCGAGGCTGCCATGCTGGGCCAGCCGGTCTCCATGCTCATCCCGCGCGTGGTCGGCTTCAAGCTGACCGGTGAGATCCCGGCCGGCGTCACCGCCACCGACGTGGTTCTGACCATCACCGAGATGCTGCGCAACCACGGCGTCGTCCAGAAGTTCGTCGAGTTCTACGGCAACGGCGTCAAGTCCGTCCCGCTGGCGAACCGCGCGACCATCGGCAACATGTCCCCCGAGTTCGGCTCCACCTGCGCGATCTTCCCGATCGACGAGGAGACCATCAAGTACCTCGAGCTCACCGGCCGCAGCGCGGAGGACGTCGCACGCGTCGAGGCCTACGCCAAGGCTCAGGGCATGTGGCTCCTCGAGGACGCTCCGGAGGCCGAGTACTCCGAGTACCTCGAGCTGGACCTGTCCACGGTCGTGCCGTCCATCGCCGGCCCGAAGCGCCCGCAGGACCGTATCCTGCTCACCGAGGCGAAGGAGCAGTTCCGCAAGGACCTGCCGACCTACGCTCCCGACGAGACCGCTGAGCCGGTCCGCGCCTCCAAGATCGAGGGCGACGACTACAACCAGTCCTTCGCCGGCAACGGCGAGTCCGCCGCCGCCAGCGCAGAGGGCCGCGCCTCGAAGCCGGTTATCGTCGAGTCCCCGCAGGGTGGCGAGTACACCCTCGACCACGGCATGGTGGCCATCGCCTCCATCACCTCCTGCACCAACACCTCGAACCCCTCCGTCCTGGTCGCGGCCGGCCTGCTGGCACGCAAGGCCAGCGAGCTGGGCCTGAAGTCCAAGCCGTGGGTCAAGACCATCTGCGCACCGGGCTCCCAGGTCGTCGACGGCTACTTCAAGCGCGCCGACCTCTGGAAGGACCTGGAGGCCATGGGCTTCTACCTCTCCGGCTTCGGCTGCACCTCCTGCATCGGCAACTCCGGTCCGCTCCCGGCGGAGGTCTCCTCCGCCATCAACGAGCACGACCTGGCCGCCACCGCAGTCCTCTCCGGCAACCGCAACTTCGAGGGTCGTATCTCCCCCGACGTCAAGATGAACTACCTGGCCTCCCCGCCGCTGGTCATCGCCTACGCCATCGCCGGCACCATGGACTTCGACTTCGAGAACGACGCTCTGGGCCAGGACCAGAACGGCAACGACGTCTTCCTCAAGGACATCTGGCCCTCCACCGAGGAGATCGAGTCCACCATCGAGGGCGCCATCTCCCGCGAGCTCTACGAGGCCGACTACGCCGACGTCTTCAAGGGCGACGAGCAGTGGCAGGCACTGGACATCCCGACGGGCAAGACCTTCGAGTGGGACGAGAACTCGACCTACATCCGTAAGGCACCGTACTTCGACGGCATGTCCCTCGAGACCTCCGAGGTCACCGACATCAAGGGCGCCCGCGTCCTGGCCAAGCTCGGTGACTCCGTGACCACGGACCACATCTCCCCGGCCTCCTCCATCAAGCCGGGCACCCCGGCGGCCCAGTACCTGGACGCCCACGGTGTCGAGCGCAAGGACTACAACTCCCTGGGCTCCCGCCGTGGCAACCATGAGGTCATGGTCCGCGGCACCTTCGCCAACATCCGTCTGGCCAACCAGCTGGTCGACGTCACCGGCGGCTACACCCGCGACTTCACCCAGGAGGGCGGCCCGCAGGCCTTCATCTACGACGCCGCGGAGAACTACCAGGCCGCCGGCACCCCGCTGGTCGTCCTGGGCGGCAAGGAGTACGGCACCGGTTCCTCCCGCGACTGGGCTGCGAAGGGCACCAACCTGCTCGGCGTGAAGGCTGTCATCACCGAGTCCTTCGAGCGTATCCACCGCTCGAACCTCATCGGTATGGGCGTCATTCCGCTGCAGTTCCCGGCCGGCGAGTCCCACGGTTCCCTGGGCCTGGACGGCACCGAGGTCTTCGACATCGAGGGCATCACCGCCCTGAACAACGGTGAGACCCCGAAGACCGTGCACGTCACCGCCACCAAGGAAGACGGTTCCACCGTGGAGTTCGACGCGCTGGTGCGCATCGACACCCCGGGTGAGGCCGACTACTACCGTAACGGTGGCATCCTGCAGTACGTCCTGCGCCAGATGATCGCTTCGGCCAACGCCTAAGCGCATCACCCAGCGCAGTGTGAACTGCCCTTGAGAGGGGGCTGCATCCCCGGTCAGGCGCCAGCCGCCGGGGAGGGCAGCCCCCTCTCCCCTTTTCAGGTGAACAGGAGATCCCCCATGCCCGTGGTCAGCGAGACCGAGCTCTCGCGCCGGCGCGCCGACATCCTCGAGGGCGCCAGGCGCTGCTTCGCCGAGCACGGCTACGAGGGGGCGACCGTACGGCGTCTCGAGAAGGCCACCGGCAAGTCCCGCGGGGCGATCTTCCACCACTTCAGCGACAAAGAGAACCTCTTCCTCACGCTGGCCCGCGAGGACGCCGCCCGCCAGGCGGAGCTGGTCGCCGAGGAGGGCCTCGTCGAGGTCATGCGGGACATCCTCCACCACCCGGAGCGCCACGACTGGTTGGCGACCCGCCTGGAGATCTCCAAGATGCTGCGTACCGACGCCCAGTTCCGGGCGAGATGGCACGAGCATCAGGAGGTGCTGGACCGGGCTGTGAGCGAGCGCCTCGCCCGCCTGGGCGCCGACGGCCGGATGCGTACCGACGTCACCCCGGACGTGCTGCACATCTACCTGGAGACCTTCCTCGACGGGCTGATCACCCGTCTGGCCTCCGGCGGCTCCACCAAGGGACTCGAGCAGGTGCTCGACCTGGTGGAGGGAACCGTGCGGCGTCGCTCATAGGTCCGCGGGATCAAACGTATAGACTCATCTCCCATGCCTAACTTCCTTCTCGTGTCTCTGCGTTCCGGCGAACTCGCCGACCAGATCTCCGCCGCAGAGCTGCATGACTTCCTCCGGGCGACCAACCTCGACCCTGCGGAGCTGACCCACGTCAACATCGCCGAGGTCAGCGTCGACGCCGGCGATCTCGAGGGCTACGACGGCATCATGGTCGGCGGCAGTTCCCTCAACATCACCACCCGCCGCTGGGACGACTGGCAGCTTCACGTCCATGCGGAGCTGGCGCGCCTCTGCGCATCCGGGGTCCCCGTGTTCCTGGTCTGTTACGGAGCCAGCTGGTTGACCCACCTCACCGGCGGGACGGTCGGGCCCACCTACGCGGAGGGGTCCGGACGGACGATCATCGAGCTCACCGAGGAAGGGCGCCGGGATCCGCTGTGCGTCGGCCTGCCCGACGCATTCACGTCGTTGACCGGCCACACCGAGAGCATCGAGAAACCCGGCCGCGACGTGGTCGTCCTGGCGACGGGACCCACCTGCCCGGTCCAGTTCCTCCGCTTCGGGGAGCAGGTGTGGGCCACCCAGTTCCACACCGACATGGACGCCGAAGCCATGCAGGACCGCATGGACTTCTACTACGACTACGGTTATTTCTCCCCCGACGATTACCACACGATCGTCGCTTCCCTCCCCTCGATCGACACGACGTGGGCCAACCGGCTGCTGGAGAATTTCGTCAATTACTGCGGGCGCCGGTCCGCGTCCGCGGCCTGAGGTTCTGTCGGGCCGTGGCCTCCGGCGGGAAGAAACACCCCGATCTCGGCGCCGTCATCCCGGATCAGTGCCTCCGGCGGCTGGCGCAGGGCGAGCGCAGCCTCGGCGTAATCCCCGCCTGATCCCGCGAAGTTGAGCGCGAGGAGCACGTAGAGGGTGAGACGGGCATCAGCGGGCGCCAGCAGGAAAGCGGCGAGCAGGAGCATTCCCCACGCCAGGCTCGGAGCCAGGGCGACGAAAGCGGTGCTGCCCCGGTTCAGATAAGCGGGGCTACCGGTGGTGAGGAAAGGGAACGCGAAGGCGTAGGAGGGGCGGATCCCCGTCCGCCAGCGCAGCGCCAGGCCGTGGGTGGCCTCATGCGCGGAAAAGTAGAACACTACGGCGAGGACGGTGACCGGGACGCTGACCCAGGGAGGCCACGCGGTTTCGAGCGGAAGATACAGCCCGAGGGCGGCCGCCACGGCCGCCACCGCCACCCCGAGGAAGACGGCGCGGACCCACCTGTTGAAAACGCGGTCCTCCTCCAGGTCGATAGAGAGGTGGTCTTCATAGCCGGTCGGGAGTCGGAGGGAGTTTTCCGGCGGTCTGCTCATGCTCTTCCCGTCTCAGGCGGTGGCCGCGGTCGCTACCCCGACTATACGTCGACAGCTCAGAGCCGGCTGATCGCCTCATCCCCCGCGCCGGCGCCGCCCTCGGCGTCGACGAAGGGGAGGATCTGCACGTCCGGCAGCTCGTCGCGGGCGGCGATTTCCGCCAGGACCTTCGCCACCAGCTCACGCGAAGTGGTCACCGAGCCGTCCTTCGGCGGGGCATTATCGACGACCGCCAGTCCCCCGGCCGGCTCCATCGTCAGGCGCCCCGGTGCCAGGATGAGGTAATCCAGGTCGGAGGAGAGCAGCCGGCGGTCGACGGTCTCCTTGGCGTCCGCGTACGGGTAGAAGGAGTCCTCCGGGTCCACCCCGTGATCCAGCGACCCGAGGTAGGACACCATGAGCAGGCGGGGCGCTGCGCCGCGCTCGGCCCGCAGCTGCTCGAGGGCGTCGATGCAGGCCAGCGCGCCGTCGCGGTCGATGGCGTACGTCGCGGTGGCGCCGCCCTTGCCGGCGTTGCCTGCGGTCCAGATCGCGGTGTCGACGTCCTGCAGCAGCGTCGCCCAGTCGGCGACGCTCAGGCTCGTCAGATCGCGGATGAGCGGAGTCGAACCGAGCGCCTCGATGTCGGGGGCCTGTTCCGGGTTGCGGATCAGCGAGGTGACGTCCAAACCGGCCGACACCAGGCGGGAGGTGACCAGCTGGGCCACCTTGCCGTGGCCGCCGATGATGAGGACTTTCCGGGCATTTTCTTCCTGTGCGTCAATCATGTCCCCACCCTACGGAAAGTTTCAGGGACGCATGCCCGCCACGTAGGCGCGGTTGGCCCGGCGCTGGACGGCGCGGGCCACGGGGCCGCCGAGTTTGGCCAGCCACCAGGAATGCCGGGAGAACGCGACGACCCGGCCGGTGACCGTGCCGTCCGGCGCGAGATCCACGAGGAAGGCCTCCTCCCCCAGCTCGACGTGCGAAGGAAGCGTCCCGTAGACCAGCGCCGTGCGGGTGGCGGTCTGCTCCTCCAGGAGCACGAGGCACGAGGACATCAGAGGGCCGATGTGCAGCCGAACCAACGGGCCGAAACGCTCCGCCCGCACCCTGGCGCGACGGTGCGCCTGCCAGGTGAGCACGCGCCTCCCGGCCTCCCGGAAACACTCCTCACCGTGGCCGAGGACCTCCTGGTGCTCGATGATCGTCCACCGGTTCAGGCCCAGTTCTTCCGGGGTGCGTCCGGCCGCGAGTTTCAGGGTGGCCAGCTGGAGGTGGGCGGGGTAGGTGAGGTGCCCTCTGTCGGTCACTTCCGGCCGAAGCTCCAGTACGCGGCCGGTCCGACGCCGTTGATGAGCTGGGCCACGGCCCAGGCCCACTTCGGTCCGCGCACCTTATCCGCCGGGCGGCGGTAGAGGTCTACCCACGCGGCGATTTTCGCGGACACCTCCGCGGCGACGCCGGCGACGACTCCCACCTTCGCCGGCAGGGGAAGGTCGGTGAATTTCTGCCTGGTCCTCGTGATGCTGGGATTTGCGCTCTTCATGAACGCCATTCTACCGGTCGATCTTTTCACCTGCGGCGGATCGCACCGCTGCACGCGGGGCCGCGGGCCGTCACTATCATGGGGGCATGTTTGCCATCATGACCGTCACCGGTGTGGACCACACCGGCATCATCGCCTCCGTCACCACCGCACTCGCCGAACTGGACATCAACATCCTCGATGTCTCCCAGACCATCATGGACAACTTCTTCACCATGATTCTCCGGGTGGAGTTCGACGAGAAGGTCAACGACATCACCCGTATCCAGCAGGCCATGGAGCCGGTGGAGGAATCCCAGAACCTGGTCATCCGGATCCAGTCCGAAGCCCTGTTCACCGCGGTCAACGAAATCTAGGCGGACCACCACACATGAGCTTTCAGCTGAACTCCCGCAACATCCTCGACACCATTGAGATGATCGAGAAGTACCGCCTCGACATCCGCACCGTCACCATGGGCATCTCCCTGCTCGACTGCTCCCGCACCACGATGGCGGAAACCTGCCGCGCCGTCTACGAACGCGTGGTCGTCCAGGCCACCCGGCTCGTCGAGGTGTGCGAGGGAATCGAGTCGGAGCTGGGCATACCGATCGTCAACAAGCGGATCTCGGTGACGCCCGTGTCGCTGATCACCGCCGGACTCGACGGCAATCCCGCCGACGTCGCCCGTGCCCTGGACAAGGCGGCGAAGGAGGTCGGCGTCAACTTCCTCGGCGGCTACTCCGCGCTCGTGGCCAAGGGCGGAACCACCGCGGAAAAGGCGTTGATCCGCTCCATTCCGGAGGCCTTGAGCGAGACGGACCTGGTCTGCGGGTCGGTCAACATCGCCACGTCCCGCGCCGGCATCAACATGAACGCCGCCGCCGAGATGGGCCGGGTCATCAAGGAAGCGGCGGAGCTGACGAAGGACCGCTCCGCCATCGCCTGCGCGAAGCTGGTCGTGTTCGCCAACTCAGTCGGCGACAACCCGTTCATGGCCGGCGCCTACCACGGTGTCGAGGAGCCCGACTGCGTCGTCTCCGTCGGCGTTTCCGGGCCGGGCGTCATCCACCGGGCGCTGGAGTCCCTGGAGGACACCGCCACCCTGGACCAGGTGGCGGAGGAGATCAAGAAGGCTGCGTTCAAGATCACCCGCGCGGGCCAGCTCGTCGGCGACCTGGCCTCCGAACGCCTGGGCGTCCCCTTCGGCATCGTCGACCTCTCACTGGCACCCACCGCCGAACAGGGCGACTCGGTCGCGCACATCCTCGAACGCATGGGGCTGGACCAGGTGGGCACCCACGGCACCACCGCGGCGCTCGCACTGCTCAACGACGCCGTGAAGAAGGGCGGCATGATGGCCTGTTCCCGCGTGGGCGGACTGTCCGGGTCCTTCATCCCCGTCTCCGAGGATAAGGGCATGATCGACGCGGTCCGCGCCGGATCCATCACCATCGACAAGCTGGAGGCCATGACCTCGATCTGTTCCGTCGGCTTCGACATGATCGCCATCCCCGGGGACACCACTGCGGAGACCATCGCCGGCATGATCGCCGACGAGGCGGCCATCGGTGTGATGAACCATAAAACGACGGCCGTGCGCGTCATCCCGGTTCCGGGGACCAAGCCCGGCGACGAAGTGAACTTCGGCGGCCTGCTCGGTTACGCCCCGGTGATCCCGCTCAACCAGGTCGGTAACTCAGGGTTCATCCGCCGCGGCGGGTTCATCCCGGCCCCTGTACACGGTCTCCGGAACTGATGCGGGCCCAGCTCACGGGCGTATAATTTCCCTGTGTGGAAGCACCAGCACATGCCATCGACACCAGCGAGGTCTTCACTGCACTCGGCAGCCGGCCGGAAGGACTGAACTCGGAGGCCGTAACCACGGCCCTCGAACGCTACGGGGAGAACAGCCTGCCCCGGGCGGAGGAGGAGACCTCATTCCAGCGGCTGTTACGCCAGTTCCGCGACCCGATGATCTACGTGCTCATCGCCGCCGCGGTGGTGACCGGCCTGCTCGGGGAGGTAGTGGATACCGTCGTCATCGCGGCGGTGGTGCTCATCAACGCCCTGGTCGGTTACCTGCAGGAGGGAAAGGCCGCGGACGCGCTCGCCGCGATCCGGGAGATGCTCTCCCCCGCCTCCGAGGTGCGGCGCGACGGCAGCTGGATCACCGTCGACTCCGACCAGCTGGTCCCCGGGGACGTGGTGAGACTGCGGGCCGGCGACAAGGTTCCGGCGGATCTGCGCCTGTTCAAGACGACCAGCCTCCGCGTCGAGGAGTCCGCCCTGACCGGCGAGTCGGTCGCCGCGGACAAGAATACCCGGCCCGTCGCTGCGGATGCCCCGCTGGGCGACCGCTCCTGCATGGCCTTCTCCGGCACGACCGTGGCGGCGGGCTCCGGCCTCGGCGTGGTCACGGGCACCGGACAGGACACCGAGATCGGCCGCATCACCACCATGCTCGGCGAGGTGGAGCGGGTGGAGACCCCGCTGACCCGCTCGATGGCCAGGTTCTCGTCCATTCTGGCCGTCGGCGCGCTACTGCTCGCGGTGCTCATGGTGATCGTGTCCGTGGTCATCTACGACACCGGCTGGGCCGAGGTCCTCATGTCCGCGATCGGTTTCGCGGTGGCGGCGATCCCCGAGGGGTTGCCCGCCGTCATGGCGATCACACTGGCGCTCGGCGTGCAGAAGATGGCGGCGCGCAACGCCATCACACGCCGTCTCGACTCGGTGGAGACCCTCGGATCCGTCACCACCATCTGCACGGACAAGACCGGCACGCTGACGAAGAACGAGATGACCGTGCGTGCGATCCATACCCGGGAGCACAACTACGAGGTCACCGGCACCGGGTACTCCCCCGAGGGGCAGATCCTGGTCGACGGCGCCGCCGTGGACCTCGGCGAGCACCCCGACCTGGAGCGGATGGCGGAGGTGGCGGTGTACGCGAACGACGCGAGCGTCGAGAAGCGCGACGACGAGTGGACGCTCAACGGTGAACCGACCGACGGCGGCATCTGCACCTTCGCCCTCAAAGCGGGGGTGGACAAAAGCGAAAAGCGGATCGCGGGGGTGCCCTTCGACTCCGACTTCAAGTACATGGCCACCCTCGACGACATGCCGGACGGGCGGGTGATCCACCTCAAGGGCGCGCCGGACCGGTTGCTGGAGCGCTGCGACCGCCAACGTGCGCCCGGCGGCGGCACAGAGCCGCTGGACAAGGCCTACTGGGAGGAAGAGATCGAAGCCATGGGCACCCGCGGCATGCGGGTGCTGGCGGCTGCGTGGCGGGACGGGGAGGAAGGACGGGAGCTGGCGACCACCGACGTCGACGCCGGCGGGTTCCTCTTCCTCGGCCTCTACGGCATCATCGACCCGCCGCGGGACGAGGTCCCCGAGGCGGTGCGCACGGTCCAGGAGGCCGGCATCCGGATCCGCATGATCACCGGCGACCATGCCTCGACGGCGTCGGCCATCGCGAAGGAGATCGGCCTGCGCGGCGACCGCGCCATCACCGGCGCGGAGCTCGAGGCCGCCACCGACGAGGAGCTGCAGTCGATCGTGCGCGACCACGACGTCTACGCCCGCACCTCCCCCGAGCACAAGCTCCGCCTCGTCCGGGCGCTGCAGGCGAACGGCGAGGTGGTCGCCATGACCGGCGACGGGGTCAACGACGCGCCCTCCCTGAAGCAGGCGGACGTCGGCGTGGCCATGGGCAACAAGGGCACCGAGGCCACCAAGGACGCCGCCGACGTGGTGCTGGCCGACGACAACTTCGCCACCATCTCGGCGGCGGTGAAGATGGGCCGCACGATCTACGACAACCTGCGCAAGGCCATCGTGTTCATGCTGCCGACCAATGGCGGGCAGGGGCTGGTGATCTTCGTGGCGATGCTCGTGGGCATGACGCTGCCGATCACCCCGCTGCAGGTCCTGTGGGTCAACCTCATCACCGCCGTCACGCTCTCGCTCGCACTGTCCTTCGAACCGGCGGAACCCGGCATCATGAAGCGGCGTCCCCGGGACCCGGAGGACGCGCTCCTGGACTCCGAGGTCATTCTGCGCATCCTCTTCGTCTCCGTGCTCCTCGGCGGGGCTACGATCGCGGTGTTCCAGTACCTGCAGATGAACGGCTCCTCCCTCGAGGTCTCCCGCACCATCGCCGTGAACACGCTTGTGGTGGGCCAGGTCTTCTACCTTTTCACGGCCCGCTTCTCCAGGGTGAGCGCGCTGCGGAAGGAGCTGTTCACCGCCAACCCCGTCTCGTGGCTGTCCGTGGGGATCATGCTCGTCCTGCAGATCGCCTTCTGTTACCTGCCCTTCATGCAGGATGCCTTCGAGACGACCGGCGTCGGCTGGTTCGGCTGGGCCGTCCCCGTGGTGGTCGGCATCATTGTCTTCCTGGCGGTGGAGACGGACAAGCTGATCCGACGCCTCAACTAGGTTGCTGACCTGCCCCGGGACTAGAATTTCCGGTATGTCCGGTTCCGTGATCCACCCGCGCAAGCCCTTCCTCCTGCTGAGCACCCGACCGGAGACTGAGGCGGCGTCGGCCGAGGTCGTCAGCTTCCGCTCGAAGATGGGGCTCGGCCCCGACGGACTGATCCAGGTCCGGCTCGAGTCGCGCCCGCTCGGGGATCTCGATCTGCGGGACTACTCGGGGGTGCTGCTCGGCGGCAGCCCGTTCAACGCCTCCGAACCGATCAAATCCCCGCTGCAGAACCGCGTCGAGGCGGACCTCGCCCGACTCATGGAGGAGGTGCTCGACCGCGATTTCCCCCTGTTCGGCGCCTGCTACGGCGTCGGCACCGTCGGCACCGCCATCGGCGCGGTCATCGACGGCACCTACAGCGAGTCGCCCCGCGTCATCAGCGTCTCCGTCACCGACCTCGGCGCCCGCGATCCGCTGCTGGAGGGCATTCCGGGGAACTTCTCCACGATGGTCGGCCACAAGGAGGCCGTCGCCGTGCTTCCCGACGTCGCCGCGGTGCTGGTCACCGGCGAGAGCTGCCCCGTCCAGATGTTCCGGGTGCAGGAGAATGTCTACGCCACCCAGTTCCACCCCGAACTGGCGCCGGAGGCCTTCGAGCAGCGTCTGCGCATCTACGCCAACGCCGGCTACCACGACCCGTCGGAGCTCGACAGCATCATCGCCATGACCCGGGGCGTGGACCTCACCGTCGACGACGCGATCCTGCGCAACTTCGCGCTGCGTTACGCGCGCTGACTGGCCCGCCGGCCCTACGCCAGTTCGACGATCTCCATGTAGGCGTCGGACCAGAGGTCCTCGTCGCCGTCGGGAAGGACAATGACGCGGTCAGGCTCCAGGGCCTTGACTGCGCCCGGGTCGTGGGTCACCAGGACGACGGCGCCGGTGTAGGTGCGCAGGGCGTCGAGGACCTGTTCGCGGGACTGGGGGTCGAGGTTGTTGGTGGGCTCGTCGAGAAGCAGGACGTTCGCGCGGGAGGACACGAGCGCGGCGAGGGCGAGGCGGGTCTTCTCGCCGCCGGACAGGGTGCCGGCGGGCTGGTCGAGCTGGTCGCCGGAGAACATGAAGGAACCGAGCAGGCCACGCAGGTCCTGCTCGCCGGCCTCCGGGCAGGCCGCGATGGTGTTCTGCCACACGGACTTCTCCGGGTCGATCGTGTCGTGCTCCTGGGCGAAGTAGCCGATCTTCAGGCCGTGGCCGGAGACGACGCCGCCCTCGCCGTCGGTACGTTCCACACCCGCGAGCAGCTTGAGCAGCGTCGTCTTGCCGGCGCCGTTGAAGCCGAGGACGACGACGCGGCTGCCCTTGTCGATGGCCAGGTCCACGCCGGCGAAGACCTCGAGAGAGCCGTACATCTTGGTCAGGCCCTTGGCGAACAGCGGCGTCTTGCCGCACGGCGCGGGCTCGGGGAAGGAGATGGCGGCGACCCGGTCGGCGACGCGGACGTCGTCGAGCTGACCGATCATGCGGTCGGCGCGGGCGAGCATCTGTTTGGCGGCGGCAGCCTTGGTGGCCTTCGCTCCGAGCTTGGCGGCCTGCTTGTGCAGGGCGGAGGCCTTCTTCTCCGCGTTGGCGCGCTCCCGGCGGCGGCGCGCCTCGTCGAGGGCGCGGGCGGCCTTGTACTTGGCGAAGCCCATGTTGTAGACGTCGGCCTCGGCGCGCACGGCGTCGAGGAACCAGACCTTGTTGCAGACGGCGTCGAGAAGCTCCACGTCGTGGGAGATCATGATGAGCCCGCCCTCGTGCTTGGACAGGAAACCCCGCAGCCAGTCGATGGAGTCGGCGTCGAGGTGGTTGGTGGGCTCGTCGAGGAGCAGGGTGGTCTGCGACTTGCCGGACCCGTTGGTGGCGGCGAAGAGGATCTGCGCCAGCTCCACGCGGCGGCGCTGGCCGCCGGACAGGGTGTGCAGCGGCTGCTCCAGGATGCGGGCGGGCAGCCCGAGGTTGTCGCAGATCTGGGCGGCCTCCGAGTCCGCCTCGTAACCGCCGAGGGAGGCGTACTGCTCCTCGAAACGGGAGTACTTGCGGATCGCCGCGTCACGCTTGCTGTCGTCCGTGGTCGTCTCCATGATCTCCTGCTGGCGTTCCATGGAGCTGCGGATCTGGTCGAGGCCGCGGGCGGAGAGCACGCGGTCCAGAGCCGTCTGGTCGATGTTGCCTTCGCGGGAGTCCTGGGGAAGGTAGCCGATCTCGCCGGAGCTGACCACGGTGCCGCCATAAGGCTTGGTCTCCCCCGCCAGAATTCGCATGGACGTGGTCTTCCCGGCACCGTTGCGGCCCACGAGACCGATGCGGTCGCCGGGCTGGACGCGCAGGAGCTGCCCCGGTGCAGTGAGCAGGGTGCGGGCGCCGACGCGGACTTCGAGGTCATTGGTGACAATCACAACGGGACAGTGTATCAACCACGGCCGATATACCCTAAGCACGCAGTTTCCGGCGCCGGGACCGCAGAGGCCATACCCTGGAAACCATGAGCGCACAGCCCGGCAGTTCCGGCGGCCCGAGCCGCGACTACATCGTCGAGTACCGTGCGGGCCAGTTCCAGAACGGTTCGCTGGTCCTGCGTTTCGACACCGAACCCTCCGAGAAGCAGCTCCGCGAGGCCCTCATAGCCCACGGACTGCCCGCCAAAGCCCTGGAGGAGGTCCGTGCGCGCCCCATGCACGCCACCCGGTTGAGGCCGGTTGCCCACTCATCGCCGCAGCCGCAGCAGCCTGTCATGGCCGAGCCGGTGAAACCCCTCCGGCGGAAGGCCCCCGGGTGCAGCGGCGGGCAGCTCATCCTCGTCCTGGTGGTCGCCGCCTTCGGTGCCCTCACGGCTTTCGCGGAGGACGCCCAACAGGCCGGCGACGCCGCCGGGGCCGACCGCACCTCAGAAACCATGGTCATCGGCTGCTGGGAGGACCTGGGCGACGCCC
Source organism: Corynebacterium marinum DSM 44953 (assembly GCF_000835165.1). NCBI lineage: Bacteria > Bacillati > Actinomycetota > Actinomycetes > Mycobacteriales > Corynebacteriaceae > Corynebacterium > Corynebacterium marinum. The sequence continues at coordinate 1,338,864 of NZ_CP007790.1, forward strand.
GCGACCTGGCAGACCCGGAGGCGGGCCTCATCGGCGGGCTGTTCGCGCAGGCACCGACCTCGTTCGTGGTCAGCCCGGCGAACACGGCCTTCTACTTCACCTGCCTCGGCTCAGCCTCCGGCGGGTAGTGGCCTGGTGTCAGGAACGTGCTGAATCCCGGCCCGTCCTCCCTGGATTCTGCCGGCACCGGGGCAACTTCAGCTCAGACATGACAGAAGCCCGCGGTGAGTCCTGTCGTCAGAACTCACCGCGGGCTCGGCCAGCCGGACCTAAACGGCGAAGCCGAGGGCGCGCAGCTGCTCGCGGCCGTCCTCGGTGATCATGTGGTGGCCCCACGGCGGGAGCCAGACCCACTCTAGATCGACCTTGTCCACGATGCCGTTGCCCACGAGGGCGGCCTGGACCTGGTCCTCGATGACGTCGGTCAGCGGGCAGGCGGGAGAGGTCAGGGTCATGTTGATCATGGCCACGTCCTCCCCTTCGCGGTCCTCGACCCAGACGTCGTAGACGAGGCCCAGGTCGACGACGTTGATCCCCAGCTCGGGGTCGATGACGTCGCGCAGGTACTCCTGGACGTCGAAAGCGAGTGCCTCCGCCTCCGGGGCCTGGGTCTCGGGGCGCTGGCGCTGGATGTTGTCGGTCGGGTTGTTCTCGGTCATTTCTTCTCCCTTTCGTTGAGGGCTTCGGCGGCGGCGGCCTGGAAAGCCTTCCACCCGAGCAGTGCGCACTTCACGCGCGCCGGGTACTTGGACACGCCGGAGAAGGCGATGCCGTCCCCGATGAGGTCCTCGTCACCCATCTCGGCGCCGCGGGAGGTGATCATCTTCTCGAACTCCGCGAGCTTAGCCATCGCCGAGTCCAGGGGCTGGCCGATGATCTCCTCGGCCATCACCGAGGTGGAAGCCTGCGAGATGGAGCAGCCCTCGGCGTGGTAGGACACGTCCTCGACGGTCGAGCTGTCCGCGGACAGGTGGACCCGCAGCGTGAGTTCGTCGCCGCAGGACGGGTTCACGTGGTGAACCTCGGCTTCATAAGGTTCGCGCAGCCCGGCGTGCTGGGGATGCTTGTAATGGTCCAGGATCACTTCCTGGTACATGGATTCCAGATTCATCAGTTCACCCCGAAGAACTCTCGGGCGTGGTGGATTGCGTCGACGAGGGCGTCGACCTCCGCACGCGTGTTGTACAGGTAGAAGCTGGCCCGGGCCGTCGATTGGGCGTTCATGCCCCGGTGGAGCGGCCACGCGCAGTGGTGGCCGACGCGGATGCACACGCCCTGGCTGTCGAGGACCTGGCCCAGGTCGTGCGGGTGCACGCCCTCGATGTTGAAGGCGATGGCCGCGCCGCGGTTCTCCGGTGTCGCCGGGCCGACGACCGTCAGACCCTCGACGGTCTGCAGACGCTCCAGGGCGTAGGCGGTCAGGTCGTGCTCGTGGGCGTGGATGTTCTCCATGCCGATCTCGCCGAGGAACTCCACCGCCGCACCGAGCCCGACGACCTGGCTGGTCATCTGGGTCCCCGCCTCGAAACGCTGCGGGGCGGGGGCGTAGGTGGACTCCTCCATGCGCACGACCTCGATCATCGATCCTCCGGTGAGGAACGGTGGAAGCTCGTCGAAAAGCGGCGCCTTGGCGTAGACCACGCCGACGCCGGAGGGGCCGCACATCTTGTGGCCGGAGAAGGCCGCGAAGTCGACGTCCAGGGCGTGGAAATCGACGGGCATGTGCGGGACGGACTGGCACGCGTCGAGAACGGTGAGCGCACCGACGGCCTTCGCCCGGCGGACGATCTCCGCCACGTCGCTGACCGCACCCGTCACGTTGGACTGGTGGGTGAAGGCCACAACCTTGACGGAGTCGTCGAGTTCGAGGGAATCGAGGTCGATGCGGCCGTCGTCGGTCACCGAGTACCACTTCAGGGTGGCGCCGGTGCGGCGGCACAGCTCCTGCCACGGCACGAGGTTCGCGTGGTGCTCCAGCTCGGTGACGACGACCGTGTCGCCCTCCCCGACCTGAAGCTCGCCGGCGCGCTCGTCGCCGAGCACGTAGGCGACGAGGTTGAGGCCCTCTGTCGCGTTCTTCACGAACGCGATCTCGTGGCCGTCGGCCCCGACGAACGCGGCGATCTTGTCGCGCGCGTTCTCGTAGGCGTCCGTCGCCTCCTCAGCCAGCTGGTACGCGCCCCGGTGGACGGGGGCGAAGGTGTTCAGCACGAACTCCTCCTCCGCCTTCCACACCCGTAGCGGGCGCTGCGAGGTGGCGCCGGAATCCAGGTAGACCAGCGGCTGGTCCTCGCGCACCGTCCGCGAGAGGATCGGGAACTCCGCCCGGATCTTCCCGACGTCCAGCGCGCCGCCCGCCTCGACGTACCCGTGCATCACAGGAACTGGTCGTAGCCGTCGGCCTCGAGCTTGTCGGCGAGCTCGGCGCCACCGGTGGTGACGATGCGGCCGTCGGCGAACACGTGGACGAAGTCCGGCTGGACGTAGTTGAGGATGCGCTTGTAGTGGGTGATCAGCAGGACGCCGCCGCCGGTCTCCTCCTGGTAGCGGTTGATTCCCTCCGAGACGATGCGCAGCGCGTCGACGTCGAGGCCGGAGTCGGTCTCGTCCAGCACGGCGAACTTCGGCTTGAGCAGGTCCAGCTGCAGAACCTCGTGGCGCTTCTTCTCGCCGCCGGAGAAACCTTCGTTGACGGAGCGCTCGCCGAAGGAGCGGTCGATCTGCAGGTTCTCGCGGGCGGTGTTGAGCTCCTTGACCCACTCGCGCAGCTTCGGCGCCTGGCCGCGGACGGCGGTGACGGCGGAGCGCATGAAGTTCGAGGAGGACACGCCCGGGATCTCGGTCGGGTACTGCATGGCCAGGAACATGCCGGCGCGGGCACGCTCATCGACCTCGAGCTCGAGGACGTTGACGCCGTCGAGCAGGACCTCGCCCTCGGTCACCTCGTACTTGGGGTGGCCGGCGATGGTGTAGGCCAGGGTGGACTTGCCGGAGCCGTTGGGGCCCATGATGGCGTGGGTCTCACCGGACTTGATGGTCAGGTTGACGCCCTTGAGGATCGCCGTGGGCTCGCCGGTGCCGTCCGCCGACTGCACCTGCGCGTGGAGGTTCTTGATTTCCAGGGTGGACATGTACACGTCTCTTTCAGGTCTAGAGGAAGTGGGTTCTTTAACGGGGTTTAAGCGTGGACGGATTCGAGCTCGTCAGTGACGCGCTGTTCCAGTTCCTCACGGATCGACTCGACCGGAATGCGGTTGATGACCTCGGAGAAGAACCCACGGATGATCAGGCGGCGGGCCTCGGACTCGGGGATGCCGCGGGCCATGAGGTAGAACACCTGCTCGTCGTCGAATCGGCCGACGGTGGCGGCGTGACCGGCACCGGCGATCTCGCCGGTCTGGATCTCCAGGTTCGGGATGGAGTCGGCGCGCGCGCCTTCGGTGAGTACCAGGTTGCGGTTGACCTCGTAGGTGTCGGTGCCCTGCGCTTCGGCGCGGATGAGCACGTCACCGACCCAGGTGGTGTGGGCGTCCGGCTGATCCGATGCCGGGTCAGCCTGCAGCGCGCCCTTGTACATGACGTTGGAGCGGCAGTTGGGGAAGGAGTGGTCGACGAGGAGCCGGTTCTCGAAATACTGGCCGTCGTCGGCGAAGTAGACGCCGAGCAGCTCGGCGTCGCCGCCGGGGCCGGTGAACTTGACGCGCGGGACCATGCGGACGACGTCGCCGCCGAAGGTCGCGGCGTTGTAGCGCAGCGTGGCGTCGCGGCCGAGCAGGACGTGCTGGCCGGAGAGGTGGACCGCGCCCTTGTCCCAGGCCGCGTCGACGATGACCGTCAGGCGCGCGTTGTCGCCGACGACGAACTCCAGGTTGTCGGCGTGGGTGCCGGTGCCGAGGTAGCGGACGGAGACGATCGCCTCCGCCCCGTCGGCGACGTTGACGACGGTGGCGCCGAAGGACGTGACGCCCTCGCCGCGGCCGGTGACGGTCACGGCGATCGGCTCGGAGACGACCTCGTTCTTCGCGACGTCGATGTAGGTCGCCGACGTCATCGAGGTCCAGGCCTGCGCGGCGACGCGGTCGGTCGGCGCTCCGGCGCGGCCGAGGCGCTCGTCGCCCTTGTCGAGGGTCTCGACGGTGACGGCGCCTGCGGCGGACGCCGGTACGTCGACACGCACGTCCTGCTCGACGGCCTCGGCGAACTTACCGTTGTGGAGGCCGCGGATGCGGCGCAGGGAGATGAAACGCCACTCTTCGGCACGCCCGGCCGGAACCGGGAAATCCTCCACGTCGAAAGAGGCGTAGACGTCGCCCTTGGTGTTGTGCGGGGTGGCGGCGTCGACGGCGGCCTGCCCTGTTGTAGCTGTGGTCATCGGTCAGCCCACCGACCCTTCCATCTGCAGTTCAATAAGTCGGTTCAGTTCCAGCGCGTACTCCATCGGCAGTTCCTTGGCGATGGGCTCCACGAAGCCGCGGACGATCATCGCCATGGCCTCCTCTTCCTTCAGCCCGCGGGACATGAGGTAGAAGAGCTGTTCCTCCGACACCTTGGAGACGGTCGCCTCGTGGCCGAGGGAGACATGGTCGTTGCGGATGTCGTTGTAAGGGTAGGTGTCCGAGCGGGAGATGTTGTCCACCAGCAGGGCGTCGCACTCCACGTTGGAGGTCGAGTGGTGCGCGTTGGCGTTGATCTGCACCAGACCACGGTAGGCGGCGCGGCCACCGCCGCGGGCGACGGATTTGGAGACGATGTTCGAGGAGGTGTGCGGCGCCATGTGCGTCATCTTCGCGCCGGTGTCCTGGAACTGGCCCTCGCCGGCGAAAGCCACGGAGAGGACCTCGCCCTTGGCGTAAGGGCCCGTCATCCAGACGGCCGGGTACTTCATGGTCACCTTGGAGCCGATGTTGCCATCGACCCACTCCATGGTCGCGCCCTCTTCAGCCTTGGCGCGCTTGGTCACCAGGTTGTAGACGTTGTTCGACCAGTTCTGGATCGTGGTGTAGCGGCAGCGGCCGCCCTTCTTCACGATGATCTCGACCACTGCGGAGTGCAGCGAGTCGGACTTGTAGATCGGCGCGGTGCAGCCCTCGACGTAGTGGACGTAGGCTCCCTCGTCGACGATGATCAGCGTGCGCTCGAACTGGCCCATGTTCTCCGTGTTGATGCGGAAGTATGCCTGTAGCGGGATGTCCACGTGGACGCCCGGCGGGACGTAGATGAATGAGCCGCCCGACCACACGGCGGAGTTCAGCGCGGAGAACTTGTTGTCGCCGGCCGGGATGACCGTGCCGAAGTACTCCTTGAAGAGCTCCGGCTGCTCCTTGAGTGCGGAGTCGGTGTCGAGGAAGATGACGCCCTGCTCCTCCAGATCCTCACGGATCTGGTGGTAGACCACCTCGGACTCGTACTGTGCGGCGACTCCGGCGACCAGGCGCTGCTTCTCGGCCTCGGGGATGCCCAGACGGTCGTAGGTGTTCTTGATGTCCTCGGGGAGATCCTCCCAGGACTGCGCCTGGCCCTCGGTGGAACGGACGAAGTACTTGATCGTGTCGAAATGGATGCCCGACAGGTCGGCGCCCCAGGTCGGCATGGGCTTCTTGTCGAAGATGCTCAGGGCCTTGAGGCGCTCCTGGAGCATCCACTCCGGCTCATCCTTCTTGGCGGAGATGTCGCGGACGACGTCCTCGCTCAGGCCGCGGCGGGCAGATGCGCCGGCCGCGTCGGAATCGTGCCAGCCGTAGTTGTAGGGGCCGATCGAATCGATGATCTGGTCGTCGCTCATCGTGGTCTCCGGCTTGGTGGAACCGGGATTCTGCGTTGCCTGGGTCATGATCCGCTCCTTTCCTCTGGAGAATTCTCAAGGGGTGTCAATGGGATGTTCGTGGTGCATATGCCGTGGCCGCCGGTGATGGTGGCCAACGGCTGGACGTGGAGGCCGACGAGGTTCGAGATGGCCTCGTGCTCGGCCTCGCACAGTTCCGGGTGCTCGGCGGCCGCATGGGCCACCGGGCAGTGGTGCTGGCAGATCTGGATGCCCGCGCCGGCCCGGGTCACCGTGGCGGCGTACCCGTGCCGGTCGAAGGCGTCCGCCAACTCGCCGGCGGTGTGCTGGATGGACTCCTCGTCACCGCCGGCCGGGTTCACCCCGTCGACGATGCGCTCGATACGCCTGCGCGCAAGCTTACGGACCGCCTCCTCACCCCCCAGCTCCCGGAGGGTGTCCAAGGCGTCCGCGGCCAGCTGATCGTAGGAATGCCCGAAGTGGGAACGCCCGCGGTCGGTGAGCCGGAACGCCTTGGCCGGTCGGCCGCGGCCGGGCGCGGCGGAGCGCTGACGGCGGTCCACCGACTCCCCCAGCCCCTCCGACACCAGGATGTCCAGGTGCCGGCGGACGCCGGCGGCGGACATCTCGAGGCGTGCGGCGAGTTCGGAGGCCGTGGCCTGCCCGTGTTTGAGGAGCATGAGCATGATCTGGCGACGGGTGTCACCGTCAACCGAACGGGTCTCCGGAACGGGCTTCTCGGACACTGCCGCCACCTCCTCACGTTTCCTGTCGTTACTACTGAAAGTCGTCGGTTCCGCCCGGCGGTATCCGTGCGGCCTTATCATTCGACAACACTAGTGTTCCCTAATTCATTCCCCCTGTCCAACCTTGCGAAGCCCTGGCGTGTCGGAACCCCTGCGCCCCGCTGGCTAGGATGACGCTGTGCACAAGAGACGACCGGCGATCCCGCCCGCCCTGACCGCCAGCCTGCCCAGGCTGGGGTCCGCGGGCTCCCGGTCCGCCCTCCTCCACGTGGACCAGGGCACGGACGATCAGCCGCGGTCCGGCCGACTGAACATCCGGGAGCTCAACCGCTTCCAGGTGCTGCGGTGGACGGGCACCCTGGGCGCGCTGCTCATCGGACTGGGCGCCCTGGGCGCCGGGGCGCTGCCGGTCGTGGACAACCCCTACTCCTCGTTCCCGGGCGGGACATTCATGTCCCGGATGCTGCAGACCTCGTCGATCATGGTGCTCGTCGGCGTCGGCCTGCTGGTGCTGGCGTGGGTGCTCATGGCGCCGTTCGCCGGGGCGCCCTACCGGAGTTCCGGCGGCGACGGCGGCGGCGGCACCGTGTCCTCCTCGCTGCTCACACGGACCTTCGCGGCCTGGGTCCTGCCGATCATGTTCACCACGCCGCTGTTCACCCAGGACATCTACTCCTACCTGGCTCAGGGGGCGATCGTCGCCCGTGGGATGGATCCCTACGCGGCGGGGCCGGCGGACCTCCTGGGGCCGGAAGACCCGCTGGCGCGTTCCGTGCCGTTCATCTGGTCCCACTCGCCCTCCCCCTACGGCCCGGTGGCACTGAGCCTGGCGTCGATGGTCAGCCGGCTCACCTCGGACTCCATCATCCTCGGGGTGGTCGGCCACCGCCTGCTCGCGCTGCTGGGGTTGATCGCGGCGGGCTGGGCCATCAGCCGGCTGGCCCGCCGCTGCCGGGTCAACCCCGTCACCGCCCTGTGGCTGGGCATGCTCAACCCGCTGACAATCCTCCACCTGATCGGCGGCATCCACAATGAGTCAATCCTCCTCGGCCTGATGCTCGTGGGGATGGAGGTGGGCCTGCGGGGAGTCGACAAACTCGGCGGGCGCAACGGCCAGTCCGTGGACGCCTCCGGCGGGGCGGGGCTGATCATCCTGTCCGCCGCCCTCATCTCGTCCGCGGGCATGGTGAAGGTCACCGGCTTCCTCGCGCTGGGATTCGTCGGTATGAACCTCGCCCGCCACCTCGTCCGGGTCGGCCGCGGTCCGGTCGCCGCCCTCGCCGCGGCCGTGACCGTGCAGGTGGCGCTGCTGGTCGCCGCCGTCGCCGCCGTGACCGCCGCGACAGGAATCGGCCTCGGCTGGGTGACGGGGCAGGGCGGGGCGGCGTCGATACGCAGCTGGCTGTCCATGACCACCGACATCGGCGTCGGCGCCGGCTTCTTCGGGATGCTGCTGGGGCTGGGCGACCACACCGACACCATGCTGACGATCACCCGCGGCGTCGGCGTGCTCATCGCCGTGGGCTTTGTGGTGCGCATGCTCTTCGCCACCTTCCGCGGCACGGTCCACCCCGTCGGCGGGCTCGGCGTGGCCACCTTCGTGCTGGTCATCCTCTTCCCCGTCGTCCACCCCTGGTACATGCTGTGGGCGATCCTCCCGCTGGCCGCGTGGGCCAACCGGGTCCTGTTCCGGGTCGCCGTGGTCGCCTACTCCACCTTCTTCTCCTTCACCGTCCTGCCCCGCGGCCTGGCGCTGCCCCCGTCGACCGTCGCGGCGATCTACCTGGGTTCCGCGCTCACCTTTGTGCTCGTCGTCGGACTCGGCTGGTGGCTTATGCGGCGGCGGGCAGTCCGTGGCCTACACTGATTAACCGTGTCTGCAACTTTCGATGGAGCGTCCCGCCCGGCGGCCGGGCCCGCCCTGGAACTTCACGCGGTGGTCAAGGCCTTCGGCGCCACCACCGCCGTCGACGGACTTTCCCTGACCGCACGCCGCGCGGAGGTGTTCGCCCTCCTCGGCCCCAACGGCGCCGGCAAGACGACCACCATCGAAATGTGCGAGGGCTTCCTCCGCCCCACCTCCGGCGAGATCCGGGTCCTGGGCCTCGACCCCGTCGCCCGGCCGGACGAGGTCCGGCGCCGCATCGGCATCATGCTGCAGGGCGGCGGCTCCTACTCCGGTATCCGCGTCGCCGAGATGCTCCGCCTCGCGGCCGCCTACAACGACAACCCGCACGACCCCGAATGGCTCATCGAGGTCCTCGGCCTCGACGGGGTGCGCAACACCACCTGGCGCCGCCTTTCCGGCGGCCAGCAGCAGCGGCTCTCCCTGGCGCTGGCCGTCATCGGCCGGCCCGAGCTCATCTTCCTGGATGAGCCGACCGCCGGCCTGGACGCGCAGTCCCGCCTCGCCGTGTGGGAGCTTGTCGACGCCCTGCGCGCCGACGGGGTCACCGTCATCCTCACCACGCACCTCATGGACGAGGCGGAGGCGCTGGCCGACCGCATCGCCATCATGGACAAAGGCAGAGTCGTCGCGGAGGGCACCCCGGCAGAGCTCACATCCGGGGAGACCGGCGCCCGGGTGACCTTCGAGACCGACACCCCCCTCGATCTGGAATCGGCGCTCGGGCGCATCGCCGGCAGCTGCCCCGGCACCCCGGGCATCGAGGCGGTCCGTCCCCTCCGCTACTGCATACCCGCCCCCGCCACCCCGGCGCTCGTCGCCGCTCTCGCCGACGCCGCCGCCGACCAGGACGTTCTGGTGCGGCGTCTCGACGTCGACCACCGCAACCTCGAAGAGGTCTTCCTGGACATCACCGGACGGAGCCTGAGGAGCTGACATGACCGACACCGACACAGTGACCCCCACCCGATTCGCGCCCGGGACCTTCACCCCCGCACCGAAACGCGCCTCCGCCGCCCGGATGGTCTCCGCCCAGGGCCGGATGGAGACGATCCTGTTCCTCCGGCACGGCGAGCAGCAGCTGCTCAGCGTGATCATCCCGCTGGTGATGCTCTTCATCACCGCCCGCATGCCTCTGCTCGGCGAGGACACCACCATCCGGCAGATCTTCCCCATGGTGCTCGCGATCGCGACCACCAGTTCCGGTTTCACCGGGCAAGCCATCGCCCTGGCTTTCGACCGGAGGTACGGGGCCCTCAAACGCACCGGCGCCTCCGGGGTGCCCGCTTCGACCATCATCGGCGGCAAAGTGATCGCCGTCGGCGTCATGGCTGGCCTGCAGACGCTGCTTCTGGGAGGGGCCGCGCTGCTGCTCGGCTGGCGGACGGAACCCATGGGCGTGCTCCTGGGCCTGGCGGTGCTCTTCATCGGCGTGGCCGCCTTCACGGCACTGGGCCTGCTCATGGGCGGCACCCTGAGTTCCGAGCTTGTGCTCGCCCTGGCCAACCTCATCTGGGTGGTGCTCGTCGGCGCCGTCGGCTGGGTGCTATGGTCTCACGGCCTCGACGCCGCCGGCTGGTACACCGCGATCCCCTCCGTGGCGCTGGCCTCCGGGCTGACGCTCGCCTTCGACGGGGCCGTCCCCTGGCTGGAGATCCTCGTCCTGCTCACCTGGGCGGCCCTCGCGTCGGCTGCGGCCGTCCGATGGTTCCGCTTCGAGGCGTAGATATTGCCCACATCCCCCACCCACCGCAATTCCCCGGACCTGCCCGAACACACAGATAGGATGGGCACCGTGACTGACACCGTGACCGCCACCGGCAAACAACAGACCTCCCGCGGACCCTCCGTCCGGCTCCAGCGAATCCTCGCCTTCATCCTGCTGCTGGCGCAGGGCGGCATCACCGTCACCGGATCCATCGTGCGCGTGACAGGCTCCGGCCTCGGCTGCGACACCTGGCCGAACTGCCAGGAAGGCTCCCTGGTGCCCGTCGCAGGCGCCGCACCCGCGATCCACCAGGCCATCGAATTCGGCAACCGCCTGCTCACCTTCGTGCTCGCCGCCATCGCCATCGCAGTGTTCGTCGCGGTCCTGCGGGCCGGCCGCCGCCGGGAGATCGTCGTCTACTCCCTGATCTCCGGCCTGGGTATCGTCCTGCAGGCCGTCCTCGGCGGCATCTCCGTGATCCTGGACCTCCAGTGGTGGACCGTGGCCATCCACTTCCTGCCGTCCATGATCCTCGTGTGGATCGCCGCCCTGCTGTACATGCGCCTGGCGGAGCCGGACGACGGGCAGCCGGTGCGTATGTTCCCGCAGTCCATCCGCACGATGACCGTCATCGCCGCCGTCGCACTGTCCGTCGTCCTCATTACCGGCACGATGGTCACCGGCGCCGGCGTCCACTCCGGCGACGCGGGCGTGGGCATGGAAGGACGCCTCGAGGTGGACATCGAGCTCATGGCGTACATCCACGCGGCCACCATGTACCTCTACCTCGCCGCCACGGCGCTGGTCACCTGGCAGCTGCACCGCCGCAACGCCCCCCAGGCAGCGCTGCGGACCGCCTACGTGCTCATCGCCATGATCTTCGTGCAGTGGGCAATCGGCATCATCCAGTTCAACCTGGGCATCCCGCGCTGGACCGTCCCGGCCCACATCGCGATGTCCTCGGTCGTCGTCGCGTTCTCCGCGTTCCTCTACGCCCACGGTAAGCGCCGGGTGAGCCCCGCGCCGGTGACCCCAAAGGCCGACGCGAACGCCCCGGGGTAGCTAGCCTGGATGCCATGAAGGCAATCCAGATCACTGAAACCGGAGGACCCGAGGTCCTCGTCCTGCGCGACATTGAGGCGCCGGTCCCGGCCGAAGACGAAGTGCTCGTCGACGTCCTCGTGGCCGGCGTCAACTACATCGACACCTACTACCGGGAGGGTGTCTACCACGCCGCGCTCCCCTTCGTGCCGGGCCTGGAAGGCACCGGTCGGGTGGTGGAGGACCCGCGCGGCGAGATCGCCCCGGGCACCGTCGTCGCCTGGACCGACGCCTTCGGCTCCTACGCCGAGCAGGTCTGCGTCCCCCGCGACCGCCTGGTCGCCGTCCCCGAAGGGGTCGAACCCGAGGTCGCGGCCTCCATGCTGCTGCAGGGCATCACCGCCCACTACCTCACCCACGGCGTCTACGACCTCAAGGAGGGGGACTCCTGCCTCATCACCGCCGGTGCCGGCGGCGTCGGCCTGCTGGTCACCCAGATGGCGGTGGCCAAGGGGGCCCGGGTGTTCTCCGTCGTCTCCACCGACGAGAAGGCCGAGCTGGCCCGGGAGGCGGGCGCCACCGAGGTCTTCCGTTACTCCGACAACCTCGCTGAGGTCGTGCGGCGCCGCAACGGCGGCGTGGGCGTGGACGTGGTCTACGACGGCGTCGGCAAGGACACCTTCCACGAGTCCCTCGAGGCCGTCCGCCCCCGCGGCACCGTCGCTCTCTTCGGCGCCGCCTCCGGCCCGGTGGAGCCCTTCGACCCGCAGCTGCTGAACACGCACGGCTCCATCTTCCTCACCCGCCCCTCCATCGGCGCGTGGACCTCCGGCGAGGGGGAATTCCGGATGCGGGCGCAGGCCGTGACCCAGGCGGTCGTCGACGGCACCCTCCGGTTCCGGATCTCCGGCTCCTACGACCTCTCCGAAGCCGCACAGGCCCACCGCGACCTCCAGGCGCGCCGGACCACCGGTTCGATCGTCCTGCACGTGCAGGATTAGGCCGCCGGACAGGCCGGAAACGGGCTGACCCCCACCGGGAGATACTCCGGTGGGGGTCAGACGTTGTCCGGGATGGGAGCCTAGAAGAACGTGGTGGTCCAGCCCAGCATGGAGCCGATGGTCTCCCAGCCGAGGACGGCATCCACCGACAGCGCCACGAACACGAGCGCCAGGTAGTTGTTGGACAGGATGAACAACTTCAGCGGCTTGACGTCGGTGCCCTTCTTCACGCTGTTGTGCAGCATGATCGCCATGCCGAGGAAGTAGGCGCCGCCCAGCACGGCGCCGGCCAGGTAGATCCACGACGCGGCGGGCACCAGCAGCAGGGTGGTCAGGACAGTGGCCCAGGTGTACCAGACGATCTGCCGGGTCACCTCGACGGGCTTGCGCACGACCGGGAGCATCGGCACACCGGCGTTCGCGTAGTCGTCGCGGTACTTCATGGCCAGCGCCCAGGTGTGCGGCGGGGTCCAGAAGAAGATGATCATGAAGAGGACGATCGCCTGCCACCACTGGGCGGGCACGCCCTCCGGCAGGTTGTCGGTGATGACGGCCCAGCCGACCACCACCGGCATGCAGCCCGCGGCGCCGCCCCAGATCACGTTCTGCCAGGTCCGCCGCTTGAGCCACTTGGTGTAGACGTAGACGTAGAACCAGTTGGTCAGCACGATGAAGAACGCGGCCAGCCACGAACCGCAGAGCAGCCCGAGCCACAGCACCGACGCGACGAGCAGACTCCAGGCGAAGATGCTGGCGTTGCGGTTGGACACGGTGTGGCGGACCAGCGGCCTGGCGCGGGTGCGGCCCATCTTGTGGTCGATGTCCGAGTCCGCCACCATGTTGAAGGTGTTCGCGGCGGCCGCGCCCATCCAGCCGCCCACCACGGTGAGCAGAATGAGGACGATGTTGTTCTCGCCGCGATCCGCCTGCAGCATCGCAGGGATCGTTGCTACGAGGAGCAGCTCAATGACCCTCGGCTTCGTCAGCGCAATATAGGCCTTGATTGTCTCCAAGGGAAAGATCCTCCAACGGCAGGTGGGTGAAAAGATGCGTGGTGCGCACGTGTTGTCGCGTCTACCAGGACTGGTCGGAAACGGCGGGGAGATAGTTCCCGGCCCAGATCAATCCAGCGTCGCCATACTACCGCCCACCCCTGCCTGCCGGAGAATCCGCCGCCGGGCGGCTGCAACTTCCTGGGTCGGGACCCGTCGTTCCCGGCGAAGTCACTAAGGTGGAGTGAGATCTGGTCCCCGGTGCGCGCGTACCGGGTCTTAAGCCACCAGAACTCCTTGACGATCAACCGAAGTGAGGATTCCCATCGTGACCCTGTCGCCCGAACTCCAGGCCCTGACGGAGCGCCGCTACCCCACCGACTGGACCGAGACCGACACCCGCGCCGTGGACACCGTCCGCGTTCTGGCCGCGGATGCGGTGCAGAACGTCGGCTCCGGACACCCGGGCACCGCGATGTCGCTGGCGCCGCTGGCGTACACCCTGTACCAGCGGGTCCTGGACCATGACCCCACCGACACCGACTGGGTCGGGCGCGACCGCTTCGTCCTGTCCTGCGGCCACTCCTCGCTCACCCAGTACATCCAGCTCTACCTCGGCGGCTTCGGCCTCGAGATGGAGGACCTCAAGGCGCTGCGCTCCTGGGATTCCCTCACCCCGGGCCACCCGGAGGTCCACCACACCCGCGGCGTCGAGATGACCACCGGCCCGCTGGGCCAGGGTCTGTCCTCCGCCGTCGGCATGGCGATGGCGGCACGCCGCGAACGCGGCCTCTTCGACCCGGAGGCCCCTGCCGGCGAGTCCCCCTTCGACCACCACATCTACGTCATCGCCTCCGACGGCGACCTGCAGGAGGGCGTCACCGCCGAGGCGTCGTCCCTGGCCGGCACCCAGCAGCTGGGCAACCTCATCGTCTTCTGGGACGACAACCGCATCTCCATCGAAGACGACACCCAGATCGCCTTCACCGAGGACGTCGTCGCCCGCTACGCCGCCTACGGCTGGCAGACCATCGAGGTCGAGGGCGGCGAGGACGTCGCCGCCATCGAGGCCGCCGTCGTGGCCGCCAAGGCCGAGACCGCGCGCCCCACCTTCATCCGCGTGCGCACCGTCATCGCCCACCCGGCGCCCAACGCCCAGAACACCGGCGCCTCCCACGGCGCGGCACTGGGCGCCGACGAGGTCGCCGCCACCAAGGAGATCCTCGGCTTCGACCCGGCCCTGCACTTCCACATCGACGATGAGGTGCTCGCCCACACCCGCGCCCTGCGCGAGCGCGGCGCCGAGAAGCACGCGGCGTGGCAGAAGAAGTTCGACGCCTGGGCAGAAGCCAACCCGGAGGCCAAGCAGCTCTTCGACCGGGTCACCGCACGCGAGCTGCCGGAAGGCCTCGCCGAGGCGATGCCGACCTGGGACGCCGACGCGAAGGGCGTCGCGACGCGCAAGGCATCCGAGGCCGCGCTGCAGGCACTCGGCGGACTCATGCCCGAGCTGTGGGGCGGCTCCGCCGACCTCGCCGGCTCCAACAACACCGTGATCAAGGGTTCCCCCTCCTTCGGACCGGAGCACATCTCCACCGACACCTGGTCCGCCGAGCCCTACGGCCGCAACCTGCACTTCGGCATCCGCGAGCACGCCATGGGCTCCATCCTCAACGGCATCGCCCTGCACGGCCCGACCCGCCCCTACGGCGGCACCTTCCTCATCTTCTCCGACTACATGCGCCCGGCGGTCCGCCTCGGCGCACTGATGAAGTCCGACGTCTACTACGTGTGGACCCATGACTCCATCGGCCTCGGCGAGGACGGCCCGACCCACCAGCCGGTGGAGACCCTGGCCGCGCTGCGCGCCATCCCGGGCCTGTCCATCATCCGCCCGGCGGACGCCAATGAGACCGCCCAGGCCTGGGCCGCGGCGCTCGAGTACGAGGAGTCCCCCAAGGGCCTGGCCCTGACCCGCCAGAACGTGCCGGTCCTCGAGGGCACGAAGGAGAAGGCGCCCGAGGGTGTGCGCCGCGGCGCCTACGTCCTCGTCGAGGGCTCCAAGGAGACCCCGGACGTGATCCTCATGGGCACCGGTTCCGAGGTCCAGCTGGCCGTCGAGGCCGCGAAGGCCCTCGAGGCCGAGGGGGTGGCCGCCCGCGTCGTGTCCATGCCGTGCGTGGAGTGGTTCCTGGAGCAGGACGCCGCCTACCGTGAGTCGGTCCTGCCCTCCGCCGTCGCAGCCCGCGTCTCCGTCGAGGCCGGAATCGCCATGCCGTGGCACCAGTTCACCGGTACCGCCGGCCGCAACGTGTCCCTGGAGCACTTCGGCGCCTCCGCCGACTACCAGCGGCTCTTCGAGGAGTTCGGCATCACCGCCGCCGCCGTGGCAGACGCCGCCCGCGACTCCCTCGCCGCCGTCAAGTAACCCAGCCGCTCTCCCCATCAGTAAAGGACTCAAGCATGACCCACATTGACGAGCTCGCCTCGCTGGGAACCTCCACCTGGCTCGACGACCTGTCCCGCGACCGCATCACCTCGGGCAACCTCCAGGAGATCATCGACACCAAGTCGGTCGTCGGCGTGACCACCAACCCGTCGATCTTCGCCGCCGCGATGTCCAAGGGCAACGCCTACGACGAGCAGATCGCCGCCCTCAAGGAAACTGGCGCGGCCGTCGACGAGGCCGTCTACGCCATGACCATCGACGACGTCCGCGACGCCTGCGACATCCTCCTGCCGGTCTACGAGGCCACAGGCGGCCAGGACGGCCGAGTCTCCATCGAGGTCGACCCGCGTATCTCCGCCGACCGCGCCGCCACCATCTCCCAGGCACGCCAGCTGTGGAGCCGGGTCGACCGCCCCAACGTGATGATCAAGATCCCCGCCACCGCCGAGTCCATCCCCGCGATCACCGACGCGCTGGCCGAGGGGATCTCCGTCAACGTCACGCTGATCTTCTCCGTCGCCCGCTACCGCGAGGTCATCGCCGCCTACCGCACCGGCGTCCAGAAGGCCGCCGAAGCGGGCCTGGACGTCTCCCGGATCCACTCCGTCGCCTCCTTCTTCGTCTCGCGTCTCGACGTCGAGATCGACCGCCGCCTCGAGGAGATCGGCACCGAGGAAGCCCTCGCACTGCGCGGCAAGGCCGGTGTGGCCAACGCCCGCCGCGCCTACGCCGTCTTCCGGGAGATCGGCGCCAAGGATCTCCCCGAGGGCGCCAACCTGCAGCGTCCGCTGTGGGCCTCCACCGGCGTGAAGAACCCGAACTACCCCGCCACCCTCTACGTCACCGAGCTGGCAGGCCCGGACACCGTCAACACGATGCCCGAGCCGACCATCGACGCCGTCCTCGAGCAGGGCGGCCTCCACGGCGACGCCCTCACCGGCACCGCCGACGAGGCGCAGCAGGTCTTCGAGCAGCTCGTCGCGGCGGGCATCGACCTCGACGACGTGTTCGAGGTGCTGGAGCGGGAGGGCGTCGAGAAGTTCGTCGCCTCCTGGTCCGACCTGCTGGACTCCATGGCCGCTCAACTGCAGTAACACCCGGCAATTCCCCTCCCGACCGAAAAGGACGACCGCGCATGCCCCTGCCCGTGACCGACGCCGACGCCTGGGTCAACCCCCTCCGCAGCACCGAGGACAAACGGCTGCCCCGCATCGCCGGTCCCTCCGGCATGGTGATCTTCGGCGTCACCGGTGACCTGGCCCGCAAGAAACTGCTGCCGGCCGTGTACGACCTGGCCAACCGCGGTCTCCTGCCCGCCGGATTCACGCTCATCGGTTTCGGCCGGCGGGAGTGGAGCAAGCCCGACTTCGAGGACTACGTGCGCGAAGCGGTCGAGGCGGGGGCGCGCACCAAGTTCCGGGAGCACGTGTGGGAGCGGCTCGCGGAGGGCATGCACTTCGTCGAAGGCAACTTCGACAACGAAGGCTTCGACCAACTCGCCGGGACCCTGGCGGAGATGGACTCGACCCGGGGCACCGCCGGCAACTGGGCCTTCTACCTCTCCGTCCCGCCGGACTACTTCTCCGACGTCTGCCACCAGCTCGAGCGTTCGGGGCTGGCGGAGGCGGACGGGAACTCCTGGCGGCGGGTGATCATCGAGAAGCCCTTCGGCCACGACCAGGCCACCGCCCGCGAACTCAACCGCGTGGTCAACGCCGTCTTCCCGGAGGAGTCGGTGTTCCGCATCGACCACTACCTCGGCAAGGAGACGGTGCAGAACATTCTCGCCCTGCGCTTCGCCAACCAGCTCTTCGATCCCCTGTGGAACGCCCACTACGTCGACCACGTGCAGATCACCATGGCCGAGGACATCGGCCTCGGCGGGCGGGCGGGGTACTACGACGGCATCGGCGCGGCCCGCGACGTCATCCAGAACCACCTCATCCAGCTGCTGGCACTGGTCGCCATGGAGGAGCCCGTCGCCTTCGACCCGACCGAACTCCAGGCCGAGAAGGTCAAGGTCCTGCGCGCAACCAACCCGGTGTACCCGCTCAACCGCACGACGGCGCGCGGCCAGTACGCCGCCGGTTGGCAGGGCTCGCACAAGGTCAAGGGCCTGCGGCAGGAGGAGGGTTTCGACCCCCTGTCGACCACCGAAACCTATGCGGCGTGCACCCTGGAGATCAACTCCCGCCGCTGGGCGGGCGTGCCGTTCTACCTGCGCACCGGCAAGCGCCTCGGGCGGCGCGTCACCGAAATCGCCCTCGTCTTCAAGGAGGCTCCGCACCAGCCCTTCCTCGAGGGGCAGACGTCCTCGCTGGGGCAGAACGCGATCGTCATCCGCGTGCAGCCGGACGAGGGCGTGCTCATGCGCTTCGGTTCCAAGGTCCCCGGTTCCGCGATGGAGGTCCGCGACGTGAACATGGACTTCTCCTACTCCGAGGCTTTCACCGAGGAGTCGCCCGAGGCCTACGAGCGTCTCATTCTCGATGCGCTGCTCGACGAGTCCAGCCTCTTCCCCACCAACGAGGAGGTCGAGCTGTCCTGGGCGATCCTGGACCCGATCCTGGCCTACTGGGCGGAGAACGGTCAGCCCGAGGAGTACGAGTCCGGCACGTGGGGCCCGGCCGGCGCCGACCGGATGCTGCAGCGTTCCGGCCGTTCCTGGCGGCGCCCCTAAGCGCCCCTAGGTACCCGACGCAGTCCCCCGGAACCCAGAAGAACCGAGAAAGGCCCCCCATGATCATCACTCTGCCGGACACCGACTCCCGCAACGTCGCCGCCAGTCTCCTCGAGGCGCGGGAGAACAACTCCCAGACCACCGGGCGGGTGCTCACCCTCATCGTCGTGGCCGCCATGGACGACGACGTGGACCACATCATCTCCGTCACCCGCGACGCCTCCCACGAGCATCCCGCACGTGTGCTGGTCCTGCTCACCGGCAGCGCCGAGGGCAGGCCGCATCTCGACGCCGAGGTGCGCGTCGGCGGCCACGCCGGTTCCTCGGAGATGGTCATCATGCGCATCAACGGCGAGATGGTCGACCATCTCGCCGCGGTGGTCACTCCCCTCCTGCTCCCCGACACCCCCGTCGTCGCCTGGTGGCCCACCACAGCGCCCGACAACCCCTCGGATCATCCGCTGGGCCGGCTCGCGCAACGCCGCATCACCAACGCCGACCACTGTGCCACCGAGGACATCCTCAACCGGCTGCGGTCCTCCTACGCTCCGGGCGACTCGGACATGGTCTGGTCGAAGATCACCGGCTGGCGCGGCATCGTCGCCTCCTCGCTGGACCGGCACCCGCAGGAGAACGTCCAGGCGGCCACCCTGACCGGCCCGGCTCATGAGCCCGCCATCGACATCGCCGCCGGTTGGCTGGCCGACCGCCTGGGGGTGCCCGTCACCCGGGTGGACTGCGAGCCCGGGGACGATCCCCGCCTCTTCCCCATCCGTTCGCTGCGCTTTGACCGCGCCTCCGGCCCGCTCACCGTCTCCGTGGTCGACCACCGCACCGTCCGCGTCGAACTCCCGGGCAGCCCCGACTCCCTGGTGGCGATGAACGCGCGTTCCGACGCCGACTGCATCTCCGAGGAGCTGCGCCACCTCGACCCCGATCTCGCCTACGCCAACGCCCTGCGCGGACTGACCCGCGTGCAGCACTGACACCCGTGAAGGAACCCATGGTCACCCTCCGCCGCACAGACACCCTCTCCACCCTCGTCGACCAGGCGGCGACCTCGCTCGTCGACGTCGTCTCCTCCCTCCAGACGACCGGGCTCGGCCGCCACGGCGACGGCGTCGCCCGGATCGTCCTCACCGGCGGCGGCGCGGGCATCGGCCTGCTCGAACGGGTCCGCGAGCTGGAGGACGCGGACCCCCGGGTCGACTGGTCCCGCGTCCACGTCTACTTCGGCGACGAACGCAACGTGCCGGCCACCCACGCCGACTCCAACGAGGGCCAGGCCCGCCGCGCGTTGCTCGACCACGTGGACATCCCCGAAGACAACATCCACGGCTACGGGCTGGGCCAGGCCGCCCTGCAGGATGCGGCCGACGCCTACCAGGACATCATCAGCCGGACCGCCCCCCGGGGTTTCGACATCCACCTGCTGGGCATGGGGCACGAAGGCCACATCAACTCCCTGTTCCCCGACACCGACGCGGTCCGTGAGGCGGAGCGCCTGGTCGTCGCGGTCACCGACTCCCCCAAGCCCCCCGCCGAGCGCGTCACCCTGACGCTTCCCGCGGTGCACCGCGCCGAGCAGGTCTGGCTGCTGGTGTCCGGGGGGAACAAGGCGGAGGCCGCGCGCCACGTCGTCGCGGGTTCCGACCCGGTCGAGTGGCCGGCCGCCGGCGCCACGGGCATCGAGGACACCGTCCTCTACCTCAGCGACGACGCCGCGGGCCTCCTCTAGGCCGCGGTACGCCCCACGAGCAGAGAAAAAGGACGTCGCCCCCTCCTTGATGGGGGCGACGTCCTTGACACGTCCGGCCGCTAGGCTCCGAAGGCCTGGATGAGGTTCAGCGCCACGATGCAGGCGATCCAGATGATCGCCATGATGATCGTGTACCGGTCCAGGTTCTTCTCGACGATCGTCGAACCCGACAGGTTCGACTGCACGCCACCGCCGAAGAGGCTGGACAGGCCGCCGCCCTTGCCCTTGTGCAGGAGCACGAACACCGTCATCAGGACAGAGGTGAGCACGAGGATGATCTGGAGAGCAAGGGTCATGGTGCTTGAGGGTCCTTCGGAAGGTCGACGGGGTGAAACTCCTGCATAGTCTACATCAGCCCTACCCGGAGTTGCGGAGGGCGGTGGCGAGTCCGTTCATCGTCAACTGGATGCCCCGGGACACCACCTCGCGGTCATCGCCGGCGCGGTGCCGACGCAGCATCTCGAGCTGGATGATGTTGAGCGGCAGCAGGTACGGGAACCTGCGGCGCACGGACCGCGCCAGGGCGGGGTTGTCGGCGAGCAGGTCCTCGCTGCCGGTGACGACGCCGAACATCTGCCGGGTGAGATCGAATTCGGCGGAGATGACGCCCAGGATTCGGTCGGCGATCTCGCGGTCGTCGACCAGCCTGGCGTAGAGTTCCGCGAGTTCCATCCCGGCCTTGGACATGACCTGGGCCATGTTGGACATCACCGAGGCGAAGAACGGCCACGACTCGTAGAGTGCGCGCAGCTCCGCGACCCGGTCGGCCCGGTCGGGGCCCTGCCCGATCCATTCCTCCAGGGCGGTGCCCACGCCGAACCAGCCCGGCAGCAGGACGCGGGACTGGGACCAGGCGAGCACCCACGGGATGGCGCGCAGGTCCTCCACCGCGGTCGTCTGCTTGCGCGAGGTCGGGCGGGACCCGATGTTG
Organism: Corynebacterium marinum DSM 44953; assembly: GCF_000835165.1. NCBI lineage: Bacteria > Bacillati > Actinomycetota > Actinomycetes > Mycobacteriales > Corynebacteriaceae > Corynebacterium > Corynebacterium marinum. Next base: position 1,359,859 of record NZ_CP007790.1, read on the forward strand.
AGGGAGCCGATCTCGTCGAGCGGGGTGGACTGGGTGAAGTAGCGGATGAAACCGGGGTCGTCGTGGACCAGCTGGGAGTACTTCCGGCGGCTGATCAGCGAGAGTTCCCGCATGATCTCCATCGCCCGGTCCCGGTCCGTGAGCTCGTCGACCGGCAGGAGGCTGGCCTCCAGCGTCGCGGAGACCAACGCCTCCAGGTTCCGCCGCGCGGTGCGCGGGGAGCCGTACTTGGCGGAGATGATCTCCCCCTGCTCGGTGATGCGCACCGACCCGTCGACCGCGCCCTGCGGTTGCGCGAGAATCGCCTCGTAGGAGGGCCCGCCGCCGCGTCCGACGGTGCCGCCCCTGCCGTGGAAGAGCCGCAGGCGGACACCGTGGTCGCGGCCGGCCTGGACGAGCTGGGTCTCGGCGTCGTAAAGCGCCCAGTTGGCGGCGAAGTACCCGCCGTCCTTGTTGGAGTCGGAGTAGCCCAGCATCACCTCCTGGACGTTGCCGCGGTGCTCCAGATAATGCTGGTAGAGGGGCAGCTGCCAGAGCCTGCGCAGGATTCCGGCGCCGGCCTCGAGGTCGTCGATCGTCTCGAAGAGCGGGATGATGTCGACGCTGCCGGTCGGGCCCGCGCCGTTCGCGCGGATGAGGCCGACCTCCTTGAGCAGGACCATCGGCTCGAGGATGTCGCTGACGGACTGCGCCATGGAGATGATCTGGTGCGGGATCATTTCCGCGCCGAAGTGGGCGACGCTGTCGGCGGCCCGGTTGAGGAGGTCCAGCTCCCGCTGGGTCGCCTCGCTGAATCCGCGGTAACCGCGCGGCACGAGGGGGCGTGGGGTGCGGAGCTCCCCGATGAGCAGCTCGATCTTCTCCTCCTCCCCCAGTGCGCTGTAACCGGGGTGGACGTGCGCGGTGGCGAACACCTCGGTGAGCACGTTCTCGAAGCTCTCGGAGTTCTGGCGCAGATCGATCGAGTGGAGGTGGAACCCGAAGCTGGCGACCGCGGCGCGGATCGCGGCCAGACAGTCGTCGGCGATGATGGCGTCGTTGGAGGAGCGCAGCGACTCGTCCACGATCCGCAGGTCGGCGTCGAACTCGGCGGCGGAGGCGTAGGGCTGGTGCTCCCGGTGCCAGACGCCTTCAACGGCGTCCTCGCCGATCAGCGCCGCGGTGGTGGCCAGGATTCGGCCGCGGATGCCGTGGATGGCCTGCCGGTAGGGTTCGTCGACCCGGGAGGGCACGTCGTTGCGGCCCCGGGCCGCCAATCCGACGAGCTCGACGCTCACCGAGGTCATCCGGTCGGAGAGGCTGAGTTCGTGCTCCAGGGCATGCAGCTCGCCCGAGTAGTGCTTGAGCACCGTCTGCGCGGCCCGTCGGGAGGCGTAGTCGAGGGTGTCGGCGGTGACGAAGGGGTTGCCGTCGTGGTCGCCGCCGATCCAGGAGCCCGGGCGCACGATCGCCGACCCGCCGCCGTCCCGGAAACGCACGTCGAACCTGCTGGTGAGAGTGTCGTGGACGGCCCGGTTGAGCGCCGGGATCTCCCGGAGGAGGGAGAGGTGGTAGTAGCGCAGCCCGACCTCGATCTCGTCCTCGATGCGGGGGCGGGCCTGGCGGATGAGGGCCGTCTGCCAGAGGATGGTCATGCGCCGCCGGATGCTGCGCTCGATGTCGTCGAGGCGCTCCTGCGTGCGCGCCGTCGTTTCCGCATCCTGCAGCTGGTGCCGCGTGAGCATGAGCCCGGTGATCTTCTTCTGCGCGTCGAAGACCGTGCGCCGGCGGGTCTCCGTGGGGTGGGCGGTGAACACCGGTGCGACGAGCGCGTCCGACACCACCTTCTCGACGTCCGCGGGGCTCACCCCTGCGGCCTCGAACTTCTCCCAGGTTGCCTCGAGGGTGGATGCGGGGACGCCGCCCTCGTCGAGAATGCGCTCGCGGTTGAAGTCGTCGTGGATGTCCTCGGCGAGGTTCGCCATGAGGGCGAAGTGGCTGAACGCCCGGATCACGGGGGTGGCCCGGGCCGGGTCGATGTTGCGGAACAGCTCGACGAGCACTTCCAGGGAGGCGTTTTCCCTGGCCACCTCGAAGGCCTGCTGGCGGGCGTGTTCGACGAGGTCGAACACGTCCTCGCCCTCCTGCTCCGCGATCACCCGGCCCAGAATTCGGCCCAGGTAGCGGATGTCTTCCTGCAGATGATCGCGGTCGGCCATGAGGTGGTGCCCTTCGTTGTCGGAGCGGTGGGTTCTTAGGCGACGGTGGAGGCTGCGTTGGCCGCCAGCTTGGCGAACTCCTCGCCGTCCAGCGAGGCGCCGCCCACCAGGCCGCCGTCGACGTCGGGCTGCCCGACGATCTCGGCGATGGAGTCGGTCTTGACGGAACCGCCGTAGAGGATGCGCATGCCTTCGGCGACCTCGTCGCCGGCGAGCTCGCGGACCAGACCGCGGATCGCGGCGCACACCTCCTGAGCGTCAGCCGCGGAGGCGACCTTTCCGGTGCCGATGGCCCACACCGGCTCGTAGGCGATGACGGTCTTCGCCAGGTCCTCGGCCGACAGGCCGGCCAGGGAGGCGCGGGTCTGCTCGACCACGTGCTCGACGTGGGTGCCGGCCTCGCGGATCTCCAGCGGCTCGCCGACGCACACGATCGGGCTGATGCCGTGCTTGAGCGCGATGGCGGCTTTGGCGGCGACCAGCTCGTCCGACTCGTTGTGGTACTCGCGGCGCTCGGAGTGGCCGACGACGACCCAGGTGCAGCCGAGCTTGGCCAGCATCTGGGCGGAGACCTCGCCGGTGTAGGCGCCGGACTCGTGCGCGGAGACATCCTGCGCGCCGTAGGTGATCTGCAGGCGGTCGCCTTCGACGAGGGTCTGCACCGAACGGATGTCGGTGAACGGGACGGTGACGGCGACGTCGACCTTCTCGTAGTAGTCCTTCGGCAGGGCGAAGTCGAGCTTCTGGACGGTGCCGATGGCCTGGTGGTGGTCCAGGTTCATCTTCCAGTTGCCGGCGATGAGGGGGGTACGTGCCATGAGGGCACTCCTTTCAGGGAGGGGAACTGGTGGGCTAACGGTCGAGGACGGACACGCCCGGCAGTTCCTTGCCCTCGAGGAACTCGAGGGAGGCGCCGCCGCCGGTGGAGATGTGGGAGAAGCCGTCCTCCTTGAGGCCGAGGACGCGGACGGAGGCGGCGGAGTCGCCGCCGCCGACGACGGAGAAGGAGCCGTTGTCGGCGGTTGCGTCGATGATGGCCTGGGCGACGCCCTTGGTGCCCTGGGAGAAGGGAGCCATCTCGAACACGCCCATCGGGCCGTTCCAGAATACGGTCTTCGAGGTGGCGATGACCTCGGCGAACTTCTCCACCGAGTCCGGGCCGATGTCCGGGGAGAGCCAGCCCTCCGGGATGCCGTCGAGGGCGACGACCTTGTGCTCGGAGTCGGCGGAGAACTCGGCGGCCGCGACCAGGTCGACGGGCAGGACGATCTTGTCGCCGAAGCGCTCAAGGAGATCGCGGCAGGTGTCGATCATCTCCTCCTGCAGCAGGGACTTCTGGGTGTTGTAGCCCTGGGCGGCGAGGAAGGTGTAGCACATGCCGCCGCCGATGATGATCTTGTCGGCCTTGCCTGCCAGCGCCTCGATGACGCCCAGCTTGTCGGAGACCTTGGAGCCGCCGAGGATGACCACGTAGGGGGATTCCGGGTTGACGGCGGTCTTCTCCAGGACGGAGATCTCCTTCTCCACCAGCTTGCCGGCGTAGGCCGGGAGACGCTTCGCCACGTCGTACACGGAGGCCTGCGCGCGGTGGACGACACCGAAGCCGTCGGAGACGAAGGCGCCGTTGTCGGCGGCGAGCTCGACGAGCTGGTCGGCGAACTCGCCGCGCTCGGCCTCGTCCTTGGAGGTCTCGCGGGCGTCGAAACGCACGTTCTCGAGGAGGAGAACGTCGCCCTCGGTGAGTCCGTTGGCTCGCTCGTGCGCGTCCTCGCCGACGACGTCGCCGGCCAGTGCCACGTACTGGCCGAGTGCCTCGGAGAGGGCCTCGGCGACCGGGGCGAGGGAGTACCTGGCGTTGACCTCACCCTTGGGGCGGCCGAGGTGAGCCATGACGATGACCTTGGCGCCGCCCTCGACCAGAGCCTGCAGCGTCGGCAGGGAGGCGGTGATGCGGCCCGGGTCGGTGATCTCGCCGGCGTCGTTGAGCGGGACGTTGAAGTCCGAACGGACGAGGACGTGGCGGCCGTCGACGCCTTCGTCGAGAAGGTCCTGCAGGGTCTTTACGGTCATGGCTGACTCCTTGACTTTAAGGGTGGTGTGGAAGAGAGGCGGCTGAATTGTAGTGCTCGGCCGGACAGCCGAACGGCCCGACGTGTGCCGAGGCACACCCCGGGCCGCAGGGTCACGCTCCCCCGGCCTCAACCGTGGGCCGGGGGTGCTGTGTGGGATGTCAGAGCTTGGCGGCGACGAGCTCGGTCAGGCGCAGCAGCTGGCAGGTGTAGCCCCACTCGTTGTCGTACCAGGAGACGACCTTGACCTGGTTGCCGATGACCTTGGTCAGGCCGGCGTCGAAGATCGAACCGTGGGGATCGGTGATGATGTCGGTGGAGACGATCGGATCCTCGGTGTAGGCCAGGGTCTCGCCGAACTCGCCCTGCGCGGCTTCCTTGATGAAGGCGTTGACCTCCTCCACGGAGGTCTCGCGGGAAGCGGTGAAGGTGAGGTCGGTGGCGGAACCGGTGATGACCGGGACGCGCAGGGCGTAGCCGTCGAGCTTGCCCTTGAGCTGAGGGAGAACCAGGGAGACGGCTGCGGCGGCACCGGTGGAGGTGGGCACGATGTTGACGGCTGCGGCGCGGGCGCGGCGCAGGTCCTTGTGCGGGGCGTCGTGGAGGCGCTGGTCGCCGGTGTAGGCGTGGATGGTGGTCATCAGGCCGCGCTCGATACCGAGCTTCTCGTCCAGGACCTTGGCCATCGGGGCCAGGCAGTTGGTGGTGCAGGAGGCGGCGGAGATGACGTTGTGGTTCTCCGCGTCGTAGTCCTGGTGGTTGACGCCGTAGACGAAGGTGGCGTCCTCGTTCTTCGCCGGGGCGGAGATGATGACCTTCTTGGCGCCGGCCTCGATGTGGGCCTTGGCTGCCTGGCCGTCGGTGAAGAAGCCGGTGGATTCGATGACGATGTCCACGTCGTGGGCGGCCCAGTCGAGGTTCTTCGGGTCGCGCTCGGCGGACACTGCGATGCGCTTGCCGTCGTAGGTGATGGACTCGTCGTCGAACTCGACCGTTCCCTGCAGCTTGCCCAGGATGGAGTCGTACTTCAGCAGCGTGGACAGGGTCTTGTTGTCCGTGAGGTCGTTGACGGCGACGACCTCGATGTTCTCGCTGCGCTCCAGGACGGCACGGTAGAAGTTACGGCCGATACGGCCGAAGCCGTTGATGCCTACGCGGATGGTCACAATGTTCTCCTCGGGTTGAGTGAAATTCTCCGGATGTGACCGCGCTGTCCGTCGCGTTGACTTTGTGTCACGGCCCATCAGGTCACAGTTTAGCGTCGAGTCCCCACTCGTGCAGCGCCCGAACAGGCATTTTCCGGCTTTACCTGAGGTCGGCCGACATGAATCCCACATCGGGGCGCGCCCGGCTTCCCGAAACTCGTTGTCAACGGGGGTCCGCCGCAGTTGCGTCGTCGGCGAACGCCGCCCCCAGAAGAATAAAATTCCGACCGCATCCGCCGTTCCACCCCCGAATGGAACCGGCGGAATGTTTCAGGCGCCCTCGAGCAGATCGTCGGTGACGGCTTCGTTCGTGTCGGGAATGTCCATTTCCTCGGCCCGCTTGTCCGCCATCGACAGCAGCCGCCGGATGCGGCCGGCGACGGCGTCCTTCGTCATCTGCGGGTCCGCCAGACGGCCGAGTTCCTCCAGCGAAGCCTGGCGGTGGGCGACGCGCAGCTGGCCGGCCTCGGCGAGATGCTCGGGGACGTCGTCGCCGAGGATCTGCATGGCACGCTCCACCCGCGCGGCCGCCGCGACCGCCGCCCGCGCGGAGCGCCGCAGGTTGGCGTCGTCGAAGTTGGCCAGCCGGTTGGCCGTGGAACGACCCTCCCGCCGCAGGCGTTTGTCCTCCCATTCCAACCGAATCTGCTGGGCTCCCATCCGGGTGAGCAGGGCACCGATGGCGTCCCCGTCGCGGACCACGACCCGGTCGGTGCCCCGGGTCTCCTTCGTCTTCGCGGACACACCCAGGCGGCGGGCCGCCCCCACCAGCGCCAGCGCCGCCTCCTGACAGGGGCACGCCACCTCGAGAGCGGAGGAACGGCCCGGCTCGGTCAACGAACCCTGCGCCAGGAAGGCGCCGCGCCACGCCGCCTCGTTGTCGGCGACGGTGCCTGCGATCACCTGTGGAGGCAACCCGACCACCGGATGCCCCGACCGGGTCACCAGGCCCAGCCGGCGGGCGAGGTCGTGTGTGCCCTCGGTGACACGGAGGAGGTGCCGGGAGCTTTTCGACACCCCGCCCGGGCTGATCGTGTGCTCGTGCACCTCCACCCCGTACATCTCGCGGAGGGAGGCCGCCAGCCGGCGGGCGACGGCCGCGGAATCGAGCTCCGCCTCTAGCACGAGCCGGCCGGCGACCATCTGCAGCTGCCCGGAGAACCGGAGCAGCGCCGCGGTCTCCGCCGCCCGCGCGGACTGCCGGGAAACCACCACCCGTGCGAGCTCGTCCTTGACTCTTGCCGTCAACGCCACTACTGCGACTGCCTTTCCTTCGCGTGTCCTGGATCCGGGCCAGTCTAGTCGGACGCCTTCCCCTCCCGGGCGCTGCGGTGGAGGGACATGAGCGCCGCCGACAGTTTGGAGGGGTCGTGTTTGTTCAGCGAACGCCCGTCGCTGTCCTGCCGGCGCAGGTCCTCGAACACGACGTCCGCGCCCAGGCCGCCGGCGGCGCGCTGCAGGTAGGAGCGTTCCGCGGACGTCGGGATGGTGTGCGAGTCCACGAGGATGTGGTCGACGCGCAACGAGGGGGCGTGCTGGCTGAGCATGTGGATGTGCCGCTCCGAGGAGAAGCCCTGCGTCTCCCCCAGCTCCGCGGAGAGGTTGAGCACCACGACCTTGAGCGCCTCAGTGCTGTTGAGGGCCTCGACGATACCGGGGATGAGCAGGTGCGGGATGACCGAGGAGAACCAGGAACCGGGGCCGAGAGTGACCAGGTCGGCGTCCCGGATGGCCGCGACCGCCAGGCCGCAGGCCTCGGGACGGTCCGGTATGAGCTTCACCCGCCGGACGGTGCCGGGTGTGGTGGCGACGGCCACCTGGCCGCGGACCGGCCGGATGAGCCGTGGGTCGTCGTCGAGCCCCGCCACCTCCGCCTCGATCTCCAGCGGCTGGTTGCACATCGGCACGACCCGGCCGTGGGACCTGGTCAGCTCCGCGATCTTGTCCAGCGCCGACTGCTCGTCCCCGAGCACCTCCTTGAACGCGGCGATGAGGAGGTTGCCCACCGCATGGCCGGCCAACGCCCCGCTGCCACCGAAGCGGTGCTGCAGGGTCCTGGCCCAGAAGCGGCCCTCATCGTCGTCGCCGGCCAGGGCCGCGAGTGCCATCCGCAGGTCCCCGGGCGGGATGATGTCCATCTCGCGGCGCAACCGGCCGGAGGACCCCCCGTCGTCGGCGACGGTGACCACGGCGGTGATGGAGTCCGGCGCGCTGAGCCGGGCGGCGACGAGCGTCTGGTAGAGGCCGTGCCCGCCTCCCAGTGAGGTGATGTGCAAGATGTCCTCCAGGGGAGTCAGTTACGGGTGATGTCGCGGTGCATGACGTTGACGTCGATGTCGCCGCGTTGTCTCAGACGCCGGCCGAGTTCCTCGGACACCGCGACGGAACGGTGGTGCCCGCCGGTGCAGCCGACGGCCACGGTGATGAAGTTCTTGCCCTCGTGGCGGTAACCGCTGAGCATGGAGTCAAACATATCGACAAACTTGTCGAGGAAATCACCCGCCCCCTCCCTGCTGAGCACGTAGTCGCTCACCGGCTCGTCGGTGCCGCGGAATCCGCGCAGCTCAGGGATCCAATACGGGTTGGGCAGGAAGCGGACGTCCACCATGAGGTCGGCGTCCTGCGGGGCGCCGTGCTTGAAGCCGAAGGACTCGAACGTGACGTGCTGGCGGTTGTGCGCCATCGTGCCGAAGGACGCCTCGATGGCGCGGCGCAGGTCGTGCACCGACAGGCTGGAGGTGTCGATGATGATGTCGGAGAGTTCCTTGATCCCGTTGGTGATCTGGCGCTCGCGCTCCAGGCCCAGCTGGAGGGTGTCCTCGCCCTGCAGCGGGTGGGTGCGCCGCACGCTGTCGAAGCGGCGGATGAGCACGTCGTCGCGGGCGTCCATGAACAGCACGGTGGGGCTCAACCCCTTCTCCGCGAGCTCCCCCAGCGTCGCCCGGAGGTCGCCGCCGAAGAGGCGGGTGCGGACGTCGAGGACGAAGGAGACCTTCTCCACCGGCGGATCCTGCCGGAGGCACAGCTCCAGGAAATCGACGATGAGCTGCGGGGGAAGGTTCTGGACCACGAAGAACCCCTTGTCCTCCAGCACCTTCGCCGCCGAACTGAGCCCTCCGCCGGACATGCCGGTGATGAGGACGGGGGGCGTCGAGAAGCGGGACGGCACAACAGGGGTTGAGGTCATGTCGCCATACTATCGTGGGCGCCAGGATGGAGGTGGCCGAAGACCGCGGCGGCCAACCGGGGGCCGAAACCCTTCACCTCGGCGATCTCCGCCTCGCTGGCCTCCTTGAGCTTTTTCACCGATCCGAAGTGCTTGACCAGCTCCGTCCGGCGGGTCGCCCCCAGGCCGGGCACGCCGTCCAGTTCAGAGACCCGCATCCGCTTCGAGCGCTGCTGGCGATGGTAGGTGATGGCGAACCGGTGTGCCTCATCACGGATCTGCTGCAGGAGGAACAGCCCCTGGGAGGCGCGGGGCAGGATCACCGGGTCGGACTCGCCGGGCACCCAGATCTCCTCGAGGCGCTTAGCCAGCCCGATGAGGGTGACGTCGACGATGCCGAGCTCGTCGAATACTTTCTGCGCCGCGTTGACCTGCGGCAGGCCGCCGTCGACGATGAACAGGTTCGGCGGGTAGGCGAAGCGCCGCTGATCGGTGCTCATCTCCTCGACCTGCTCGTCAGCGAAGGTCTGCGCCTCCGATTCCTCGTCGGGCACCGCGAGCCTGTCCTGGTGGTGGCGCAGGAAACGCCGCCGGGTGATCTCCGCGATGGAGGCGACGTCGTCCGAGTGGCCGCCGCCGGCCGCCTCGCGGATCCGGTAGCGGCGGTAGTCGGACTTGCGCGGCAGCCCGTCCTCGAAGACCACGAGGGAGGCGACCACGTCGGTGCCCTGGATATGGGAGATGTCGGTGCACTCGATGCGCAGCGGCGCCTCCTCCAGGCCGAGCGCCTCCTGGATGTCCTGCAGCGCCGCGGAACGGGCCGTCAGATCGCCGACGCGCTTGATCTTGTGCTGCCGCAGCGACTCCTTCGCGTTGCGTTCCACGGTCTCCATGAGCGCCCGCTTGTCGCCCCGCTGCGGGACGCGCAGATCCACCGCGGCGCCCTTGAGCCCGGCGAGCAGCTCGGCTACCTCCCCCGCCTCCGCCGGCAGATGCTGGACGAGGATCTCGCGCGGCACCGCCGCCCCGGGTTTCGGCGGGTTGTGCGAGAAATTGTCGACGCCGCGCCGCGTCACCCGCTGCTTCTCGTCCGCCTCCTCCGCCTGTGCCCGCTCGACCGCGTCCGAGTAGAACTGGATGAGGAAGTTCCGGATGAGTTCCTCGACCGGCTCCTCCGTGCGCTCCACCACCCAGCCCCGCTGGCCGCGGATCCGGCCGCCGCGCACGTGGAAGATCTGGACGGCGGCTTCCAGCTCGTCGGAATCCACGGCGATGAAGTCCGCGTCGGTGCCGTCCCCGAGCACCACCGCCTGCTGCTCCATCACCTTGTTGATGGCCCCCAGGTCGTCGCGCAGCCGGGCCGCCCGCTCGAACTCGAGTTCCTCGGCGGCCTGCTCCATCTGCCGGGTCAGCTGCCGCACGACCTGGTCGGTGTGCCCGGACATGAAGGAGACGAATCCGTCGACGATCTCCCGGTGCTCCTCGACGCTCACCCGCCCGACGCAGGGCGCCGCGCACTTGTCGATGTATCCCAGCAGGCAGGGCCGGCCCAGGTTCTCGTGGCGGTTGTAGACGCCTTTCGAGCAGGTCCGCATCGGGAACACCCTGGTCAGCAGGTCGAGGGTTTCCCGCACCGCCCACGCGTGGGAGTAGGGGCCGAAGTAGCGGACCCCGCGGCGGCGCGGGCCCCGGTAGAAGAAGGCCCGGGGGACGGCCTCCCCCGTGGAGACCGCCAGCAGCGGGTAGGTCTTGTCGTCGCGGTACTTGACGTTGAAGCGCGGGTCATAGCGTTTGATCCAGGTGTACTCCAGCTGGAGCGCCTCGACCTCGCTGGCGACGACCGTCCACTCGACCGAGGATGCGCTGAACACCATCTGCCGCGTCCGCGGGTGGAGGGTGGTCACGTCCTGGAAGTAGTTGGCCAGCCGCGCCCGGAGGCTGTTGGCTTTGCCCACGTAGATGACGCGCCGGTTGTCGTCCCGGAATCGGTAGACGCCCGGCTCCGCGGGAATGCTCCCCGGGGCCGGGCGGTAGGTACTCGGATCAGCCATAAGACAAACCAGTCTAGCTAGTCCTGCGGCATGTACTTGGCCTCGAGCTCGCGGAACTGCGAGACCGCCCTGACCACGGCCGCGCCGTCAGAGGCCTGCATCGCCCACATGGGCACGTACTCGAACTCGGGCAGCTCCAGGCGGGCCATGCGCGCGCCCTGCGGGAAGTGCAGCCCATACACCACGGCCCAGGGGTAGAAACGGGTGCCGACGATGTTGCGGATCTCCACGCCGTCCTCGTTCGCGCGCACCCGGGGACGGGTGAAGGACAGGTAACCGAGGACGGAGATGACCACGCCGACGAACGGGAAGGCCAGCTTGTCGATGAAGGTGACGGTGGCCCCGGTGAACTCCAGGTCCAGGAAGTAGCCCATGAAGATGTGCACCGCCATCACCACCGCGACGACGATCCACGCCAGCCGCTTCAGCGACGGGGAACGCACCTCGAACTCCCACGGCTTCGTGGTCGTCTGCGCATGCGGGTCGAGCGCGGCGTAGAAGGCGCGCTCCTCGTCCGTCAACGGTCGGCGGCTGGTCTCGTCGGCTTCCACATTCTTCTCACTCACGCTCAACAGTCTATCCCCGGAGCCCGCGGAGGCGGCGCAGGGTCAGCGCGGCGTCGAGCGCCGCCGCCATCGCCTCTGCGCCCTTGTCCTCGACGGAGTCGGGGAAACCCGCCCGGTCGACCGCCTGCTGCTGGTCGTTGGTGGTGAGCACGCCGTTGCCCACCGGCGTGGACTCGTCCAGCGCGATGCGGGTGAGCCCCTCCGTGACGGAGTCGCAGACGTAGTCGAAGTGCGGGGTCCCGCCCCGGATGACGCAGCCCAGCGCCACGACGGCGTCATGGGTGCGGGCGAGTTCCTGGACGACCACCGGCAGCTCGAGGGCGCCCATCACGTGGGCCTCGGTGAGCTTCTCGACGCCCGCCTCCCGCGCCGTCGCCACGGCCCGGCCGCGCATCTGCTCGCAGATCTCGGTGTTCCAGCGGGCGGTGACGACCGCCACGCTCAGTCCGGCGGCGTCGATCCCCTCGACAGAGGGAAGACCTTCCTTGCTCAACTGATTTCTCCTTCGTGTTCTTCGTCCCAGTGTGCGACGGCGGGGAGGTCGTGACCCATCCGGTCGCGCTTCGTGCGCAGGTAGCGGATGTTGTCCTCGTTCGGCACGACCGGCACGGAGGTGCGGCCGGTGATCTCGACGCCGTAGCCCTCCATCGCCTCACGCTTGGTGGGGTTGTTGGTCATCAGGGAAGCGGAGGCCACGCCGAGGTCGCGGAGGATCTGGCCGGCGGCCGAATACTCGCGGGCGTCGGCTGGCAGACCCTGCTCCAGGTTGGCGTCGACGGTGTCCAGGCCGAGGTCCTGCAGGCGGTAGGCCTCGAGCTTCGACATCAGCCCGATGCCGCGGCCCTCGTGCCCGCGCAGGTACACGATCACCCCCCGGCCGGCCTCCTGCACCATCCGCATGGCGGCCTGCAGCTGGGGGCCGCAGTCGCAGCGGCGGGAGGCGAAGACGTCGCCCGTCAGGCACTCGGAATGGACGCGCACCAGCACGTCCTCCCCTCCGTCGACGTCGCCGGCGACCAGCGCCACGAACTCGGTGCCGTCGATCTGGTGGCGGTAACCCACCACCCGGAACTCGCCGAACTCGGTCGGGAGATTCGTTTCCACGAGACGGTCGACCTGGGTTTCGGTGCGGCGCCGGTAGTCGATGAGCTGCTCGATGGAGATGAGCGCCAGTCCGTGCTCGTCGGCGAAGCCGCGCAGCTCCGGGCCGCGGGCCATGTCGGTCGGGTCGATCTCGGAGACGATCTCGCACAGCACGCCGGCGGGCCGCAGGCCGGCCAGCACCGCCAGGTCGACGGAGGCCTCCGTGTGGCCGTCACGGGCGAGCACGCCGCCCTTGACCGCGCGCAGCGGGACGACGTGCCCCGGGCGGGTGAAGTCGCGGCGTGTGGTGGCAGGGCTGGCGAGGCGCTGGATGGTCTCCGCGCGCGAGGCGGCGGAGATGCCGGTGGTGCCGGTGGCCGCGTCGACGGTGACGGTGTAGGCGGTGTGGCGTGCGTCCTCGTTGCGCGCCACCATGGGCGGCAGACCGAGGCGGTCGCAGTCCTCGTTGGTCAGCGCGGCGCAGATGTAGCCGGAGCTGTACCTGACCATGAAGGCCACCAGCTCCGGAGTCGCCAGCTCCGCCGCGAAGATGAGGTCCCCCTCGTTCTCCCGGTCCTCGTCGTCCACGACGACGACCGCCTTTCCGGCAGCGATGTCGGCGATCGCGCGCTCGACGGAGTCCAGGCGCAGGCGGCCGTTCGGGTCCACAGATTCGTCACTCACGAACGTTAACCTTAGCCCTCGGCGCCGTCGGCGCGGCCTTCGGCCCTGGCACCGAGCATCTTCTCCACGTACTTGGCCAGGACGTCGACCTCGAGGTTGACCACATCCCCCTCTGCGAGCCGGCCGTGGGTGGTTTCCGCGAGGGTGGTCGGGATGAGGCTGACCTCGAACCAGTCCTCCCCCACCGCCGAGACAGTCAAGGAGGTGCCGTTGACCGCGATGGATCCCTTCTCCACGACGTAGCGGGCCAGTTCCTGCCCGAGCGAAAAACGCAGCACGTCCCAGTGCTCCGAGGAGGTGCGGCTCAGCAGCCGGGAGGTGCCGTCCACGTGGCCCTGCATGATGTGGCCGCCGAGCCGGGCGCCCGCGGCGAGGGCGCGCTCCAGGTTGACCGGCGATCCCACCACCAGCTGCCCCAGCCCCGTGCGGTCCAGAGACTCCTGCATGACGTCCGCTGTGAAACGGCGCTCGTCGAAGTCGGTGACGGTCAGGCACACGCCGTTGACGGCGATGGAGTCGCCGAACGCGGCGTCGGAAAGCACCTTGGGCGCCTCGATGGTCAGGCGGAGGGCGTCGCCCTGCGGCTCGAGGGCGGCGACGGTGCCGACCTCCTCGACGAGTCCGGTGAACATACGGTCAGTCCTTTCGGGTCAGTTCCAGCAGCACGTCATCGCCCAGGCGGGTGACGTGACGCAGGGTGAATTCGGCGGCTTCGGCGATCGTCAGCCCCACCGCCTCGGTGAGCACGGAACGGCCCTGCCCGAGAAGCTTGGGGGCGATGTACGCCTGGATCGCGTCCACCGTGCCCGACTCCATGAAACCGGAGGCCAGGTGGGCGCCACCCTCGACGAGGACGTCCCGGGCACCTGAATCCCACAACCGCCAGAGTGCATCGGGGATTCCCCGGTACTGCTCGAACCCCAGGTGGTGCAGGTTGCGGGCGTGGCCCGTCAGCGACCTGCCGCCGATGACCACCCGGCGCGGCTGGTTGGGCAGTTCGAGGGCGCCGTCACGCGCCGTGAGCGAGGGGTCGTCCGCGATCGCGGTACCGGTGCCGATGATCACCGCGTCCCGCTTCGTGCGGTCCGCGTGGACGTGGCGGCGAGCTTCGTCGCCGGTGATCCACTTGCTCGAGCCGTCCAGCGCCGCGGTGAATCCGTCGAGGGTCTGGGCGAACTTCAGGGTGACATGCGGCCGGTTCCTGCGCACCGCAGTCAGCCACGGCCGGAGTGTGTCGACGTCCCGGTCGAGCCGTTCGACCCCCACCCCCTGCTGACGGAGGTGGTCCGCCCCGCCCTGCGCCTTCGGGTCGGGGTCGGGGTGGCAGTAGTAGACGAACTCGATGCCGGCCGCGAGCAGGGCCTGCGAGCAGGGCCCCGTCAGGCCGGTGTGGTTGCAGGGTTCCAGCGTGACGACGGCCGTGCCGCCCTCCGCCTTCTCCCCTGCCTCGCGCAGCGCGACGATTTCGGCGTGGGCTCCGCCCGCCGGCTCCGTGGCGCCGGTGCCCACCAGGTTGCCCTGCCGGTCCAGGATCGCCGCACCCACCGGCGGATTGGGGCTCGTCGTCCCGCGGACGGACTCGCCCGCCGCGACGGCCGCCGCGAGGGCGGTTTCCATGCTGTGGTCCATCTGTCCCTAACGGGTGGCCAGCCGGCGCAGCTCGTCGACGGCCGCCGCCGGGTCGTCCTTGCCGTACACCGCCGAGCCCGCGACATAAGCGTCGCAGCCGGCATCCGCGGCCTGCCCGATGGTCTTCTCGGAGATGCCGCCGTCGATCTCGATCAGGGTGGTCAACCGGTTGTTGTCGATCGTCTCGCGCAGGGTGCGGACCTTCTCCAGCTGATCCGGCATGAAGGACTGCCCGCCGAAGCCCGGTTCCACGCTCATCACCAGGACGAGGTCGAAGAAGCGCAGGTCCGCGAGGTAGGGCTCGATCGGGGTGCCCGGCTTGAGGGAGAACCCGGCGCGCACGCCCTTCTCCCGCAGGTGGCGGGCCAACGCGACATGGTCGTCGGCGGCTTCGACGTGGAAAATGACGCAGTCCGCGCCCGCGTCGATGTACTGGTCGACCCACTCCTCCGGGTTCTCGATCATCAGGTGCACATCGAGCACCTGGTCGGTGATCCCGTCCACGGTCTTCGTGATCGCGGGGCCGAAGGAGAGGTTGGGGACGAAGTGTCCGTCCATGATGTCCACATGGATCCAGTCCGCGTTCGCTACGGCGCGGACCTCCTCGCCGAGTCTGGAGAAGTCAGCGGCGAGGATGCTGGGTGCGATGATCGGGGTAGCCATGAGGTTCAGTGTACGCGGGGGACGCCGGGCGTTTGCCGGTGCTCTCCCCGCTCAACCGGACCCCCGCGTGCACCGCGTGCACCGCGATCACCGCCCCGGCCAGCGCCGCAGCCGACGTGCCGTGGCCGGCCAGCCCCAGGCCGCCAGATCGACGAGAAACAACAGTGCGAGCTAGATCATGTGCGTTCCCTTCCTGCCCGATTCTAGGCGGAATTATCCACAGCTTTGCTCCGGGCGCGGAATTATCCACAGAATCCCGAACGCGGCCGCGCAGGGGGCCCGGCGCCGTGCTGTGCTGGAGGCACACACCACAACCAGGGGGAAACCACCGTGCACATCAGTCCTTTCAGCCATGAATTATTCGCGACCATCACGCTCCAGGGGGCCCACACACCGTTCGTCCGGCACATGCCGGTCGACCCGTTCATGACCGGTGAGGAACTGGTCAACCGCATCTGCATCACCGTGGGCAGGTATCCGACCCCGGACGCCGTCCTCCACCACGACGGCAACTACGCCGGGCACGCTCAATCCCACTTCAGGCACCAGGACCTGGACGAGTCGCGGATGCGCAACCCCCTGCTCCCCAGCTTCCGCCGCATGGAGCTCATCCTCAGCAGGCTCAAGGGGTGGGTGTTCGACGTGGAGATCGTCGAGGCCGACACCCACTTCGCCGACCCCTACGGCACCGGCCCGGTCGACCCCGAACCTCTGCTGCCGAACCCCGCGATGAGCCTCGCGGAGTACAACGCCGTAATGCGGGCGCGCTCCGGAGATCCCCTGCCGCCCGACGTCGAGCGGGCGGTCATCGTGGATGAACTGCTCGATCTCATGCACCCCGAGGTGCCCGATCCCCGGCGGACGTTGGAGCTCTACACCGTGCTCGCCGAGCGCGGCCGGCCCTTCGCGCTCCCCGACGTCGCGCCGATCATGCGTGCGCAACCCGACCTGCCTGTCCTGCTGGCCCTGATCAGCATGGCCGATGGTGACAACCCTCCACGGTTGGGCAAGCACGGCTACCTGCCCGTGAAGCAGGTGCGCAAACTCGTCGAGAAGTTCCCCGAGCTGCACCCGGGCCACTACCGGGGCATATGTTCCACGTCGGTCAGCTCCGCCAGCGAGGTCACCATCCTCAGCGACATCATCGAGCTGGGTCGCACGGTAGGTGTGTTCACCGCGCGGCGGGGCGAGGAATTCCAGATCACCGACTTCGGGGAGCAGGTGCAGCAATACTGCCCGGCAGCGCGCACAGCGCTCACCGCCGCCATCGTCGACGCGCGGATGAGCTCCTGGCCGGAACCGATCGGCGGATCCTGGGAGCTGGTCGGCACACCCTACGCGGAGACCTTCGAGGAGCACCTGAGGAAACGTGCGATGCGGCAGGAACAGCAGCTCCGGGAAGATGAGATCGAGCTCATCTCCTGACTCCCCGTTCCGGGCGTGGGGCGGGAGCAGGTAGGGCAGGATGAGAAGGTGCCGAAGCAGTGACCCCAGGAAACTGACCCCAGGAAGAGGACCTCCCCCGTGACCGACCACGCCGCGCAGACCGGACAAGCCGAACAACCGCTGGTGCTCACCGCCGACCATGCCGACGGGCGGATCCGGGTAATCCGGCTCAATAACCACCCCAAGCGAAACAAGCTCGACATCCCCATGTGCGACGCAATCGAGGAAGCGATGCTGGCTGCGGTGGAGGACGGTGCCCGGGTGGTCCTGCTCCACGGCGACGGCACGGTGTTCTCCGCGGGTGCGGACCTGTCCGGCGACGTCTACTCCGGGGGTTTCTACCCGCGCCTACTGGAGATGCTCGGCACCATCCAGACGCTGCCGGTCCCCGTGGTCGCCTGGGTCAACGGCCCGGCGATCGGCGCGGGCACCCAGCTGTCGATGGCGTGTGACCTGCGCGTGGTCGACGGCACCGCGCTGTTCCGGGTGCCCATCGTGGATGTGGCCATCGCCCTCGACGAGGTGACCATCCGCACCCTGGAGCACCTCGTGGGCGGGGCGATCGCGCGGACGATGCTCTTCACCGGGGCCGCCCTGTCCGCCGAAGACGCCGTGCGCTCGGGTTACGCCCTCCGGGCCGGCGGCTTCGAGGACGCGCTGGCAGTCGCCGAGCTGCTGGCCACCAAGGCGCCGCTCACCCTCCGCCACCTCAAGTACGAGTTCTCCCACACCTCGCACCGGCCCTACACGAGGGCCGAGCGGGAGGAGGCCGCCGCGGCGGCGTGGCTCTCCGGGGACGTGGAGGAATCCCGGGCCGCACGGGCGGAGAAGCGCGCCCCTCAGTTCCGGGGGCGTTAGGGGCCGTCAACCGTCAGCCGCCGGCACCTCGGCGCAGCACCGCGAAGAACATCGCGTCCGTGCCGTGGCGGTGGGGCCACATCTGGACGCTCTTGTCGTTGCCCACGTCCGACATCGGCGCGACCAGCTCATGGGCGTCGACCTCGACGGCACCGAGTTCCTTCACGGCCTTGTCCACGATCTGGCGGGTCTCGCGCAGGTCGGGGGAACACGTCGAATACACGACCACGCCGCCGGGGCGGACCAGTTTCAGCGCGGAGGCCAGCAGGTCGAACTGGAGGGGGTTGAGCTCGGCGATGTCGGCTTCCTCCTTGCGCCAGCGCGCCTCGGGGCGGCGGCGGAGGGCGCCGAGGCCGGAGCAGGGGGCGTCGACAAGCACGCGGTCGTAACCGGGTTCGAGACCCGGGTCGCGGCCGTCGGCGACGTGCACGGTCACCGGCAGGCCGCGGGTGGACTGCTCCACCAGTTTCGCGCGGTGCGGGGAGACCTCGACGGCGTCGACGTGGGCGGCGTCGATACGCGCCAGGGCCCCCATCAGGGCGGCCTTGCCGCCGGGGCCGGCGCAGAGGTCGAGCCACCGGCCGCCGTCTTCGCCTTCCAGCGGTGCCTCCACAACCGCGCGGGCGACCAGCTGCGAGCCCTCGTCCTGCACCCCCGCCAGGCCGTCGCGGACCAGCTCAAGGTCGCCGGGGTCGCCGGAGCCGAGGTGCACCGCGTAGGGCGAGTACTGGCCTTCCTCGCCACCGGTGATCAGGGCAAGTTCCTCGGCAGTGAGTTCGCCGGGGCGCGCGACCAGGTGGACGGTGGGGCGCTCGGAGTCCGCGTCGAGGGCGGCGTCGAGTTCCCCCAGGCCCAGGACCCGGGAGAAGGATTCCGCGATCCAGGTCGGATGGGCGTTGCGGAACGCCACCGCGGCGATCTCGCCGGGCGGGGTGAGAAGGGCGATCCACTTGTCCGCCGGGGTGCGCGTGATGGTGCGCATGACGGCGTTGGCGAAGCCCTTGGCGTGCTCGTTGCCGCTGGCCTCCACCAGTCGCACGGTGGTGTCGACCGCCGCGTGGGGCTCCACCCGCGTGTAGAGCAGCTGGTAGGCACCCAACCGCAGCGCGTCGAGCACCTCGGGGGCGATCTTGTCGAGGGGGCGGGTGGAACTCTCGGCGATGACCGCGTCGAGCACGCCCTTGGCGCGCAGGGTGCCGTAGGTGATCTCGGTGGTGAAGGCCGCGTCACGGTCGACGATCCTGCGTTCCCGCAGCAGGCGCGGCAGGATGAGGTTGGCGTAGGCCTCATCCTCCCGCACCCGGGTGAGCACCTCGTGCGCCAGCAGCCGCGGGGCGTCCAGGCCGGGGAAGGTCCGCGTCGCCTGCTTCTTCGCCGGGGGCTTGTTCCCGCCCTGCGGCCGTGACCGCTGGGGGGCCGCTTTACGGGCCTTGGCGGCCTTCGCGGGGGCGTCGGCACGTTTCTGGGGGTCCTGCTTCTGGGGTTCCTGGCCGCCTCTGGACCGGGATCGGAATCCGCCGCTCATGAGAAGGTCACCTGCTCTCCGGATTGAAGGGTCGAGTTGCCGCGGGCCCAGTCGGCGGCGTTCATCATCTTCTTCCCCGGCGGCTGGGCCTCGCCGAGGGTCACCGCGCCGGTGCCGGTGCCGACTGTGACGGTGTTCCTGCCCACGTGAATCTGCCCGGGGGCGAGTTCCGGCGCGGGGCCGTCAGCCTCCGGCCTACGGGTGACGGGGCCGATCTTGATGCGTTCCTCGCCGAGCATCGTCCAGGCGCCGGGACCCGGGGTGTGGGCGCGGATGTGGCGGTCGACGGCGAAGTCGGGTGCACTCCAGTCGATGCGCGCATCCTCGGTGGTGATTTTCGGCGCGTAGGTGGGGTCACCGGTCTGCGGCTGCGGGACCATCGCCCCGGTCGCCAGACCGTCCATGGTGGCGGCCAGCAGCTCGGCGCCCGAGTAGGCCAGCCTGGTGAGCAGGTCGTCGGTGGTGTCGGTGGGGCGGATCACCTCGGTGACGGTACCGAGGACGGGACCGGTGTCCAGCCCTTCCTCGATACGGAAGGTGGCTGCGCCGGTGATGTCGTCGCCGGCCCGGATCGCCGCCTGGACCGGGGCCGCGCCACGCCAGGCGGGAAGCAGGGAGAAGTGCAGGTTGATCCAGCCGCGGGCGGGCAGATCGAGCAGGTCGGCGGGGATGAGGTTGCCGTAGGCGACGACCGGGACGGCGTCCGGCGCCAGTTCCGCGAGCCGGGCACGGATGGCGTCCCCGTCCTCGGTTCCGGCTTTAAGGGTGGCCGGGGTGAGCACCTCGATGCCGTGCTCCTGCGCGAGGGCGGACACCGGGGAGGGGTGGAGGGTCCGGCCCCGCCCGCGGCGGGCGTCCGGGCGGGTGAGGACGGCGACGACCTCATGGTCTGACTGCAGCAGCCGCTGGAGGGCGACGACCGCTGGTTCGGGGGTTCCGGCGAAAATGAGACGCATGCGGTGGGGATGCTCCTTATTAAGAGTTGAACCAGTCGGAGGTGCGGATGGTGGCCATGGCTTCCTTGCGGAGCTCGGGGCTCAGGCGCTTGAGGAAGAGCACCCCGTCCAGGTGGTCGGTCTCGTGCTGGATGCAGCGCGACATCAGCCCGGAGGCGACCATGGCGACGGGGTGGCCGTCGACGTCCCGGCCGGAGACCCTGACCGTCTCGAAACGCTCGGTGTCCATGGAGATGTCCGGGATGGAGAGGCAGCCTTCCTGACCGGTCTGGGTCTGCTCGCCGATTGCCTCCCACACAGGGTTGATGATGTGCCCGCGCAGGCCGTCCTCGATATGACTGCAGTCGTAGACGAAGATTCGGCGGGTGAGGCCGATCTGGTTGGCGGCCAGGCCGACTCCGCCGGCATGGTCCATCGTCTCGAGCATGTCGTCGACGAGCGCTCGCAGGGCGTCGTCGAATTCGGTAATCTCGTCGGACCGGGTGGTCAGGACCGGGTCACCGAACATTCGGATGTCGCGGATAGTCATGGGTGGTGCGGGCTCCTTCTTCGCGGGCGTGTCGTCCCCGTAGTCTACTTCTCCCCTGTTACAGGCAGAATTCCGCGCCTGCCTGTCCGGTCAGGCCGCGTCCCCGGGCGGCGGCCTTCTCCTCCGGATCTTGGCCCCGGCGGAGTGCTGCTGGAATTCGGTCTCGTTCAACTCGACGGGGCCGCCGTCCGGCGGTGTCCACCCGGCCCGTCCCGTGTCGGGGTCTTTGTCCATGTGCCCCAGGCCGCCTGCCCCGTCGCGTTGATCCCGGTTGGCGGGGTGGTGGGTGCGGCAGAGGATGGTCAGGTTCTCTATGTCGGTGTTGCCTTTCGCCAGCCAGCTCACCATGTGGTGGATCTCTGAGTCGCACAGCCCGGTGGTGCATTCGGGGCGTGTGCAGCACAGTTCCTGGGCAAAGAGCGCCAGGCGTTGGGTGAGGCTGGCGGAGCGGCTGGTGCGCCCCAGGTCCAGTGCCGCGCCCTGTTCGTCGTGCAGCACCCCGATGTCGTGGCGGGCGGCGCCCAGCCGGAGGATGTCCGCCGGGGTGAGCAGGTGGCCGGTGTTGGTCGGGAACCGGTCGTCGGCCCGGAGGTCACCGAGTTCGGCGGCGGTCATGGACACCACCACCGATCCCACGCCGGTGCGGGCCAGGGCGGAATCGCCGTCCAGGTAGCGGCGCAGGATGACCATCAGCTGGTCGACCAGGCGGGCCGCCGACGGCCGGTGGTCTTCTTCGGCGGGCACCGAGGCGTTGGCTCCCGGGAGCCGGCCCGGGGCGAGGGCGGCCTTGAGTATCGCCAGGCCGGCCCCGTCGAGGTACATCGACACGTGTGCCCCGCCGTCGGCGTCCTGCGCCCCGATGACGATCTTCCGCTTCCGGAGGGCGGCGAAGGGGTCCTTCTTCCCCTCCGGCGTCCGGCCCTTCCGGTTGGCCTGCCGGATTCTTCCCCGCAGCCAGGTGCGGAGATCCTCCAGGGGGCGCCGGCCGGCCTCGTCGAGGGCGCTGGCGAGAAGTTCCTGGTAGGTGGGATCCGAGTAGGTGTTCAGGTGCTCCAGCTCACGGATGATCATCGCCTGTTTCTCCGCGGACTCGGCCTTGCGGGCGGCGTCCCGGGCCTTGCGCTGGGCTGCTTCCTCCCGGCGGCGGCGTTCGGCCTCCTCGCGGCGGATGCGCTCGGCGGCCTCCTCCCTGGCGCGGCGCTGCTCCTCGGTTTCACCGGGTTCCGGATCCGGCTCGGGCCGCGGTTCATTCCCCGGTGGCGCGAAGAGCGCGTCTCCCCGGCGGAGTCGGGCGCGCGCCTCGGATTTGGACACGCCCAGCGCCCTGGTCAGGTATTCGGAGGTGTGCACCGCCCCGACGTACTTTCCCGCGCCCGCCCGGTCCGCGGCGTAGGCGAAGGCCGCGTCGATGAATCCTTTGGCGCCCCAGATCTTCTCCAGGCGTTCGAATCCCTCCCGGACCTCGTCCACGACCACGGCCGCGGGATCCGCCATCAGTCCGGAGAGTTCGGTGAGAGCCCCCTCGACCCGGTCGACGATGTCCGTCATCTGTTGCTTGTTCATTGCACCCCCTGGCACGACTGGCCTCCCCCGACATCCCCTCAACTCGCTTACGTGTTCGATATTAGCAACCCCCCGGGACCTCCGGCATCAACTTTCGAACCTTCATTCGATTTCACCAATGGCTCACCACCTAGCCGATGTGGATCGGGTCCACCTGGATCCGCAGCGGAAGGTCGTCCCTGCGCCCGGCCTTCGCCACCGTGGCAGCCTTCAACGCTTTGCCCAGCACCGACCGCGGGCCCAGCGGGGTGCGCAGCAGGATGCGCTGGGCGGGGCCGAAACGGCGTTCGTCGTACTCGCCGGGCAGGTGGACACCGGGCGGGAGGTCGACCGGCCCGAGCACCTCGGTGTGCTCTGGCAACTCCAGGATCTCGAGGAAGGTGTCCAGTGCGGTGTTCGCGCCGTCGACGGCGGCCATGTGGACGGCCGGGGGGAAGCGGACGTCGAAACGTTGGGCCAGCTCGCGGGCCGCGGCGCCGACCATGTCCCACCTGATCAACGACTGAACCACGGGCAACCCCGGATCCGCCACGACGACCACCTCCCCGCCGCGCCAGGCGGGGGCGACCAGGGAGGCCACGGCGGTCCACGCGGCGAGAGTGTCCTCGGTGGCGCGCAGGTCCTGGCGCCCGAGCATCGCCCAGGTGTCCAGCAGCAGCGCCGCCCCGTAGCCGCCCTCCCGCACGCGGGGCTCCGCGCCGGGGGTGGCCACGACCAGCGCAGGCTTGTGGTCGACCGCGTCCACCACTTTGTTTCCCCCGGAGGCGATCACGCGGGTGGAGGGGAAGGCCCGGCCCAGCTCCTCGGCGGTCCGGTCGGCGCCCAGCACCACGGCGCGCAGCCGGACGGAGCCGCATTCGGCGCACCGGTGGCGGGCGTCGGGGCGGCCGCACCACCGGCAGGTGGGCACACCGCCCTGCTCCCCCGCGCCTGCCGGGAGCCCCAGGGGGCCGTTGCAGTGCCGGCATCTGGCCGGAGCCCGGCAGGACCCGCAGGCCAAGGTGGGAACGTAGCCCTTGCGGGGGACCTGGATCAGGGCCGGCTCGCCGCGTTCCAGGGATCCGCGCAGGGCGTCGAAGGCCTGCTTCGGCAGTCGTGCGGACGCCGCCAGCGGGTCGCGGACAAGTTCGAACTCGGTGTCGGCGGCGGCGCGGATCAGCGGGGAACGCTGCCGGATCGTCTCACGCGGCGCCACCAGGTCGTGCGCCCACCCTGATTCGACGAGCAACTGCGCCTCGGCGGTCCGGGAGTGCCCGGCGAGGATGAGCGAGCAGCCTTCCAGCGAGCTGCGGGTGGTGAGGACCTCGCGGGCATGCGCGTAGGGCGCGCGGGGATCGACGAGGTTCTCGTCGCCGTCGTGGAGGATCACTGCCAGGCGCAGGTCCGCCACCGGCGCGAACGCGGCGGAACGGGTCCCCACCACGAGCCGGGACTGCCCGTCGAGAATCGAGAGGAAACGCCGGTAGCGGGCCTGCGGCCCCAGGCCCGCGGTGAGCGTGGTCACCTGCTTCGCCGAGACCAGCCCCCGCAGCGCCTCCTCGAGCTGGTCGACATCCCGCTGGTCCGGCACCACCAGAAGCGCTCCCCCGCCGTCCCGGACCACCTTCACGGCCAGGGCGGCGAGCGCGTCCGCCCAGGAGTCGCCCGGGGCGATCTGCCAGGCCGCGCGCGCCGTCCGGCCGGCGAGCACCGCATCGACGAAGGATTCGCCGTGCTGGTAGGCGGACCATGAGGACAGGTCCGGCTCCTGGACCTCCCCCAGCTCCGCCCAGGGGGTGGAGGTGTCCGACTCCTCCGCGCGGGCGTGCCGGGACGGGATGGCGGAACGGATGAGATCGGAACGGATGCCGGCGTAGCGGTCGCAGAGGGCGTCGACAAGCGCGGCGGTGCGCGGCGGGTACACGATTTCCGGGGAGATCACCCGCTCGAGGTAGCGCAGGGATCCTTCGTGCGCGGATTCGGCGGCGCGTTCCAGCAGGATGGCGTCGACCAGGCGTCCGGCGAAGCGGATGCGCACCCGCACCCCCGGCTGGGCGGCCTCATCGTCGTCGGCGGAGACCCGGTAGTCGAAGATCCGGTCCAGGTGCGCCAGGCCGAGGAGCGGGAGAACCCGTGCCACCGGCCTGTGTGCTGCGGGGACGCGGGGTGTGGCCATGGACAACCACCTTAGCGGCCGAGAGCCGCCTGCAGATCGGACACGCGGTCGGTGTGCTCCCAGGGCAGGTCGAGATCGAGCCGGCCGAAGTGGCCGTAGGCCGAGGTCTGGCTGTAGATCGGGGCGAGCAGCCCCAGCTCGCGGATGATGGCCGCCGGGCGGAGGTCGAAGACCTTCTCCACCGCGCCCTGGATGTCCTCGTCGGTGAGGCCCGCGGCGGCGGTGCCGAAGGTCTCCACGTACAGGCCGACGGGGGCGGCGCGGCCGATGGCGTAGGCGACCTGGACCTCGACCCGCTCGGCGAGCCCGGCGGCGACGATGTTCTTGGCCACCCAGCGCATGGCGTAGGCGGCGGAACGGTCGACCTTGCTGGGGTCCTTGCCGGAGAAGGCGCCTCCGCCGTGGCGCGCCATCCCGCCGTAGGTGTCGACGATGATCTTGCGGCCCGTCAGGCCGGCGTCGCCCATGGGGCCGCCGAGGATGAAGGAGCCGGAGGGGTTGACCAGCAGCACCATCTTGTCGTCGACCATGCCCTCCAGGCCGGCGTCGGCGATGACCCAGTCCAGGACGTGCTCGCGCAGCTGCGCGGCGAGCCACTCCTGGGTGGCGTCCGGGTCGTGCTGGGTGGAGATGACCACCGTGTCCAGGCGGACGGGCCGGTCGTTCTCGTCGTACTCGAAGGTGACCTGGGTCTTGCCGTCCGGGCGCAGCCGGGGCACGGTACCCTCCTTGCGCACCTGGGTCAGCCGCCGGGAGAGGCGGTGGGCCAGCGCGATGGGCAGCGGCATGTACTCCGGGGTCTCGTTGGTGGCGTAGCCGAACATGAGCCCCTGGTCGCCGGCGCCCTCACGGTCGTCGTCGTCGATCGTGGCACCCGAGCGGGCCTCCTGCGAGGTGGTCACGCCGGCGCCGATCTCGTGCGACTGCTCGCCGATGGCGACGTTGACGCCGCACGTGCGGCCGTCGAAGCCCACCTCGGAGGAGGTGAATCCGATGTCCACCAGGGTCTTGCGGACCAACCCGGCGATGTCCACGTAGGACTCCGTGGTGACCTCGCCGACAACGTGCACCTGGCCGGTGGTGACCAGGGTCTCCACGGCGACGCGCGAGCGGGGGTCCTGCGCGAGCATGGCGTCGAGCACGGCGTCGGAGATGGCGTCGCAGATCTTGTCCGGGTGCCCCTCGGTCACCGATTCGCTGGTGAACAGACGGATCGGTGCGGGCTTGTCGAAGGCCACGGTGGTGGTGGCGGGGTTCTCTGGCACGTGGGTGGTCCTTTACGAATGGCGGATATACAACTGCAACTGAGCGTCCCGCCCAATATAGACCAAGCTGTCTAAATTCGTCAATTACGCAGCTCGTCCACCGCCTCGAGGATCCGCGCGGCCACGGCGTGCTTGGAGCCGTCGGCGACCTCGGACACCCTCCCGTCAGCGGTGAGCAGCCAACCCCGGTTGCGGGACTGCCCGAACACCCGGCCCTCCCCCACCTCGTTGCACATCAGCAGGTCGCAGCCCTTGCGCTCCAGCTTCGCCTTCGCGAAATCCAGCGCCGAATGCGTCCCGTCCCCGGTCTCCGCGGCGAAACCCACGATGGTCGTCGCCGCCGGCACCGCACCTTCGCGCCGGCACCGCACGGTGGACGCCAGGATGTCCGGGTTCTCGACGAGCCGGACGGTGGTCAGGGAGTCGTCGTCCGAACCCTTCTTCATCTTCGCCCCGGCCTCGGAGACCGGCCGGAAATCCGCCACTGCCGCGGCCATGATGATCACGTCGGCCTCCGCCGCGTGCTTCTCGACGGCCGCCGCCATCTCCCGCGCGCTGCCCACCTTCTCGATGACGGCCCCCGAGGGCGTCGGCAGCTGGTCGGTGTCGCCGGCGACGATCCTCACCTTCGCCCCCCGGTGGGCGGCGATCTCCGCCAGCGCGAATCCCTGCCGGCCGGAGGAGCGGTTGCCCAGGAAACGCACCGGGTCGAGGTTCTCCTGCGTGCCGCCGGCGGTGATGAGCACCTTCCTGCCCTGCCAGTCGGGGGTGAGGTTGGCACCGTCGAGGACCGCGCGCACCAGCTCCGCGATCTGGTCCGGTTCCGGCAACCTGCCCGCACCGGTGTCCTTGCCGGTCAGCCGCCCGTGCGCGGGTTCCAGCACGATGACACCCCGCTCACGCAACGTCGCGACGTTCGCCTGCGTCGCCGCGTTGCGCCACATCTCCGTGTGCATCGCCGGAACGACGATGACCGGGCACGTGGCCACCAGCACGGTCGCGGTGAGCAGGTCGTCCGCCCGCCCCGCCACCAGGCGGGCGATCACGTCCGCGGTGGCCGGGGCGATGACCACCGCGTCGGCCTCCTGCCCGATCCGGACGTGCTGCACCTCGTCGACTGCATCGAACACGGTGGTGGACACCGGATGCCCGCTGAGCGCCTCGAATGTCGCCGCGCCGACGAAGTTGAGGGCCCCCGGGGTGGGAACCACGCGCACGTCGTCACCGGCCTCCTTGAGGTCCCTCACCAGATGGCAGGCCTTGTAGGCGGCGATGCCCCCGGACACTCCCACGACGATACGGCGCGGCTGGTGCTGGTCAGTCATGCAGATGCTCCCCACGATTCCAGTTCACGATTGGTCTCCCCCGACTCTACCGACCGCCACCGACACCGACGCCGCCGGGGAAACCCGGACGGACACCGTGCGGACACGGAAAACGCCCCCCGGCACTTTCGTGTCAGGGGGCGCTCACCGGAAACGGGGGAGGCTAGTGGCCTTCCTCGTGCTCGAGCAGACCTGCGTCGATCTCGCGCAGCGCGATGGACAGCGGCTTTTCGCCGGGCTCGGGGGTCACCAGCGGACCGACGAACTCGAAGACGCCCTCATCGTGCTGCTGGTAGTAGCTGTTGATCTGGCGGGCACGCTTGGCCGCGAAGATCACCAGCGCGTACTTGGAGGACACCTTGGCCAGCAGCGCGTCGATCGGCGGGGCGGTGATGCCCTCCGGCGGATCGTAGACGGCGGTGGAGTTGGACGTCTCGTTGCTCACGTTGGTCACGTACACCTTTTCCTGGGTTGAAATTATTCTTTACCTGCGCTTTCCCGCGAACGGGTCGAAGTCAGGGGAAGTCTGCCCTGCAGGATATCACTGATGTCGGAAACAGCGTCATCCACGTCCTCGTTGACCACCACGTGGTCGAACTCGCCCTGACAGGCGAGCTCTTCCTGGGCGGTCTCCAGACGACGCGCGATGACATCCTCCGGTTCCGTCCCGCGACCGGTCAGGCGCTCGACGAGCACCTCCCAGGACGGCGGGGCCAGGAAGACGGACAGTGCCTCGGGCATCATCGACTTCACGTTGCGGGCCCCCTCGAGATCAACCTCGACCAGCACGGGACGGCCCTGGGACAGGGCCTCCTGCACGGGAGCGGCCGGAGTACCCGACCGCTGGATGCCGCCGTGGATGTCTGCCCATTCGAGCATCAGACCGCGGTCGATGTTCTCCTGGAACTGATCCGGGGTGACGAAGAAGTAGTCGACTCCGTCGACTTCACCGGGCCGGGGGGCCCGGGTGGTCATCGACACGCTGAAATAGAGGCGGTCGACGGTGCTGCGCAGGCGATGAACCACGGTGGATTTCCCCACCGCGGAGGGGCCGGCCAGGACGACAAGCCGACCCGCTGGGTTCTCGCCGGTCATCGCCTAGTCCTCGGAGAAGCCGAAGCGCTCCAGCAGGGCACGGCGCTGACGGTCGCCGAGGCCGCGCAGACGGCGGGTCTGGGCGATCTCCAGCTGCTCCATGATCTCCTTGGCCTTGACCTTGCCCACCTTCGGAAGAGCCTCCAGCAGAGCGGAGACCTTGGTCTTGCCGATGATCTCGTTGTCCTGGGCCTGGTCCAGAACTTCCTTGAGGTTGGTGTCGCCGCGCTTGAGCTGTTCCTTGAGCTCTGCACGTGCCTTGCGGGCCTCAGCGGCCTTGGCGAGAGCCTGCTTGCGCTGCTCATCGGTCAACTGGGGAAGGGCCACGGGATTCCTCCGATTCGAAAGGGGATATGTCTGTTGTCCAGATACATGGGTACCTGTTCTCAGCGGCTGACGCTGACATGCGACGTCTGCAACTCACTGACTCCGGACCAGCTTAGCACCGGCCCGGACGCTCTCCCGACGGCGTGCCCGTTTGGGCACGTCACAGGGTCGCGGTTCCTAAAGTACCAGGTGGATCGCCCAGAGTCTCAATCTTCGTGACCTGGGAATTCACTGGCAGTCGTGACGACCGCCGAGCGGAGGTCCGCGATGCGGGGCCCCGTCCCGAGGACCGCACGGGAGATATTGGGGAACGCCAGATGCTCCACACCCGCGGCGATCCGGGCGACATCGCCCGCCGAGGCGCCCTGGGCGCCGACCCCCGGCATGAGCACCGGGCCGCCCAGGCGCGACAGGTCGGGTGCCTGCGCCAACGTGGCGCCGACGACGACTCCGACGTTCCCGGCCTCCCCGTCCTGTATGTGCGCCTCGTTGCGGCGCGCGCACTCGTCCACCACCTGCTGGGCGATGGTGCGGCCGTCGGCACCCCGGTGATTCTGCAGCACGACCGCCTCCGGGTTGGAGGTGGCCGCCAGCACGAAGACGCCGCGGCCGGTCTGCTCAGCCAGCTCCAGGACAGGGGCGAGGGCCCCGACACCCAGGTAGGGGGAGACGGTGACGGCGTCGCTGCGCAGCGGCGACCTCTCCCCCAGCCAGGCCTCGGCGTAACCGGCCATGGTGGAGCCGATGTCCCCGCGCTTGGCGTCCGCGACGGTGAGGCAGCCTGCTTCGCGCAGGGCGGACAGGGTGTCCTCCAGGACGCGGAAACCGGCGGACCCGTAGCGCTCGTAGAACGCCACCTGGGGCTTGACCAGCGCCGCGGTGTCGGCGAAGGCCTCCACGCAGCGGCGGCTGAACTCAGCCAGGCCCTCGACGTCGTCGTCGAGCCCCCACATCTCCATCAGGGAGGGGTGCGGGTCGATGCCGACGCACAGGCGGCCGCGCGAGGCGGCGGCGTCGAGAAGCCGGGTGCCGAAGGTCACTGCTACTGCCCCGCCGTGTGGTCGAGTTCCTGCAGGGCGCGCACGGTGAGCTCGCCGTCGCGCAGGGCCTCGATGCCCTGGACCGCGGCGGTGATGCCCTGGACGGTGGTCACCAGCGGGACGCTGGAGGTCACCGCGGCAGCGCGGATGTCGTAGCCGTCGTGGCGTGCTCCGGCGGAACCTGCCGGGGTGTTGAGGATGAGGTCGACGTCGCCGTCGAGGATGAGGTCGACGATGGACTGCCCCTCCGCCCCGTCGCGCACGTCGGAGGCCTTGAGCACGGTTTCGCACTCGATGCCGTTGCGGCGCAGCATCGCGGCGGTGCCCGCCGTGGCCAGCAGGGTGAAACCGAGGGAGGACAGGCGCTGGATCGGGAAGATCAGGGTGCGCTTGTCGCGGTTGGCCACGGACACGAAGACCCGGCCCTCGGTCGGCAGCTTGCCGAACGCGGCCTCCTCCGCCTTGGCGTAGGCGGCGCCGAAGTTGTCCGCCAGGCCCATGACCTCGCCGGTGGACTTCATCTCCGGGCTGAGCAGGGTGTCCAGCATGGTGCCGTCGGCGCGGCGGAAACGGTTGAAGGGCAGCACGGCCTCCTTCACGGCGATGGGGTGCTCCAGCGGGAGGGAACCACCGTCGTAGTCGGTCGGGATCATGCCCTCGTCCTTGAGCTCCGCCAGGGTGGCGCCCAGCATGATGCGGGACGCGGCCTTGGCCAGGTGCACGCCGGTGGCCTTGGACACGAACGGCACGGTGCGCGACGCACGCGGGTTCGCCTCGATGACGTAGAGGATGTCGTCCTTGAGGGCGAACTGGACGTTCATCAGTCCCTTGACGCCGATGCCGTGGGCCAGCGCCCTGGTGGACTCGCGGACCTTCTCGATGTCCTCCGCGCCCAGGGTCATGGGCGGCAGGGCGCAGGCGGAGTCGCCGGAGTGGATGCCAGCCTCCTCGATGTGCTCCATGACGCCGGCGAGGTAGACCTCTTCGCCGTCGCACAGCGCGTCGACGTCGATCTCGATGGCCGAGTCGAGGAAGCGGTCGACGAGCACCGGGTGGTCCGGGGACAGCTCGGTGGCGCGCTCGATGTAGTCGGCGAGGGATTCCTCGTCGTAGACGATCTCCATGCCGCGGCCGCCGAGGACGTAGGACGGGCGCACCAGGACCGGGTAGCCGATGTCGTCGGCGACGGCGCGGGCCTCGTCGAAGGTGGTGGCGGTGCCGAAGGCCGGGGCCGGCAGATCGGCGATGCGCAGCACCTCGCCGAACTCGCCGCGGTCCTCGGCCAGGTCGATGGCCTCCGGGCTGGTGCCGACGACGGGGACGCCGGCGTCGGCGAGCTTCTGCGCCAGACCCAGCGGCGTCTGGCCGCCGAGCTGGACGATCACGCCGGCGACGGTGCCGGACTGGGCCTCCGCGTGGTAGACCTCCATGACGTCCTCGAAGGTCAGCGGCTCGAAGTAGAGGCGGTCGGCGGTGTCGTAGTCGGTGGAGACGGTCTCCGGGTTGCAGTTGACCA
This sequence comes from Corynebacterium marinum DSM 44953, assembly GCF_000835165.1. Lineage (NCBI taxonomy): Bacteria > Bacillati > Actinomycetota > Actinomycetes > Mycobacteriales > Corynebacteriaceae > Corynebacterium > Corynebacterium marinum. Next base: position 1,390,773 of record NZ_CP007790.1, read on the forward strand.
TGACCGTCTCGTAGCCGATCCGGGAGAGCTCCAGGGCGGCGTGGACGCAGGAGTAGTCGAACTCGATGCCCTGGCCGATGCGGTTCGGGCCGGAGCCCAGGATGATGACCTTGTCCTTCTCGGTCTGCGGCGCGACCTCGGACTCTGCGTCCGGATCCAGCTCGTAGGCCGAGTAGTGGTACGGGGTCTGCGCCTCGAACTCGGCGGCGCAGGTGTCGACGGTCTTGAACACCGGGCGGATGCCCAGGGACCAGCGCAGGCGGCGGACGCCGCTCTCGCCGGCGAGTTCGGGGCGCAGGGCCGCGATCTGTGCGTCGGAGAGGCCGTAGTACTTGGCCTCGCGGAGGAGGTCTGCGTCGAGCACGGGGGCGTCGATGAGCACCTGCCGGAAGTCCACCAGGGCCTTGAGCTCGGCAAGGAACCACGGGTCGACGGACGATGCCTCGTGGAGCTGCTCGACCGTGGCGCCGAGGCGCAGGGCGAGCTCCATGTCGTAGAGGCGGCCGTCGGTGGGGCGCTTGAGGTCCTCCAGGACGGCGTCCAGGTCGGTGGCGCGCTCGCCGGCGAAGAACTCGTCGGAGGTGGTCCAGAAACCGGTCTGCTTCTGCTCCAGGGAGCGCATGACCTTGTTGAGGCCGGAGATGTAGTTGCGGCCGATGCCCATGGCCTCGCCGACGGACTTCATGGTGGTGGTGAGGGTGTCCTCGGCGCCGGGGAACTTCTCGAAGGCGAAACGCGGCGCCTTGACGATGACGTAGTCCAGGGTCGGCTCGAAGGCCGCCGGGGTGACGCCGGTGATGTCGTTGGTGACCTCGTCGAGGGTGTAGCCGATGGCCAGTTTCGCGGCCAGCTTGGCGATGGGGAAACCAGTGGCCTTCGACGCCAGCGCCGAGGAGCGCGAGACGCGCGGGTTCATCTCGATGGTGATGATCCGGCCGTTCGACGGGTCGATGGCGAACTGGATGTTGCAGCCGCCGGTGTCCACGCCGACGGCGCGGATGATGGCGATGCCGAGGTCACGCAGCTCCTGGAACTCACGGTCGGTGAGCGTCAGGGCCGGAGCCACGGTGACGGAGTCGCCGGTGTGCACTCCCATGGCGTCGACGTTCTCGATGGAGGCGATGACCACGACGTTGTCGTCGGCGTCACGCATGAGCTCGAGTTCGAACTCCTTCCAGCCGAGGATGGACTCCTCGATGAGGACGTTGGCCTCGGGGGAGGCGGCGAGGCCGCCGCCGGCGATGCGCTTGAGGTCGGCGTCGTTGTACGCCAGGCCGGAGCCCAGGCCGCCCATGGTGAAGGAGGGGCGGACGACGACCGGCAGGCCGAGCTCGGCGACCGTCTCGTAGACCTCGTCCATGTTGTGGCAGACGCGGGAGCGGGCGGATTCGCCGCCGACGGAGGCGACGATGTCCTTGAACTTCTGACGGTCCTCGCCTCGCTCGATGGCGTCGATGTCGGCGCCGATGAGCTCCACGCCGTACTTCTCCAGGATGCCGCGGCGGTCGAGCTGGATGGCGGCGTTGAGTGCGGTCTGGCCGCCCAGGGTAGCCAGGACGGCGTCGACCGGGTGGCCCTGCTCGATCTCCCGCGCGAGGATCATCTCGATGTACTCGGGCTCGATCGGCTCCACGTAGGTGTGGTCGGCGAACTCCGGGTCGGTCATGATCGTGGCCGGGTTGGAGTTGATCAGGGTGACCCGCAGGCCCTCTTCCTTGAGGACGCGGCAGGCCTGGGTGCCGGAGTAGTCGAATTCGCAGGCCTGTCCGATGACGATGGGGCCGGATCCGATGACCAGGACGTGGTTGAGGTCGGTGCGCTTGGGCATATGTGTTCCTTCTTTTCCTTCCTGGTTTCTTACTTCTCGACGCCCGCGGCGGTGCCTGCGGCGGCGGTGTCGTCCATCATCGCGATGAACTGGTCGAACAGCGGGTTCGCGTCACGCGGGCCGGCGGCGGACTCCGGGTGGTACTGCACGGAGAAGGCGCGGCCGTTCTCCAGGGCGACTCCCTCGACGGTCTGGTCGTTGAGGCAGACGTGGGTCACGCGCGCGCGGCCGAAATCGGTGTCGAAGGACTCCCCCGCCGGCGCCTCGATGGCGAAGCCGTGGTTCTGGGAGGTGATGTCGATCTTGCCGGTGACGATGTTCTGGACGGGCACGTTGATGCCGCGGTGGCCGAACTTGAGCTTGTAGGTGTCCAGGCCGAAGGCGCGGCCGAGGATCTGGTTGCCGAAGCAGATGCCGAACAGCGGCAGGCCGGCCTCGAGGACCCTGCGGGTGGTGGCGACCAGGTCGTCCGCGGCCGCCGGGTCGCCGGGGCCGTTGGACAGGAACACGCCGTCGGGGTGGAACTGCGCCAGGTCCTCGAAGGGGGTGTGCGCGGGCACCACGACGGTGCGGATGCCGCGGGCGGCGAAGTGGCCTGGGGTGGCGGTCTTGATGCCGAGGTCGTAGGCGACGACGGTGTACTTCGTCTCGCCCTCGGCGGGGACCTCGTAGACCTCGGAGGTGGTGACCTCGGAGGTGAGGTCGGCGCCCTTCATGGACGGCTGGGCGTTGACCTCGGCGATGAGCTCGTCGACCGGGCGGCCGGCGTCCTCGCCGGTGAAGATGCCGGCGGCCTGGGCACCGTTGTCGCGCAGGTGGCGGACCAGGGCGCGCGTGTCGACGCCGCGGATGCCCACCAGGCCCTGCTTCTCCATCTCCTCGGGGAGGGTGCGCTGCGCGCGCCAGTTGGAGACGCGGTGCGCCAGGTCGCGGATGACCAGGCCGGCGGCCCAGATCGAGCCGTCGCGGGATTCGTTGTCCTCGTCGTTCCAGCCGGTGTTGCCGATCTGCGGGGCGGTGGCCACGATGATCTGGCGGTGGTAGGAAGGGTCGGTCAGGGTCTCCTGGTAGCCGGTCATGGCGGTGGTGAACACTGCCTCGCCGAGGGTCTTTCCGGCTGCGCCGAAGCTGAAGCCCCGGAAGGTGCGGCCGTCGGCAAGCACGAGCACTGCCGGGATGCGGGTGGGGGTGGAGGGCGTCAAGGCGTCACCTTTCGCGGAGATGTCGGTATCATTCTGCATGTTATTCAATCAGACGTATTCTATTCGGTTAACGGTAGGTGTCGGTCGGTTCAGCAGGGGCGCCGTCGACGCAGGTCAGTCGGCCGCGCAGCACGGTGGTGGTCACCTTCGCGGAGAACTCCATCCCCTCATACGGGGTGTTCTCCGCCTTGGAGGCCATGTCCTCGCCGCGGGCGGTCCAGGTGGAGCCCGGGTCGACGACCGTGAGGTTCGCCGGCTCGCCGACCGCGATGGGCCGGCCGTGGCCGGGCAGCCGGACGATCTCGGCCGGACGCTCGCTCATGACCTTGGCCACCCAGCGCCAGTCGGCGCGGCCGGTGGCGACGAAGAGTTCCGCGACCACGGCCAGGGAGGTCTCCAGGCCGAGCATGCCCGGCTTGGCGTGCTCGAACTCGACGCACTTGTCCTCGGAGCCGTGCGGCGCGTGGTCGGTGGCCACGCAGTCGATGACGCCGTCGAGCAGCGCCTGGCGCAGCGCCAGGGTGTCGTGCTCCTCGCGCAGCGGCGGGTTGACGCGGAAGGTGCCGTCGTAGGTGTGCAGCTTCTCGTCGGTGAGCAGCAGGTGGTGCGGGGTCACCTCGGCGGACATGGGGATGTCCTGGGACTTCGCCCACTTGAGCAGCTCGACGGTGCCGGTGGTGGAGGCGTGGCAGACGTGGATGCGGTTGCCGTAGTCCCGCGCCAGCAGGGCGTCGCGCGCGACGATGGATTCCTCGGCGGCGCGCGGCCAGCCCCGCAGCCCCAGCTTCGCGGCGGTCTCCCCCTCGTGGGCGACCGAACCCTGCGTGAGCCGGGGTTCTTCGGCGTGCTGCGCCAGCAGGACGTCCTGGCCCTTGGCGTACTCGAGGGCGCGGCGCATGAGCTGCGGGTCCTCGACGCATTTGCCGTCGTCGGAGAACATCCGCACCTTCGCCTGCGAGGCGGCCATCATGCCGAACTCGGTGAGCTCCCTGCCCGCCAGCCCCTTGGTGATGGAGCCGACCGGGTGGACGTCGCAGATGCCGGCGTGCTGGCCCTTGAGCCACACGGATTCGGCGATGACCGGCTGGTCCATGACGGGGCTGGTGTTGGCCATGGTGAATACGGCGGTGAAGCCGCCCTTGGCGGCCGCCTGGGAACCGGTGATGACGGTCTCGGTGTCCTCGCGGCCCGGCTCGCGCAGGTGGACGTGGATGTCCACCAGTCCCGGCAGCAGCACGTGGCCGCCGCCGTCGACCGTGCGGTCCGTCTCCACGTCCCGGTCGGCGTCGAGGTCGACGATCACGCCGTCCTCGACGAGGACGGTGACGGGTTCCCCCTCGCCGTAGGGGCGGACGTCGACAAGCTTGAGGGTGCCCTGCGCGGCGGGTGCCAGCGGGCCCGTGGCGGGGTAGTCGGTGGTGGTCATGGATACTCCTAGATTCCGGGTGCGCCGTCGGCGGCGAGCAGGGTGAACAGGACGGCCATGCGCAGGTGGACACCGTTGTTGACCTGCTGGAGCACGGCCGCGTTGCCGTAGTCGGCGACGGCGTGGTTGATCTCCATGCCGCGGAGCATCGGGCCGGGGTGCATGATGATCGCCCCGTCCTTCATCTTCGCGGCGCGGGCCTTGGACAGGCCGAAGAACGTGGCGTACTCGCGGTGGGAGGGGAAGAACCCGCCCTGCATGCGCTCGGCCTGGACGCGCAGCATCATGACCACGTCGGCGTCCGGGATCTCGGCGTCGAAATCCTCGGCCACGCGCACGGGCCAGTTCTCCACGCCCGTGGGCAGGAGGGTCTGCGGCGCGACGAGCACGACCTCGGCGCCGAGCGTGGACAGCAGATCCACGTTCGAGCGCACGACGCGCGAGTGCAGGATGTCGCCGACGATGAGGACCTTGCGTCCCGCCACGTCGCCGAGGCGCTGGCGGATGGTGACGGCGTCGAGCAGCGCCTGGGTGGGGTGCTGGTGGAAACCGTCGCCGGCGTTGATCACCGACGGGCCCACGCCGCCCGGGGCGACCCAGTCGGCGACGAGCTGCGCGGCGCCCGAGGAGGGGTGGCGCATGATGATGGCGTCCGCGCCGATCGCGGCCAGGGTCAACGCGGTGTCCTTGAGGGATTCACCCTTCTTCACCGAGGAGGTGGAGGCCGAGAGGTTGATCACGTCGGCGCTCATCCACTTGCCAGCGGTCTCGAAGGATGCGCGGGTGCGGGTGGAATTCTCGTAGAAGAGGGAATAGATGGTGCGGCCGCGCAGGGTGGGCAGCTTCTTGATCTCCCTGCCCTCGAGGGCCTCGCGGAAACGGTCGGCCTCGTCCATGAGGCCCACGATCTCGTCGCGGTCCAGGTCGGCGATGGACAGCAGGTGCTTCATCAGGTGTTCTCCCGGTCATCGGGTCGGGTGAGGATGACGGCGTCGCGGCCGTCGATCGCCTCGAGGAGGACGGAGACGTCCTCGGCGCGTGAGGAGGGCAGGTTCTTGCCCACGTAGTCGGCGCGGATTGGCAGCTGCCGGTGGCCGCGGTCCACCAGGACGGCGAGCTGGATGTTCTCCGGGCGGCCGATGTCGCGCAGCGCGTCCAGGGCGGCGCGGATGGTGCGCCCGGAGAACAGCACGTCGTCCACCAGCACCACCGTCGCGCCGTCGATGCCGCCGGAGGGGATGGTGGTGGGCTTGAGCGCGCGGTGCGGCTTGTTGCGCAGGTCGTCCCGGTAGAGGGTGATGTCGAGAGCACCGACGGGCACCGCCACGCCGGAGAATTCCTCGATCTTCGCTGCCAGCCGTTCGGCCAGGGGCACTCCCCCCGAAGGAATGCCCAGCAGCATGATGGTCGCGGCGTCCGGGGAATCCAGCGCCGTTTTCTCGATGATCTGGTGCGCGATGCGTGCGACGGTACGCGCGACGTCGTCGGAGCCGAGCAGCTCCACGGTCGTTGCGGCGTCTGTGCGTTCACTCATCGTGACCTCCTTCCCCGCCTCTCTGTGCGGTCTTTAAAGGATGTCGGACAAAGACGAACAGTGTCCTGTTGATGTCTATGATTGAAGACTGGTGATGATCCTAGCACCTGCCAACCGCAGAGGGTTGCGCACACCGACGATGAGAGGGATACCCACCCGTGAGCCTGACCACAAGTCACGTCGTACCTGCGCCCCGCGAGTTCGTGTGGGACTGGCACACCCGCCCCGGCGCCCTGACCAGGCTCACTCCCCCCTTCGCGCCGATCACGCCGGTCACCCAGGCAGACAAGCTCTCCGACGGCACGACGATCCTCGCCCTCCCCGCCGGCCTGAAGTGGGTCGCGCGCCACGACCTGTCGAATTACCGCCGCGGCCACCGCTTCACGGACGTGTGCACCTCCGCGCCGATCAAGCTGCTGGCCAACTGGCGCCACGTCCACGAGTTCGCCGACCACCCCGACGGCACCCTGGTCACCGACTCGGTGACCACCCGCGTCCCCGGCGCCGCGCTGAAATCCATGTTCGCCTACCGCCAGCAGCAGCTGATCAACGACATCGCCTTCCTCGACCGGATCGCCCACCTGCAGCCGGAGCAGCCGCTGACCGTGGCGGTCACCGGCTCCCGCGGGCTCGTCGGCCGCGCGTTGAGCGCCCAGCTGACCACCGCCGGCCACGAGGTCATCCAGCTGGTCCGCAAGAACCCCAAGCCCGGCCAGCGGGAATGGGACCCCTTCAGCCCCGATCCAGACCTGCTCGACGGGGTCGACGTGCTCGTCCACCTGGCCGGCGAGCCGATCTACGGGCGCTTCAGCGGCAACCACAAGCAGGCCATCCGCGATTCCCGCGTGGAGCCCACCCGCCGCCTGGCCCGCCTGGTCGCCGAAACCCCCGGTGTGAGCACCATGATCTCCGCCTCCGCGGTCGGCTACTACGGCTCCGACCGCGGCGAGGAGGAACTGACCGAGTCCTCGCAGCGCGGGGAGGGGTTCCTCGCCGACGTCGTCGCCGACTGGGAGTCCGCCACCGCGCCCGCATCCGACGCCGGCAAGCGGGTCATCCAGCTGCGGATCGGCGCGGTGGTCTCCGGGCGCGGCGGCCTCCTGCCCGTGCTCAAGGCCCTGTTCTCCACGGGCCTGGGCGGCAGCTTCGGCGACGGCAACTTCTGGTTCTCCTGGATCAGTCTCGACGACCTCACCGACATCATCGTCCGCGGCGCGCTCGACCCCGACTGGTCCGGCCCCGTCAACGCCGTGTCCCCGAATCCCGTGCTCAACCGCGAGCTGACCGCCGCGCTGAGCACCCAGCTGCACCGCCCCGCCATCATCCCCATCCCCACCCTGGGCCCGGCGATCCTGCTAGGCAAGGAGGGCGCCCAGGAGCTCGCGCTGGCGGACCAGCGCGTCATCCCGCGGGTGCTCATCGACGCCGCCCACGCCTTCCGCTACCCCACCCTCGACCGCGCACTCGCGCACGAGCTCGGCGGGGAGGAACTGTACGACAAGGCCCCCGAACTGGAGGCGCCTGACTCCGGGGACGGACCCGCCCCGCTAGGGTGGTCCAGGTGACGACAGCACCAAGATCCCCCATCCCCGACACCGAAGTGTCCCCCGCTACCCCGCAGCGCGTGGCAGAGCTCCTCGACGCCGAGGGCCTGCAGTACCGCATGGAGTCCGCCCCTGCTGGCCCGGACGAGCAGTCCGCCACCGTCGTGCGCACGGGTTTCATCAACGCCGCCATCGCCCTGAGCTTCGACCGCGGCCACCTCATCTGCGACTCCATGTGGCGCGGCGAGGTGCCCAAGTCCGAGGCCCCCCGGGTCCTCGGCGCGGTCAACGAGTGGAACCAGACCCAGTACATGCCCGCCCTGCGGTTCTTCGAGAACTCCGCGGGCGAGGGCCACCTGACCATCAGCGCCCACCGGCAGCTCAACGTCGAGCACGGCCTGAGCCGCAACCAGATCGGCGCATTCGTCATGTCCAGCCTCGACGGGGTGCTCCGCGCCTACGAGTGGATCGAAGGCCAGTTCCCCGACCTGGTCACCTGGGAGGAGAACACCCATGAGTAACACTGAACTGTCCGCCGTCACCATCGACCGTCTCGTCGACGCCATGAAGGGTTTCGACGTCGAGCTCGAGCGCGTGGGCGACAACGACGTGGCCACCGCCAACCTCAACGACCTGCCGGTCACCTTCGCGGTCCTGGGTTCGGTGTTCATCGTCCGCGCCGACTCGGTTACCGATCAGACGCTCGCCGACAACGATCCCACCCTCTACCTCGCGGCGAACCAGGTCAACTCCGTGAGCTTCGGCGCCCGTGCGACGATCGTCGACCGGGCCGAGAACCTCATCGTCCGCACCGAGCGCGACGTGGCCATCGCCGCGGGCATGAACGACGAGCAGCTGGGCGCCTCCCTGCGCTCCGCCGTCGACGCCGTGCTCTCCACCCAGGACGCCGTGAAGGCGGCCGCCGACGACCTCGCCGAGCTGCGTGCCCAGGTGGAGCAGGAACTCGAAGAACAGGCCTGATCAGGCCTTGCGCGCGCGCTCCAGTTCGGCTTCCACGTCGAAGTCAGCCTCGGGCCACTCCAGGTCCATGGAGCGCAGCGCGTCGAGGACGAGGTATTTCACCGCCATCCGGGCGTACTTCTTCCGGTCGCCCGGGATGCAGTACCAGGGGGCGGAATCGGTCGAGGTGCGCCGCAGAGCAGTCTCGTAGGCCTCCATGTATTCGACCCAGTGCTCGCGCTCGTCGAGGTCGCCGGGGTTGTACTTCCAGTACTTCTCGGGATCCTCGAGTCGCTCGAGGAGATTCTCCTTCTGGAAATCCTTCGAGATGTGCAGCATCACCTTGATGATCCTGATGCCCCGGTTGGCCATGTCGCGCTCGAACTCGACGATGGCCCCGTAGCGGCGTTCGATCTCCTCCGCCGGCGCCATCTGGTGCACCCGCTGGATGAGCACGTCCTCATAGTGGGAGCGGTCGAAGATCGCGATCTGGCCGACCGCCGGCTCATGCGGGCGGATACGCCAGAGGAAGTCGTGGGAGCGCTCCTCGGGGGTGGGTTTGCCGAACGTGGCGATCTCCAGCAACTCCGGGTCGAAGGCCTGGAACACGTTGCGGACCACGCCGCCTTTTCCTGCCGTGTCCATGCCCTGCAGGACCAACAGGAGGCCACCCGTTCCCGGTGTTTCCGCCCTGGCGTTCGCGTACAGCTTCGACTGGAGTTCATCGAGTTCGTCGTCGTGCTCGTGGAACTCCGTCTCCCAGTCCTCCTTGTCCCACTCGAACCCGGGTGTGGAGGTGGGGTCGACGTCGGCGATCCGGAAATCCGGCCCGACGCGGTGGCTGAGTGCCTCTTCCATCGAAAATTCGTCCATGCCCCCGATGGTAGCGGCATCCGGCGTCTACGCGTCGGCGGAATCCGGCTTCCGGACCGGGCCGGGGCCGGGATCCGCGGCGCTGGCGTGGCGCGGCTCCGCGTCGACTCCGGGGTCCTCCGGCGCGAACTGCGGATCGGCGTCGGCGTCCGAGATCTCTTCGACGATCTCGTCCGCGGCCTGATCGCGGAACGGGTTGTCCGCCGCGTTCTCCTGCACGACATCGTCGAGCACGGCGTGGATGTAGGGCGCCGCGACGTCGTTGCCGTACTGGCTGGCCAGCTCCACTCCCTCGACGATGGCGGTGGCGCCGTCGACCTCGGGGTTGTAGAGGATCTCCCACACGCCGACGCGCAGAATGGCGCGGTCGACGGCGGGCAGGCGGTTCAGCTCCCACGTGTCGGAGAGGTAGCGCGCGATGGCGTCATCGATCGTGTCGAGCTGCTCGGCGGCGCCGACGACGATCTGCCGGGTGTAGTCGGCGACGGGTGCCACGGCATTGTCGGGGTCGCGGGAGAGCGAGATGCGGTCCTCCACGACGGCGACGGGGTCGATGTCGCGGGCCTCCGCCTCGAACAGGATGTCTACGGCGCGCCGACGGGCGCGGTAACGGGCTCCGTGACGGCGCCAGTTGCGCTCGTCGGTGGTCGCCTCAGGTGTGTCGGTCACGTGTGATGTGTCCTAGTTGGTGACGCGGGAGAGGTAATCGCCGGTGCGGGTGTCCACCTTGATGACGTTGCCGGTCTCCAGGAACAGCGGAACCTGGATCTCGGTGCCGGTCTCGACGGTGGCCGGCTTGCTGCCGCCGGTGGAACGGTCGCCCTGCAGGCCGGGCTCGGTGTGGGTGATCTCCAGGTCGACGGAGACCGGCAGCTCGCCGAAGAGTGCCTCGCCCTCGTGGAAGGAGACCTGGACGCGCATGTTCTCCTTGAGGAAGCGGGCGGCGTCGCCGAACTTGTCCTCGGGGAGTTCGTACTGCTCGTAGGTCTTCTCGTCCATGACGACGTAGGAGGTGCCGTCGTTGTACAGGTAGGTCATGTCGCGGCGGTCCACGGTGGCGGTCTCGACCTTGACGCCGGCGTTGAATGTCTTGTCCAGCGTCTTGCCGGAGAGGACCTCCTTGAGCTTGGTGCGCACGAACGCGGGCCCCTTACCCGGCTTGACGTGCTGGAACTCGATGATCTGAGCCAGCTTGCCGTCGACCTTGAGCACAAGGCCGTTCTTGAAATCGGCGGTAGAAGCCACGGAGTCTCTCCCTCGTTGTGGTGATCCTGAATAACAGACCTAACCAGACTACACTACGCGCAATTCCTTACTGGTGGGCGTGATGATGCGGGCCGGCCCCTGGGTGATCAGGATGGTGTCCTCGATGCGGACCCCGCCGCGCCCGGGCACGTAGATGCCGGGTTCGATGGTCAGGGTCATGTGCTCGGCGAGGACCCCCTCAGCGGTCTGGGACGCGGAGGGGCCCTCGTGGAGCTCCACCCCGATGCCGTGGCCGGTGGAGTGGACGAAGAACTCGCCGTAACCCGCGTCCTCGATGACGGAGCGGGCGGCGGCGTCGACGTCGACGAGCGGGGTTCCCGGGGTGGCGGCCTCGACGCCGGCCAGCTGGGCGCGCAGGACGATGTCGTAGATCTCCCGGGTGAAGTCGTCGGCCTCGCCCATGGCGACGGTGCGGGTCATGTCCGAGTTGAAGCCGCGGGAGTGTGCCCCGAAATCGAGGATGACCAGGTCGCCGCGGTGGATGATGCGGTCGCCGGCGGTGTGGTGCGGCTTTGCGGAGTTGGGTCCCGAGGCGACGATGGTGTCGAAGCTGGGCCGCATCGCGCCGAGCCGGCGCATCCGGTACTCCAGGTCGGCGGCGACGTCGCGTTCGCTGCGCCCGACCGCCAGTTCGCCGCCGGCGAGGAGATCCTCGAAGGCCTGGCAGGCCAGCTCGGCGACCTCGGTGAGCCGGATGCGCTCGGTGTTGTCCTTGACCAGCCGCAGCTCCTCGATGACGCCGGTGACGGGCACCAGGGTGACGTCCTCGGCGCAGACCTCCTTGAGGCGCTCCAGCTCCGCGACGGAGACGTACTCCGCCTCGAAGCCGACGCGGCGGGGCCCGGTGACGCGCCGCAGGAGCTCGCGCGCGGACTGGCGCTCGATGACGGCGGGGATGTCCGAGACCTCCTCGGCGATCTGGGTGGCGTACCGGCCGTCGGTGGAAATCTCCGCGGTGAGGTCCTTGGACAGGACCAACGCCCCCTGGGATCCGGAGAAGCCCGACAGGTAGCGCACGTGGAGGAGGTTGGTCACCAGCATCTCGTCGATGCGCATCCCGGCCAGCCGCGCGGAGAGTGCGCGTCGTCGGGTGAGGAATCGGGTGTCCGCGTATGCCATGTGGCCCTCCAACTGGGATCGTGTGTGATTCTCCACAACCTTAGCGGCCTGCTCAGCCCCGCGCGGCGAACCAGTCCAACGCCAGCAGATATCCGTGCGCGCCGAGCCCGGCGATCACGCCCGCGGCGATGGCGGAGAGGTACGAATGGCCGCGGAAGTCCTCGCGGGCGTGCACGTTGGAGATGTGCACCTCGATGAAGCCGGGGCCGTCGGACACCTCGGCCAGCGCGTCGCGCAGCGCCACGGAGGTGTGGGTGAAGCCGCCGGGGTTGATGATCACCGGCCAACCTTCGTCGGCGGCCTCGTGCGCCCAGTCGATGAGGTCGCCCTCGTGGTTGGACTGGCGGCACTCCACGTCGACGCCGAGCCCCTCGGCGCGCACGTCGATGAGCTTCTCGACGTCGCGCAGCGTCGTCGTCCCGTAGACCTCCGGCTGGCGCCGGCCCAAGCGGTTGAGGTTGGGCCCGTTGAGGACGAGGACCTTCATCAGTTCCCCCCGGAGACCGCGGCGTAGGCTGCGCGCAGCTCGTCGAGCGAGGGGCCCTCGAGACGGGTGGTCTCCCCCGCCCCGGTGAGCGCCACAAAACGGATGTTTCCGTCGCGGTTCTTCTTGTCCCTGGTCATCGCCGGGTGGAGCTCGTCGAAGAGGCCGGCCGGGTAGGTGGTGGGCAGCCCGACGGAGGTGAGGATCCGCTCGTGGCGGGCGACCAGGTCGGCGTCGATGAGCCCGCGGGCGGCGGCCAGATGCGCGATGAACATCATGCCCACGGCGACGGCGTTGCCGTGGCGCCAGCGGTAGTTCTCGCGCAGCTCCACGGCGTGGCCGAAGGTGTGGCCGTAGTTGAGGATCTCGCGCAGGCCGGACTCCTTGAGGTCCTGGCCGACGACGTTGGCCTTCACGGTGACGGAGCGGGCGATGAGCTCGGGGAGGTGCCCGTCGGCGCGCAGGCAGGCGGCCGGGTCCTCCTCGTAGCGCTCGAGGATGACGGGGTCGGCGATGAAGCCGGTCTTGATGATCTCCGCGGAACCGGCGACGATCTCCTCGCGCGGCAGGGTGGCCAGGCGGTCGAGGTCGATGAACACGGCGGTGGGCTCGTGGAAGGCGCCGACGAGGTTCTTGCCGGCGGCGGTGTTGATGCCGGTCTTGCCGCCGACGGCCGCGTCGACCATGGCCAGCAGCGTGGTGGGCACCTGGATGACCCTGATGCCGCGCATCCAGGCCGCCGCGACGAATCCGGCGAGGTCGGTGACCGCGCCGCCGCCGAGTCCGACGATCACGTCCCGGCGCCCGAAGGTCTCCTCGCCGAGCCGGTCCCACAGGGCGCCCGCGACGTCGAGGGTCTTGCCCGCCTCAGCGTCGGGCACCGGGGCGAGCACCACCTCGAGCCCGCGGGCCGCCAGTGCGGCCCCGAGCTTCTCGGCCGGATCGACCAGGGTCGGCTGGTGGATGACCATGACCTTGGCGGCGCCGGTGCCGGCGGCGCACTCGGCGACCGCCTCATCGAGGTGGTGGTCGATCATGACCTGGTACGGGGCGGGGCCGTTGACCGGAATCGTCGTCACGGGAGGGTTCCTTTACGCGGGTGGCTAGAGGGTGTCCAGGAAGCCGAGGATGTCGGCGACGGACTGCTGGGGGGCGCGGCCGTCGGTACGCACCCGGAACGCCGCCACCTCATGGTAGAGCGGGGCGCGCTCCTCCAGGAGGCGGCGGTAGTGGGCGGCCGGGTCATCGGCGGCGAGGACCGGACGGGAGGATTCGTTCGCCGTCCGGCGCACGCCCTCCTCGGCGGAGACGTCGATCCACACCACGCAGTGCTCGCTGAGCAGCTGCCGGGTGGAGTCCGTGAGCACGGCCCCGCCGCCGAGGCTGACGACGCCGCCGGTGCCCAGCGCCTGCTGCACGTGGCGCGCCTCGAGCTCGCGGAAGGCGGGCTCGCCTAGCTCGCTGAACACCTCTCCGCAGGATTTCCCGGCCTCCTCCTCGATGAGCTGGTCGGAGTCGACCAGCGGGAGGGACAGGGCGCGGGCCAGGCGGCGGCCGATGGTCGACTTCCCGGCTCCGGGAGGGCCGACGAGCACGACCTTGGGCCGATTGTGGCACACGCTGTGGTGCATCTCCGGCTCGGGGCTGCTCATCTACGCCTCCCCGGCATCCTGGAACCGCAGCCGCTGCGCGACGTACTCGTTGTACGAGTCGATGTTGCGGCGCGTCTCCGCGACGGAGTCGCCGCCGAACTTCTCCAGCACGGCACGCGCCAGGACGAGCGCGACCATGGCCTCGGCGACGACGCCCGCGGCGGGGACGGCGCAGACGTCGGAACGCTGGTGGATGCCGGTGGCGGCGGAACCGTCGGACATGTCGACGGTCTTCAGGGCGCGCGGCACGGTCGAGATCGGCTTCATCGCGGCCCGGACGCGGAGCGTCTGGCCGTTGGTCATGCCGCCCTCGACGCCGCCCGCGCGGTTGCTGAGCCGGTCGACGCCGTCCCCGGTGCGCACCATCTCGTCGTGCGCCTCGCTGCCGCGGCGGCGGGCCTCCTCGAAGCCGTCGCCGATCTCCACGCCCTTGATCGCCTGGATGCCCATGAGGGCGGCGGCGAGCTGCGCGTCGAGCCGGTCATCGCCGGACACGTGCGACCCCAGGCCGATGGGCAGCCCCTCGACGACGACCTCGACGACGCCGCCGAGGGTGTCGCCGGCCTTCTTCGCGGCCTCGATCTCGGCGACCATGGCGGCTTCGGCCTCCTTGTCGAAGGCGCGCACCGGCGACTCGTCGATGGCCGGCAGGTCCGGGAAGGTGGGCTCCGGGCCGGTGTAGGGCTCGGAACGGCCGATGGAGATGACGTGGGAGAGCACCTCGACGCCGAGGACCTCGCGCAGGAAGCTGCGGGCGACGGCGGCTGCGGCGACCCGGGCCGCGGTCTCGCGCGCCGAGGAACGCTCGAGGATCGGGCGGGCCTCGTCCTGGTTGTACTTGACCATGCCGGCGAAGTCGGCGTGGCCGGGACGCGGGCGGGTGAGCTTGGCGCCGCGCCCGGAACTCATCGCGGCGGCGACCTCCTCGTCGCCCATGTCGACCGGGTCGGCGGACATGATGGTCGTCCATTTCGGCCACTCGGAGTTGCCGATCATGATGGCGATCGGGCTGCCGAGGGTCTTCCCGTGCCGGATGCCGGTGAGCAGGGTCAGCTCATCGGCCTCAAACTTCATGCGGGCGCCGCGGCCGTAGCCGAGGCGGCGGCGCGCGAGCTGCTCGGAGATCTCTTCCCGGGTCACGGAGACGCCGGCGGGCATGTGTTCGACCAGGGCAATCAGCGCCTGACCGTGGGATTCCCCTGCTGTGGTCCATCGAAGCATGCGGTCATTGTCTCATGGGAGGCCCACGGCCGGCGCTAAGGCTCCCCGCCAGGTGTCGAAGACGACCACCGACAGGGCCCCCACCAGCATCGACGGCCCGTGCGGCACCGCCTTCCCCCGCGCGAGGACGCCCCGCGCGGCCGTCACCGCGCCCGCCGTCGCTGCCGCAGCGAAGACCCCGGCGCCGCCGCCGGCGGCGGCTGCGACCACCCCGAGGCTGAGTGCGAGCTTGACGTCGCCGCCGCCGATTCCGCGGCCGAGAATTCCCCCGGCGAGGTACGCCCCGGCCCAGCCGAGGCCGCCCAGCAGGAGCGCGGGTTCCGTCAGCAGCGCACCCAGGGCGGCGCCGAGGGCCGCGGGCAGGGTGAGGTGGTCCGGGAGGCGGCGCCGTTTTTCGTCGTGCAGCACGAGCAGGCCCGCCCACCAGACGGTGACTGCGGCTGCTCCCCCGAGCAGCAGGATCCCCCACACGCGTGGGACGCTACCCCAGGGACGCCTCCAGCGCGCGGCGCATGGCCTCCCGGGGGGCGGGGCGGCCGGTGAACTGCTCGAACTGGCCGTAGGCCTGGTGGGCGAGCATGACGTGCCCGTCGACGGTGAGGTAGCCGTTGGCGGCCGCCGCGACGGTCAGCGGGGTGGGCCGGGGTTCGTAGATGACGTCGAGGACCGGGGCGTGCGCGAGATCCTGCTCGCGGCCCTCGACGGCCACGGAGGGGACGGTGGAGACGATGACGTCGGCCTGCCGGGCCGCAGCGGCCAGATCCGAGTCGAAACCGGCGAAGCGGAAGGCCACGCCCAGGGGGCTGAGCAGCGGTGCGAGCTCCGCGCTGCGGTCGGAGCGGTTGATCACCGTGATGTCGGTGACCCCCGCCTGGGCCAGCGCCCAGAGAGCGGGCCGGGCGGTGCCGCCGCCGCCGACGACGATAGCGCGGCGCGCCCGGCCGAACCGGCCGCCGAGCAGTTCCTCCAGCGCGCCGGTGATTCCGTCGCAGTCGGTGTTGTCGGCGCGCCAGCCGGACTCCGTGCGCAACAGGGTGTTGGCTGATCCGATCTGCCGGGCGCGGTCGGTGACCTCGTCCGCGAAGTCGAGGGCGGCGAACTTGGCGGGCATGGTCACCGAGAATCCGGCGAACTCCTCCCCCGCCCCGCCGACGACGGCGGGCAGCTCCTCGGCGGTGCATTCGATGCGGGTGTACTCCCAGTCGTCCATGCCCAGGGCCTCGTAACCCGCGTTGTGCAGGATCGGCGAGCGGGAGTGCTCGATCGGCGAACCGAGCACGGCCGCGCGGTGGCGGACGTCGGGCATCTCCAGGGGGTGGCTCATCGGTTGGTGTCCAGGACTCCCGATTCGAGCGCCTTGTTCACGTCCGCGAGGTGCTCCTCGAAGGTGTCGTTGAAGACGGTGGTGCCGTCGCGGTCGACGGTGACGAAGAAGAGCCAGTTGCCCTCCGCCGGGTTCTCCATCGCCTCGATCGCCTCGATGGACGCCGCCGCGATGGGGGTCTCCGGCAGCCCGTCCTTGGCGTAGGTGTTCCACGGGGTGACCTGGGCGCGGTCCTCGTCGGTGGTGGCGACCTCGACGTCGGTGAGGCCGTAGTTGACGGTGGAGTCGAACTCGAGGCGCATCGGCTCCTCGAGGCGGTTGAGGATCACGCGGGCGACCTTGTCGAAGTCGCCGGCCGGCGCCTCGCGCTCCACCAGCGAGGCCGCGGTGAGCAGCTCGTAGGGGGTCAGGCCCAGGACCCGGGCGCGCTCGACGATGCCGGTGTCCTCGTACTGCTTCGCGGATCGGGTGACCAGGTCGGTGATGATCTCCTCGGCGTCGAGCTCCGGGTTGACCACGTACTGGCCGGGGACGATGAGCCCCTCGAGGCGCTTGGGGTCGTCGCCGCGCGCGGCGACGGCCTCGAGGGCCCACTCCGGCACGCCGAGGTCGACGGGGTCGGCGGTGGCGCCGGCCCGCTGCAGATCCTGGAAACTGACGCAGTTGGTGGAACCCTCGGTGCAGGTGACCTGCGAAATCTGGGTGTACACGCCGGGGCGGTTGGTGCCGCCGACGACCCGGACATCCATGAGGGTGGAACCGCCGTGGATGTCCAGGAGTTCCACCCGGTTGGCCGGATCCAGGAGGGCGTCGACCGCGGCGGCGGCGCTCATCTCGCCCTGCAGGCGGTAGAAGCCGGGCTGGATGTTGGCCGCGTCAGTGTTGTTGGCTGCGGCGGTCTGGAAGGCGGAGTCGGTGCGCACCACGCCGCGCTCCTCCAGCTCGGGCCCGAGCTGGGACATGGAGGAACCCTCGGGCACCTCGACGAGCTGGTAGGTGCCGTTGCCGGCGCCCTGGTAGTCGCTCTCCGCCACGGTGGGCCCCTCCCCCGAGATCTGGACGCCGATGTAGATGACCGCACCGATGATGAGGATCAGCGACGCGATGAACACAGCGAGGCCGCGCTGACGACGTTTCACGAACTTCGGCTCCATCTTCCGGCCGCCGGCGCCGCGCTGGGGAGCCGAGGGGTTCTGCGGGGGCATCTCGGACTGTGTGCTCATGGGTGCAGCTCCTGTTTGTGGGCGGCCCGGGCGTCGAGCCAGGACTGGAGGATTTCCACGGCGGCCGCCTGGTCGATGACCTTGCGACCCGCCTTCTCGGAGACCCCGGAGGCGCGCAGCGCGGCGGTGGCCGCCACGGTGGTCAGCCTTTCGTCGGCCATCCGCACCGGGAGGGGCCGGCCGGCGTTGGTCAGCCTGCGGTTGATGCGGAAGGCGATGTCCTTCGCGTGCTTCACGCTCGCCGAGCCGTTTCCTTTGAGGTCGCGGGGCAGGCCGACCACGATCTCGACGGCGTCGTACTCGTCGATGATCGCCAGCAGGCGGTCGATGTCGGCCTTGTCGCGGTCCCGCAGGCCGGTCTCCCGGGCGACGGTCTCCACGGGGGTCGCCAGCGTGGCGTCCCGGTCGGAGACCGCGACACCGATACGGACGGTGCCGACGTCGAGGCCGATGCGGCGCCCGTTACCGGGGTCGTCGGCACCCGGGGTGTCCGGGGTTACCTTCATCTTTCGTCGGTGCCCTTTCGTCGCATCAGAATGGTGCAGGGTGGTCGGCGGTGCGCTTTCAAGGTAGCGGGGATCACACCAGGTCAATGACATGACCCCCGGCGTGTCCCGGGGTTCTCTCCGGGACACGCGGCAGACCCTCCGTCTAGCGGCCGGCCAGTTCCTCGCGGACCGCGTGGAAACCGGCGTCGAGGCCGGCGGGGTTCGCGCCGGAGCCCTGCGCCATATCCGCCTTGCCGCCGCCGCGGCCGTCGACGTAACCGGACAGCAGTGTGACCAGGTCACCGGACTTCACGCCCAGCTCGACGGCCTCCTTGGTGGCGCCGACGATGAAGGGCAGCTTGTCCCCGTCGGCAGCGGCGAGCACCACGACGCCGGGCTTGCCCGCCAGGCGGCCGCGCAGGTCCGTGGCCACGGTGCGCAGGTCACCGCCGGACACGCCGTCCGGCAGGCGGTGGGTGAGAACGGTGAACTTTCCTGCCTCGACGGCCTGGTTGAGCAGCTCGCCGCCCTGGGCCGCCAGCTGCTGGCGGTGCAGGTTGGCGATCTCCTTCTCGGCCGCCTTGAGCTTCTCCGTCAACTGGGAGATGCGCTCCGGCAGCTCCTCGGTCGGGGACTTGAGGGAGGCGGCCAGGCCGGAGGCCAGCGCGGCCTCCTTGGAGAAGTGGCGGAAGGAATCCATGCCCGAGTAGGCCTCGATGCGGCGGGCGCCGGAGCCGACGGAGGACTCGCCCAGGACGGCGACGGGGCCGATCTGGGAGGAGGAGCCCACGTGGGTGCCGCCACACAGCTCGATGGAGAACGGGCCGCCGATCTCGACGACGCGGACCTCGGAGCCGTAGTTCTCACCGAACAGCGCCATGGCGCCCATCTTCTTCGCCTCCTCGAGGGAGGTCTCGATGGTGTTGACCGCCAGGTTCGAGTCCACGGCCTGGTTGGTGATCAGGGCGATCTCCTCCAGCTGGGCCGGGGTGAGCTGCTCGGTGTAGTTGAAGTCGAAGCGCAGGTAACCGGGCCGGTTGAGCGAACCCGCCTGCACGGCGGTCGGGCCGAGCACCTGGCGCAGCGCCGCGTGGACGAGGTGGGTGGCGGTGTGCGCCTGGGTGGCGCCGTGGCGCCAGTCCGGGTCGACCTCGACCTTCACGGCCTGGCCCAGGTCGAGCCCGCCGGAGAGGACCGTCGCCTTGTGCACCCACAGGCGCTTGCCGATCTTCTGCACGTCCGTGACGTCGAGCACGGTGCCGTCGGTGACGATGCGTCCGCGGTCGCCCAGCTGGCCGCCCGCCTCGGCGTACATCGGGGACACGTCGAGGATGACCTCCACGTCGTCTCCCGCGCCCGCCTGGGTGACGGAGACGCCGTCGGCGACCAGACCGATGACCCTGGCGTCCGCGGTGAGCTCGGAGAAACCGACGAACTGGGTCGGGCTGTTGTCCACCCACTCGCGGTAGACGGATTCGTCGGCGTGGCCGTGCTTCTTGGCCTTGTTGTCCGCCTTGGCCCGGGCGCGCTGCTCGCCCATGGCTGCCTCGAAGCCCGCGACGTCGACGTCGAGGCCCGCTTCGGCGGCCATCTCGAGGGTGAGGTCGATGGGGAACCCGTAGGTGTCGTGCAGGGTGAAGGCCTCCTCGCCGGAGAAGGTCTTCGCGCCGGTGTCCCGGGTCTTGGCGGCGGCCTCGTCGAAACGGTGCGTGCCGGACTCCAGGGTCTTGAGGAAGGCGCGCTCCTCGGTGACAGCCACGCGGATGATGCGCTCGCGGCTGTCGGCGATCTCCGGGTAGGACGGGGTCATGGTGTCCATGATCACCGTCATGAAACGCTCGAGCGTCTCTCCGGTGGCGCCCAGTAGGCGGGCGGAGCGCACGATGCGGCGCAGCAGGCGGCGCAGGATATAGCCGCGGCCCTCGTTCGAGGGGGTGACGCCGTCGAGGATGAGCATCATGCCGGTGCGGGAGTGGTCGGCGATGACGCGGAAACGGACGTCGGAGGCGTGCTCGGCGCCGTACTTCGCGCCGGTGACCTGCTCCGCGGTGTCGATGACCGGGCGCAGCAGGTCGGTCTCGTAGACGTTGTCCACGCCCTGGAGGATGGCGGCGACGCGCTCGACGCCCATGCCGGTGTCGATGTTCTTCTTCGGCAGGTCGCCGACGATCTCGAAGGAGTCCTTGCCGGTGCCCTCGCCGCGCTCCTTCTCCATGAAGACCAGGTTCCAGATCTCCAGGTAGCGGGTGTCGTCGACGGCCGGGCCGCCCTCCTCGCCGTGCTCGGGGCCGCGGTCGTAGTAGATCTCCGAGCAGGGGCCGCAGGGGCCGGGCACGCCCATGGACCAGTAGTTGTCGGCCATGCCCAGACGCTGGATGCGTCCGGCGGGCACGCCGATCTTCTTCTCCCAGATCTCGGCGGCCTCGTCGTCGTCGAGGTAGACGGTCACCCACAGGCGCTCCGGGTCCAGCCCGTAGCCGCCGTCGGCGAGGGAGCCGGTCAGCAGGTTCCAGGCGTGGCTGATCGCGCCTTCCTTGAAGTAGGCGCCGAAGGAGAAGTTGCCGGCCATCTGGAAGAAGGTGTTGTGGCGGGTGGTCACGCCGACCTCCTCGATGTCCAGGGTGCGCACGCACTTCTGGATGGAGGTGGCGGTGCCGTTCGGGTACGGCGGGTTCTGCTGGCCGAGGAAGTAGGGCTTGAAAGGCACCATGCCCGCGTTGACGAACAGCAGGTCCGGGTCCTCGAGGATGAGGGACGCACTGGGGACGGCCGTGTGGCCGGCCTTGACGAAGTGGTCGGTGAAACGCTCCCGGATCTCATGGGTCTGCACGGCAGTGGTCCTCGCTTCTGACAGATTGTTGTCTGGGTCGGGGTACCACTCTACTCGCCGCAGTCAAGCGCTAGTTCTTTCCCCGCACGATCCGGCGCAGACGGCCGATGTAGTCGCGGATGCGCTTCTCCGCGCCGTGGTCGGTGGGCTCGTAGTAGACGGCGTCGCTGAGCGGGTCCGGCAGGTACTGCTGCGTGACGACGCCGCGCGGGTCGTCGTGCGGATACGCGTAACCCACCGCGTTGCCCAGCTTCTTCGCCCCCTCGTAGTGGCCGTCGCGCAGGTGCGCGGGCACGTGCCCGATCTTCCCCTCACGGACGTCCTGCTGGGCGGCGTTGATCGCGTTGTACACGGCGTTCGACTTCGGCGCGGTGGCCAGGTGGACGGTGGCCTGCGCGAGCGTGAGGCGGGCCTCGGGCATGCCGATGAGCGCCACCGCCTGGGCGGCGGCGACCGCGGTCTGCAGCGCGGAGGGGTCCGCCATGCCGATGTCCTCGGTGGCGTGGATGACCAGGCGGCGGGCGATGAAGCGGGGGTCCTCCCCCGCCTCGACCATGCGGGCGAGATAGTGCAGGGCTGCGTCGACGTCGGAGCCGCGGATCGACTTGATGAAGGCGCTGACCACGTCGTAGTGCTGGTCGCCGTCGCGGTCGTAGCGGACGACGGCGCGGTTGACGTTCTGGCGGATCACTTCGGAGGTGATGGCCTCCCCGTCGGCGAGCGCCTCGGCGGCGGCCTCCAGGTAGGTCAGGGCCCGGCGGGCATCACCCCCGGCGAGCAGGACCAGCTGGTCGAGCGCCTCATCCTCCGCCGTGATCCGTCCGCCCAGCCCCCGCTCGTCCGCCAGGGCGCGGGTGAGGACGTCGCGCACGGCGGCGTCGTCAAGCGGCTTGAGCTGCAGCAGCAGCGAACGGGACAGCAACGGAGCAACGACGGAGAAGGAGGGGTTCTCCGTGGTGGCGGCGACCAGCAGGACGGTGCGGTTCTCGACGGCCGCGAGCAGCGCGTCCTGCTGCGTCTTGGAGAAACGGTGCACCTCGTCGATGAACAGGACGGTCCGCTGACCCTGGATGAGGTCGCGGCGGGCGCGGTCGATGACCTCCCGGACCTGCTTGACGCCCGAGTTGAGCGCGGACAGCCCGACGAAGTTCTGGTTCGTCGCGGTGGAGACCAGCGACGCGATGGTCGTCTTGCCCGTGCCGGGCGGGCCGTAGAGGATGACCGAGGCCTCCCCCGACCCCTCCACGAGCCGGCGCAGCGGCCGGCCGGGGCCGAGCAGGTGCTCCTGGCCGGCGATCTCGTCCAGGGTCCGCGGCCGCATCCGGGCGGCCAACGGGGCGTGGCCGCCGACGCGGAAGAAATCGGACCCGGTCGGGCGGTCCGGGCCGTCCTGCGGCTCCGGAGCACCGAACAGCGTGTCCTGGCTCAACGCCTGCTCTTAACGGCCCGGCAGCGCGGGTTCGGCGACCCGGTCCGCGATCCCCTGGCTGAACGCCGCGATGACACCGTAGGAGGGGTCCGCGCCGCGGCCGGCGTAGCGGGCCAGCGCCTCGAAAGTCTCGAAGAGGTCCCGGCGCACGACGATCTCCTCCGCGGTGAACGGGCCGTGGGAGGCCGGGCGCAGGAGGTCGCTGACGCCCTCGATGCGATTCGGGTCGAGCTCGTCCTCGCCCTCGTAGAGCATCGCCATCGCCGCGGACACCGAGCCGAAGTGCAGCAGCGCGACGCTGGCCAGGGCCCATCCCAGCAGGGCCGCCATGATGCGGGAGTGCAGGTGCGCCTCGTTGTTCACGTTCGGCCAGAGCGAGTTCACCTCGTGTGTCCAGGACTCGACGAACACGTCGGCCTCGTCGTCCGAGATCGGGTGGCTGAACAGGAACTGCGGGAACCCCGCGATGACGCACGCCAGGTCGAAGCTGACGTCCCGGAAACCGGCCCACTCATAGTCGAGGAAGTGGGTGCGCTCGGCGACGATGATGTTGTCCGGCGAGAGGTCGAAAGGGGTGAACGCCCGGTGGTGGGCGCTGAGCAGACGGTTGCGGCCCTCGGCCGCGAACTCGCTCACCAGGTCCGGGATCTCGATGCCGGCCTTGCGCAGCAGGTCCTCGCCCACGTGGATGGACTGGAGGAGGGCGCTGTCGCGGAGTTCCTGGAGCTCCGCGGAGCCGGGGTGGTGGCGCAGCATGCGGGTGAACAGGGTGTTGAAGTCCTGTTCGCGCTGCGCCGTTCCGGCGTGCATGCGTCCCAGGGCGGTGCCCAGGTTACGCAGGATCGCCATCCGCCGGTCCGGGTCCTCCAGCTGGAGCAGTTCGGCGAAGGTGTCCCCGTCGCCGGAGTCGCTGATCACCATGATCCGCTGGTCCACGTCGTGCGCGAGCAGCACCGGGCCGGGCCGCACTTCCTCGCTGAGCGAGGTGGTGAACTGGTAGGAGACGATCTCGCGGACGAGCGCGGCGTCGTCGATCGGGTCGCCCGTCTTGGGCACGTACTTGAGGATGACGGAACGCTGCTGCAGGAACGGCGACGACACCACTCGGGCGCGGAGTACGACGGAACCGCCGGAGCCGCCGAGCTGCGATACCTCGGTCAGCTTCTGCGCACCTCCGAACCTCCTGGAGAGGAGATCCTCGGCGATGTCGACGATGTTGTCGTTCTTCAGCAGTGCCATAATCAGTTCCTCAGGCCAGGTTTATTTGGCCTGTTCACCCTTCTGGTCGTCCTTCTTCTCCGGCTTCTTCTCCGGCTTGGCGTCGATGCCCGCCTCCTTGCGCTGCTGCGCGGTGATCGGGGCCGGGGCCTCCGTGAGCGGATCGACGCCGCCGCCCGACTTCGGGAACGCGATGACGTCGCGGATGGAGTCGAAACCACCCAGCAGCGACACGATGCGGTCCCAGCCGAAGGCGATGCCGCCGTGCGGCGGGGCGCCGAAGGCGAAGGCGTCGAGCAGGAATCCGAACTTCTCCTGCGCCTCCTCCTCGGAGATGCCCATGACCTTGAACACGCGCTCCTGGACGTCGCGCTGGTGGATACGGATGGATCCGCCGCCGATCTCGTTGCCGTTGCAGACGATGTCGTAGGCGTACGCGGTGGCTTCGCCCGGGTTCTGGTCGAAGGTGTCGAGGAACTCCGGCTTCGGGGAGGTGAAGGCGTGGTGGACGGCCGTCCAGGCGGAGGTGCCCAGGGCCACGTCGCCGGAGGCGGTGGCGTCGGCGGCGGACTCGAACAGCGGTGCGTCGACCACCCAGGTGAAGGCCCAGTCACCCTCCTTGATCAGGCCGAGCTTCTCGGCGATCTCACCGCGCGCCGCACCCAGCAGGGCACGGGAGGAGCGGGTGTCGCCGGCGGCGAAGAAGATGCAGTCGCCCGGCTGCGCGCCCACGTGCTCGGCGATGCCCGCGCGCTCGGCGTCGGTGATGTTCTTGGCCACCGGCCCGCCGAGCTCGCCGTCCTCGCCGACGAGGATGTAGGCCAGGCCCTTGGCGCCGCGCTGCTTCGCCCACTCCTGCCACGCATCCAGCTGACGACGGGGCTGCGACGCCCCGCCCGCCATGACGACGGCGCCGACGTACTCGTTCTTGAACACCCGGAAAGAGGTGTCCTGGAAGAACTCGGTGCACTCGGTGATCTCGATGTCAAAGCGCAGGTCCGGCTTGTCGGACCCGAAGCGGCGCATCGCCTCGGCGTAGGTGATGCGCGGGATCGGGGTGGTGATCTCGTGGCCGATCAGCTTCCACAGCTCGACCAGGATCTCCTCGGCCAGAGCGATGACGTCGTCCTGATCGACGAAGCTCATCTCCACGTCCAGCTGGGTGAACTCCGGCTGGCGGTCCGCGCGGAAATCCTCGTCCCGGTAGCAGCGGGCGATCTGGTAGTAGCGCTCCATGCCGGCGACCATGAGCAGCTGCTTGAACAGCTGCGGGGACTGCGGCAGGGCGTAGAAGGAGCCCGGCTTGAGGCGCGCCGGCACCAGGAAGTCGCGCGCGCCCTCCGGAGTGGAGCGGGTGAGCGTGGGGGTCTCGATCTCAGTGAAGGTGTGTGTGTCCAGCACGCGGCGGGCCGCCTGGTTGGCGCGCGAGCGCAGACGCAGGGCCTCCGCCTGGCGGTCGCGGCGCAGGTCGAGGTAGCGGTACTTCAGGCGGGTCTCTTCGCCCACCTCGCCGCCGGCCTGGGACGAGTCGCCGATCTGGAAGGGCAGCGCGGCCGAGGTGTTGAGGACGGTGAGCTCGGTGACGTTGATCTCGATGTCGCCGGAGGCCAGGTTGGGGTTCTCCGAGCCCGCCGGGCGGGGTTCGACCACGCCGGTGATCTGGACGCAGTATTCCGAACGCAGGTCGTGGGCACGCTCCGCGACGTCAGATTCACGGAACACGACCTGGGCCAGGCCTGAGCGGTCGCGCAGGTCGATGAAGATGACGCCGCCATGGTCGCGACGGCGGGCCACCCAGCCCGTCAATGTCACAGTCTGGCCAGCGGTTTCTTTGCGGAGGTCGCCCGCGAGGTGAGTGCGCAGCACGTTCGTTCTACGTCCTTCCAGGATTGGTCGGGGGTTGATTGGGGCAGTCTGGTTCTCCGGAGGAGTCTACCCCGCCGAAAAACTCCCGGTTCCACTCCCCCGTCAGCAGGTGTGATCTGTGGCATGATCAATCCATGACATTCCGTGGAGATGCCGACATCAGCGGACGCCGGAAGGCCACCACCGGCGGACGGGGCGGCAGGATCGCAGCGGGTGGCGGCCTGGGTTCACTGCTGTTGGTCGGATTGTTTCTCCTGATGGGCGGAAACCCCGGGGACATCGGCCAGGTCCTCGGTGGGGGCGGTGGGGGCCAGGGCCAGCTCCCCGGCGGGCAGACCAGCACGCTGGAGCACTGCCAGACCCCGGAAGACGGCAACATCCACGCCGACTGCCGGGTCGACTACGCCGCTGGCTCCGTCGACCAGATGTGGGAGACCATACTGCCCGAGCAGGCCGGGATCGACTACGTCGCCCCGGGCCGCATCGTTTTCGAGGACGCCACCCAGTCGGGTTGCGGAGCCGCCACCGCCGCGACGGGCCCCTTCTACTGCCCGGCCGACCAGTCGGCGTACTTCGACGTCTCCTTCTTCGACCAGCTCGACCGCCTCGGCGGCTCGGACGCCCCGCTGGCGCAGATGTACATCGTGGCCCACGAGTTCGGCCACCACGTCCAGCAGCTGGAGGGAACCCTGTCCCTGTCGAACTACAACGACCCGGGCGAGGACTCCAACGCCGTGAAGATCGAGCTGCAGGCCGACTGCTACGCCGGCATCTGGGTGTCCCACGCAGACAAGGGCGAGGACGCCTGGCTCGAGCCGGTCACCCGTGAGCAGGTCACCTCCGCCATCGACACCGCCCGCGCGGTCGGCGACGACAACATCCAGCAGCGCTCCGGCGGCGAGGTCCGCCCCGACCTGTGGACCCACGGCTCCTCCGAGCAGCGTCAGAACGCCTTCATCACCGGCTACAACGAGGGCACCATGGCCGCCTGCGACACCCTGGAACGCGGGGTGTACCGCAGCTGACCCCCTCCCGCACAGGGGTCCGTCCGGGTGTCCGGGCGGGCCCCTTCTTCTGTTCCGGTCCCCGTTGTCGGGATCGAGCTGAATCTTCCCGTACACCCTCACCCGGGGGCCGGACCGGGGCGAGAATCAGCTCATCTCCGACACCCGCCCGAGGGCACCCCGCCCCGATGGATTCACCGGATACAGGGGTACGAAGAGTCGTGGACAGTCAGCAGACTGTTCAGAGCGTCTCGACGACCTCGTCGAAGCCGAGACGCGGCAGGCGGTCGTAGTGGGCGTTCTCGCCCGGCTTGCCCATGTTGATGGCCACCATCACGCGGTGCCGGCCGTCGGGGAAGAACTCCGCGGAGACCGCCTCGGCGTCGAAGCCGGTCATGGGGCCGGCGGCGAGGCCGGCGGCGCGGATGCCGATGATCGCGTAGCCGATCTGCAGACCGGTGTTCAGCTCGGCCATGCCGGCGCGGCCTTCCTCGTCGCCGGCGAACATGTCGCGGGCGCCCTCGAAGTGCGGGAAGACCTTCGGCAGCTCTTCGTGGAAATCGACGTCGGCGGCGAGCAGGACGGTGGCCGGTGCGCTCTCGGTCTTGGCGCGGTTGCCTTCGGCCATGTGCGGCAGAAGACGGGCCTTGGCTTCCGGGGAGCGGACGACGACGACGCGCAGCGGCTGGGCGTTCATCGCGGTCGGCGCCCACTTGACCAGGTCGAAGATCGCGTTGATCTGCTCGTCGGTCACCGGCTCGTCGGTGAAGGTGTTGGCGGTGCGAGCCTCGCGGAACAGGATGTCCTGCGCCTGGGTGTCGATGACCAGCGGGTTCTTGTTCTCAGTATCAGTCACATCAAGAAGAACAGGTATTGATGCCACTTTATTCCCCTCCCGGGAGTGATTCTGCTCATGAAACGTAGCCGAGCCGTTCCCGCTCTGCGGCGATGATCATTTCCGCGAGCTGTCCCTCGGTGACGTCGACAGCGTCGTGCACCGCCGCGCTTTCCGACGGCCGCGCGTACGCGTCGAAGAGCTGCGCCTTGCCCGCGAGCATCTCGAGCATGCGCTCGTCGACGGTGTCGTCGCCGATGAGGCGGTGGACCATGACGCTCGAGGTCTGCCCCATCCGATGGGCGCGGGCGATAGCCTGCGCCTCGATGGAGGGCTTGACCTGGGGCTCGACCAGAATCACCACCGACGCGGACTGGATGTTCAGGCCGGTCCCCGCGGCGGTGATCTGGGCGAGGAGGACGGACCCGCCGGGGGCGGAGCCGAGGGCGTCGATGAGCGACTGCCGGGTGGCCGGGGGCACGGCGCCGGACAGGCGCCCGACGACGCGGTGGCCCAGGTCGGCCTCGAGGACGTCCAGGACGTCGAGGAAGTAGGTGAAGATGATCACGCGGCGCCCGGCCTCCTCGGCCTCCCCGACGATCTCCCGGATGCGTTCGAGCTTGGCGGGCACAGCGTCGGGCGTGGTCATGGCGGCGCGGCGCATGGCCATGAAGCTGCCCCGACGGACGGTGTCCGCGTAGTGCGCCTCGTCAGCCGGGGTGAGGTCGATCCAGTCGAGCTGCTCGAGCTTCTCGGGGAGTTCGTCGAGCACGTCCGTCTGGTTGCGGCGCAGGTACGCCGGGGCGATCCGGACCCTGAAGTCGGCGGCGGACATGCTCGACATTCCGGCGCTGACCAGGTCGGGAGCCACGAAGCTGACCAGCGTGGCGAACTCGTCCACACGGTTCTCCAGCGGGGTGCCGGTGAGGAGGAGGGCGTGGGAGGCGGCGTCGATGAGTTCCCGGACCGCGCGGGTGCGGGCGGCGGCCGGATTCTTGACCATGTGCGCCTCGTCGACCACCACCAGGTCGGGTGCGGGGAGGCTGGTCGTGCGGGCCCCGTCGTAGGTGATGGCGCAGATGCCGCCGGTGTCGGCCCACGCCGCGACGGCCTCCTCCCGCCCGGCGCCGTGGGCCCGGTAGACGGGGAGATCGGTGAAGCGGCGGGATTCACGCACCCAGTTCGTGATCACCGAGGCGGGGCACACCACGAGGGTGCGGCGCTGACCCTGCGCGGCCAGGTGCGCGGCCACGGCGAGCGCCTGGACGGTCTTGCCCAGGCCCATGTCGTCGCCGAGGACGACCTTCTCCTGCACGAGGGTGAAGCGCGCCCCGAAGGACTGGTAGCCGCGCAACTGCAGGTCGGTGAGGTGGGTCCGGTCGAGGCGCAGCGAGCGGATGCGTTCCAGGACGTCGGCGGCGAGGTCGTCGCCGCCCTCGAACTCGAGGTCGAGCAGCGTGGCCAGCAACGCCTGGTAGTGGGCCGGGCGGGCCAGGTAGTCTGCCCAGGTCTCCTCCCCCACCCTGACGGGGTCGGCCGGCTCCAGGATCTCCCGGTGCGCGTCGGCCCAGGCGATGTCGTCGCTGAACTGCTCCCAGCCGGCCGCGTCCGGGGTGAGAGCCGCATCCCAGAGGCCGCCGCCCGCCGGCACGCGCCCGGCGTAGTCGAGGATCCGGCGGCGGCGGGCCCGCTGGGCCTCGTCCAGGTTGTTGATCTGGTCGAAGTGCGCCAGCACCCGGACGAGCCCGGCGGCCGCGGTGGTGGGGGTGTCACCGATGCCGGTGGTGTGGGTGACCACGGCCTCCCGGCGCAGCGTCTCGGCGGCGGCCTTGAGCCGGCGGGCGGTCTGCCCGCCGATCCCGTGCACCTGGGTGAGCCTGCCCAGTGGAGCCTCCAGGACGTCGGCGACGGTGTTCACCCCGACGCTCTCCAGGCCGGTGAAGCGCAGCCGCTCGTTGGTGGCGGTCCGCAGCGCGTCGACGGGCAATTGGCGCAGCAGGATCCCGGCGCGCTCGGCGGTCAGCGAAGACAGGAGGTGTTCCGCCCGGCCGCGCAGGGCGGGTTCGGAGTTCGGGTCCTGGGCCAGCGCCCGCGCCCGCGCCAGAACGCTGGCCTGGCGGGCCGCGTCATACTGCGTGAAAATCAGGGCAGGATGTCCCACGGCTCGGCCGAAGGCCTCCCGCGCCGCGGCCGTGAGGTGTCCCGGAGTGCCGTGCGAGCCGGGGTGCAGCTGCACTCCCCTTCCCTGGTGCCGGGCGGCCTCCTCCACCGCCGCCAGGTGTCCGCCGACCTCCCGGTCGAGCGCGCCGAAGGCCGGGTCCGCCAGGCGGGCCTGCAGTTCCTGGGCCGCCCGGCGGGAATCCTCGAGGCCGGCGCCGCCGAAGAGCCGGCCGAAAAAGCCCGGCGCGGCGCCTTTCGCCTTCTCGCGCAGCGATGCGAGCACCGCGGCGGCGGCGATCTGGCTGCGGAACCGTTCGCGGGTTCCGGGCAGCCGGTCCAGCTCGGCCAGGGCGTAGAGCTGTTCCGGCCAGGCGACCGCGCCGGGCGGGATGAGCCAGCCGCCGGACCCGGGAAGCTCGACGGTGGCGCGGATCCCGGGGAGGGGGACGGCGGCGTCGAGAAGCAGGGATGCGCGGCGGGCACGGTCGAGGACGCCGTCCGCCTCGCTGAGCAGTGCGGTGAGCGTCTCGCGGTTGAACTCGGCCATGCCCGTCATTGTCCCACTACCCTGGCGGTCATGAGCGAGCAGACACCCGCCAACCGCGCGATCCCCTTCCTGGCGGCCTTCAACGACATCGAGAACTATCTCCGGGAGCTGTTGGACGCGAAGAGGTCCGATAACTTCCGGTGGATGGTCGACCTCGCGGTGCGCAAGCATCTGCTGTCGGACGAGCACGCGGTGGAACTCAAGGAGTTCGCCGAGCTGCGCAACGCGATCACCCACGGTCTGTACACGGAGGACATGCGCCCCATCGCGGAGCCGCTGCCGGAGACGGTGGCGGCGATCGAGCGCATCCGGGATCTGCTGCGCCACCCGCCGACGGCCCTCGGGGTGCTCGGGCAGCACGAGGTGCACACCTTCTCGCCGGCGGACGACATCCGCGACGCGCTGCGCATCATCCGCCGCACGAAGATCTCGCAGTTCCCCATCTACGAGGGCGGCCGCTGTGTCGGACTGCTCACCACCAACACGATCGCCCGGTGGGTGGCGGCGGATCTGGACGACAACGACCATCTCGACGCCCGTTCCATCGCCGAGGTCCTCGACTGGGCGGAGGAGAACGACCGGGCGGTGTTCCTGCCGAAGGACGCGCTGGCGCAGGAGGTGCTCGACGCCCTGACCACCCCGCGGAAGGACGGGTCCCTGCCGCGTGCGGGCATTCTCACCGAGCACGGGCACAAGGATCAACGGCCTATCCGGGTGATCGGCGGTTCCGACATCGCGCAGCTTCTCGACGCCGTGGGGAACTGACTCCTTGACTCGTTGTTGACATGTCACCTACAGTGGTGGCATTAACTGACACCCACAGGAGCAACCACCATGCAGTTCGGCATCTTCACCATCGGTGACGTCACCACCGACCCGACCACCGGCACCACCCCCACCGAGGGCGAGCGCATACACGCCATGACCCGGATGGCGCTCAAGGCTGAGGAGGTGGGCCTGGACGTCTTCGCCACCGGCGAGCACCACAACCCGCCCTTCGTCCCCTCCTCCCCCACCACCCACCTGGCCTACATCGCGGCGCAGACCGAGAAGCTCCAGTTCTCCACCGCGACCACGCTCATCACCACCAACGACCCGGTCAAGATCGCCGAGGACTACGCCTTCCTCCAGCACCTCTCCGGCGGGCGCATCGACCTCATGATGGGCCGCGGCAACACCGGCCCGGTCTACCCGTGGTTCGGCAAGGACATCCGTCAGGGGATCCCGCTGGCCATCGAGAACTACCACCTCCTGCGCCGCCTGTGGCGCGAGCCGGTGGTCAACTGGCAGGGCCAGTTCCGCACCCCGCTGCAGGGCTACACCTCCACGCCTGCCCCGCTGGACGGCGTCCCGCCCTTCGTCTGGCACGGCTCCATCCGCTCCGTCCAGATCGCCGAGCAGGCCGCCTTCTACGGCGACGGCTTCTTCCACAACAACATCTTCTGGAACAAGGAGCACACCGCGAAGATGGTGGACATCTACCGCCGCCGCTTCGAGTCCTACGGCCACGGCCAGGCGGACCAGGCCATCGTCGGCCTCGGCGGCCAGGTCTTCATCGGCGAGACCGAGGAGGCCGCCAAGAAGACCTTCCGCCCCTATTTCGACAACGCCCCCGTCTACGGCCACGGACCCTCCATGGAGGAGTTCACCGACATGACCCCGCTGACGGTGGGCACCGTCGAGCAGGTCGTCGAGCGCACCATGGAGTTCGCCGACTGGGTCGGCGACTACCAGCGCCAGCTCTTCCTCATCGACCACGCCGGCCTGCCCCTGGACATGGTCCTCGAGCAGATCGAGATCCTGGGCACCCAGGTCGTGCCGGAGGTTCGCCGCCGCATGGAGGCGCGCCGCCCCGAGCACGTCCCCTCCGACCCGCCGACCCACGCCTCGCTGAAGGCCAACCCGGACTCCCCGCACTTCAAGGTCCGTCCGGTGGAGGAGAAGGTCTAGATGCGCACCCTCACCGTCATCACCGCCGGCCTGTCCAACCCCTCGACCACCCGGCAGGTCGCCGACCAGATCGCCGCGGCGGTGACAGCCGCCGTCACCGCCCGCGGGGAATCCCTCGACGTCCACGTCGTGGAGCTGCGCGAACTGGTCAACGACCTCGGCCGGTCCCTGACCACCGGTGTGTCCTCCCCCGCACTGGACGAGGTGAAGGAGAAGATCTCCGCCTCCGACGGCCTCGTCGCCGTCACCCCGGTGTTCAAGGCCAGCTATTCGGGGCTGTTCAAGACCTTCTTCGACGTGCTCGACCAGGACGCCCTCAACGGGATGCCCACCATCATCGCGGCCACCGCGGGCACCGCCCGGCATTCCCTCGTCCTCGACCACGCCCTACGCCCGCTGCTGTCCTACCTGCGGGCCGTGGTCGTCCCCACCGGGGTCTTCGCCGCGACCGGGGACTTCGGTTCCGAGGAGGGCGCCAGCATGGAGACCCGCGCCGCCCGCGCAGCCGGGGAGCTCGCCGACCTGATGGTGGCGTCCTCCGGGAGCGTCGGAGGCCTCGGCGGCGTCACCGCCGAGGGCCAGGGCACCCGGCGCCGCACCGGCGTCGACCCGGCTGAGCACCTCACCCCCTTCGCGGACCTGCTCAAGGGGCATGACGGCGAGTAGCTGACGGCGCTACGCTGGCGCCATGAGCGTCAGTGTCCTCGACATGTTCAGCATCGGCATCGGCCCCTCGTCCTCCCACACGGTGGGACCCATGCGGGCCGCGGCCGCCTTCGTCCGCGACCTGGGCAACCTCCCGGAACACGTGGACATCACCCTCCGCGGCTCGCTGGCCTCCACCGGCCGCGGGCACGGCACAGACCGCGCCGTGCTCCTCGGCCTGGTGGGCTGGGAGCCGACGACGGTGCCCGCCGACGTCGACTCCGTGCCGGAACTCGGGGTACGGATCCCCGACGAAGGGTCGGTCACCGGCCCGGCCGGCACCGTCTCCTACCGGATCACCTGGGATCCCGCCCCCGCCCCGGAACACCCAAACTGCCTCGTCTTCAGCGCCGACGGTCACACCAGTGAGTACTTCTCCGTCGGCGGCGGATTCATCCGCACCCGGGCGGACCTCGACACCCCGGCCGGAGGGGGCGGGCCGGAGGTTCCGCTGCCCTTCAGCACCGCAACCGAACTCCTGGCGCACTGCGCCCGGGAGAACCTCACCTTCGCGGAGGTCACCGCAGCCAACGAGGCCGCCCTCCATGGCGGTGCAGCGCAGGTCGACGCCGTCTGGGACGCCATGCGCGCCTGCGTCACCGCCGGAATCGCCACCACCGGGCTGCTGCCCGGCGGGCTGGGCGTCGTCCGTCGCGCGCCCGGACTCTACGCGCAACTGACGGATCCCGACTCCGGGCCCAGGAAAGGCCGCGACGGGCTGACCGCCATGGACTGGGTCAGCCTCTACGCCCTGGCGGTCAACGAGGAGAACGCCGCCGGCCGACGGGTGGTCACCGCGCCGACGAACGGCGCCGCAGGAATCGTGCCCGCCGTCATGCACTACGCCCGCGACTACCTCGCCGACTTCACCCGCCAGCAGGCCCGGGAGTTCCTCCTCACCGCCGGCGCGGTGGGCATCATCATCAAAGAGAACGCCTCCATCTCGGGTGCGGAGGTCGGCTGCCAGGGGGAGGTCGGCTCCGCGTCCGCCATGGCCGCCGCCGGGCTCTGCGCTGCGATCGGCGGCACTCCCGACCAGGTGGAGAACGCCGCGGAGATCGCCCTCGAACACAACCTCGGGCTCACCTGCGACCCGGTGGGCGGCCTGGTGCAGATCCCCTGCATCGAGCGCAACGCCATCGGCGCCGTCAAGGCCATCAACGCCGCCCGGCTCGCGCGGCTGGGCAGCGGCCTGCACCGGGTCACCCTGGACGAGGTGGTGCAGACCATGGCCGAGACCGGCCGCGACATGATGACCAAGTACAAGGAGACCTCCACCGGCGGGCTGGCGGTCAACCTCGGACTGCCGGTCAGCATCCCCGAGTGCTAGCTACCATGAGCCCATGCACCTCGAGCCGGAGTTCCTCTCCCCCACGACGCTCATCGACGCCGACCACCCGGACATCATCGCCCTCGCCGCCGCGCTGGCGGGAGACACCCCGGCCGAAACCGTGCGCGCCATCTTCGTCCACGTCCGCGACCGGATCACCCACCCGGCGGACACCGGCGGGACCCTCCTCGCCGCCTCCGCCTCCGAGACCCTGAAGGCCCGGGAAGGGGTGTGCTACGCGCAGGCGCACCTGCTGGTGGCGCTCTACCGCGCCGCCGGCATCCCGGCCGCGCTGCGCTACCAGCAGGTGGAGACCGCCACCGGCGGCCTTGTACTCCACGGCGTCGCCATCGTGTGGGCACCGGATATCTCCGAGACCGGCGGCTTCCTGCTCGTCGACCCCCGCTACCCGGAGAACCATCCCCGCCACAGCGGGGACTTCTGGCGGACGCGCGCCCTGCAGCCGCCCTTCGAGCGCAACCTGCCGATGATCCACACCGACGTCGCGCCCGGGGTGGCGAAGGCGCTGCGGCAGGCCGCAGACGCCCAGGAACTGCTGCGCACGGGCCTGCCCGGCGCGGTCAGCTGAAGCCTCCCCCGCCTTCAGGGTCTACCGGGCGCCGAGGTGCGCGACCACGTCAGCCAGCGCCACATCCTCCTGGGTGTGGGCCGCCAGGTCCTTGACCGCGACGGTGCCTGCCGCCAGCTCGTTCTCGCCGAGCACCAGGGCGAAGCGTGCGTGCGCGCGGTCGGCGCCCTTCATCGCGCCCTTGAGGCCGCGGTCTCCGTAGGACATGTCGGCCGAGATGCCGGCGGTGCGCAGGTCGTTGATCAACAGCGCCATGGCCCTCTTGGCCTCGGAGCCGAGTGCGACGCCGTAGACGTCGACGCGGCGGTCCACGCCCTCCAGCGTCACGCCCTCCGCCTCCAGGGCGAGGATGGTGCGGTCGACCCCCAGGCCGTAGCCGATACCGGAGAGGTCCTGGCCACCGAGCTGGGACATCAGGCCGTCGTAGCGGCCGCCGCCGCCGATGCCGGACTGCGCACCCAGGCCGTCGTGGACGAACTCGAAACAGGTCTTGGTGTAGTAGTCCAGGCCGCGGACCATGCGGGGGTTGATGGCGTAGGGGACGGACATGTCGTCGAGCAGCCCGGTGACGGTCTCGAAGTGCGCCCGCGCCTCCGGGGAGAGGTGGTCGAGCATGAGCGGCGCATCGGCGGTCATCTCCTTGACCTCGGGGCGCTTGTCGTCGAGGACGCGCAACGGGTTGATCTCCGCCCGGTGGCGGGTCTCCTCGTCCAAGGGAAGCTGGAACAGGAACTCCTGCAGCTTCTGGCGGTACGCGGGCCGGCAGGTGTCGTCGCCGAGGCTGGTCAGCTCGAGGCGGAAGCCCGTCAGGCCGAGCGCACGGAAGGAACGGTCGGCCAGTGCGACGATCTCGGCGTCCAGCGCCGGGTCGTCGACGCCGATGGCCTCCACGCCGACCTGCTGGAGCTGGCGGTAGCGGCCGGCCTGGGGGCGCTCGTAGCGGAAGAAGGGGCCGGCGTAGTTGAGCTTGACCGGCAGCTGCCCCCGGTCGAGGTTGTGCTCGATGACGGCGCGCATGACGCCGGCGGTGCCCTCCGGACGCAGGGTGACGGATCGGTCGCCGCGGTCGGCGAAGGTGTACATCTCCTTGCTCACCACATCGGTGGACTCACCGACGCCGCGGGCGAAGAGCGTGGTGTCCTCGAAGATGGGCAGCTCGATGTGCTGGAAGCCTGCCAGATGAGCCTGATGGATGAAGGTGTCCCGGACCTTGAGGAACACCGGGGACACCGGCGGGACGTAGTCCGGGACGCCCTTGGGCGCGGACAGGGCGGCAAACTTGGCGGGCTTCTTGTCAGTCACGGCTACCAACAGTACTCACATACCCAGCTGCAGCAGGAACGGGTTGGTCGCACGCTCCGCCCGCATGGAGGTGCCCGCCCCGTGGCCGGGGAAGAGCTGGAGGGAATCATCAAGCTCCCACACTGGACCACGGAGGGTGGCGTCCATCTGGGCGGGGTCGGAGCCGGCGAAATCCGTGCGCCCGATCGAGCCCTGGAAGATGACGTCGCCGGTGAAGGCGAACTGCTCGTGCACCAGCAGACAGCTGCCCGGGGAATGGCCCGGCGCGTGCCTGACCTTCAGTTCGACCCCGGCGAGGGTGAGGTCCTGCCCGTCGTGGAGATCCCGGAGGTCGCGGACGGGGGTCATGTGCGCGGCGTCGAAAAGCACCTGCGAGCGCTGGGAGATGCCGTCCCCGCCGGCCAGCATGAACGCATCCTCCGGGTGGATGTGCACCGGGACGTCGTACTGCGCGGCCAGGGAGCCTGCGTCCCTGGTGTGGTCGATATGGCCGTGGGTGAGCACGACGGCGACGAGGCTGGCGGACGTCTCCGCCAGCGCCTTCTCGACCTGCCGGTGCGAGTGCATGCCGGGGTCCACGACGAACGCCTCCCCCTCGTGGGCGAGGACGTAGGTGTTCGTGTTGTAGGGGCCGGCGGCGAATCCGTGGAGCTGCATGACGGGCAGTCTAGCTGCTCGCCCGGTGATACTCGTGGACGGTGTAACCGACCTCCGCGGAGGCGGGTCCGCCGGGTGCACCTGCCAGCTGGACATAGGGCAGGTGGCAGTCGTCGATGAGCATCCAGCCCTCCGCCCGGCCTGACTCGTCGCCGGAACGGGTGAGCGCGCCGGTGCTGTCGCGCAGCTGCGCGGCGAGCACGTCACCCTCCGTGCCGCGGAAGGAGATCACGTACGCGCCCTCGCCGCAGCCGGGCTGGCCGGCCGGGAACCAGTTCCCCTCCGGCCCGAGGATGATCTGCGGGCGGCTGCCCCGCCAGAGGGTCGACTCCCCCTCCCAGGTGCGGAACAGCTCGAACTGCGCGGAACCCCGGGACCACGCGTCGGGCGCCGGGGAGAGTTCCGGCCCCGAGCCGGCCTGGACACTGTTCATCGGTGCCGCCGCCAGAGCCGTGTTCACGGGGTCCGTCTTCTCCGCCACCGGGGAGGGGGTCGCCGCCGCCGCGTGGGCCGCCTGGGCCGTTCCGGCTGCCCCGCCGGGGCGCACCCCGAAAGTGTGCGGCGAGTCCGCGTCCCGCACCCCGAGGGTCGCCGCCGCGTACAGCCCGCCGGCGGAGGCCGCGATGACGGCGGCAAGTGCGAAGGGGGTGGACCGCAGGAAGCGGGGCATGAACTCTCCTGGTGGAACGTAGGGGCGGAAGACCCGTACATCATGGCAGACCGGGGGCAGACGGCGGAAAGCCCCGGCTACCGTCGAGGGGAGCCGGGGCGCTGAGGTGGAGGGGTTTAGTGCAGGGCGTTGACGGCGGCGTCGTAATCCGGCTCGGTGGTGATCTCGTCGACGAGCTGGGTGTAGATGACCTTGCCGTCCTCGTCCGCGACGATGACGGCGCGGGCCAGCAGGCCCTTGAGCGGGGAGCCCTCGAGGGTCAGGCCGTAGTCCTCGCCGAAAGTGGAGCGGAAGACCGAGCCAGCGGTGACGTTCTCGATGCCCTCTGCCGAGCAGAAGCGGTCGTGGGCGAAGGGCAGGTCGTGGGAGACACCGAGGACCACGGTGTTGTCCAGGGCGGTTGCGCGCTCGTTGAACTCGCGGACCGAGGCCGCGCAGACGCCGGTGTCCAGCGACGGGAAGATGTTGAGGACGACGCGCTTGCCCGCGAAATCCGCCGGGGTGATCTCGGCCAGGTCGGTGCCGACGATGGTGAAGTCCGGCAGCTGCTCGCCGACGGCGGGAAGATCCCCGGAGGTGGTGGTGGGTTCGTTCTTGAAGGTTACGTTTGCCATGCCCCCAGGGTAGAGATGTTCACCACACCGTGCCAGGGACAAGGGGCGCACACTAGACTGACGGACCGACATACCCGCCGACGACAGGAAGAGCCTACGGTGACCGACAACAGGAAACGTGGCGAGGAATCCCTCGCCAAGCTTGAGCGCGAACTGAAATCCCGCGACCGCGCCGAGAAGTCCCGCCCGGTGAAGATCGCGGCGGCGGCCGCCGCCGCCATCCTGCTGATTGTCGGCGGAATCTGGTTCCTCGCCTCCCGCGACAGCGGCGAGGAGATCACCGCCTCCGACGAGACCACCACCAGCGCGGAGGCTCCCACCGTCGAGCCGCTGGCCATGACGCGTGCGACCGCGCTGCCCGACACCGTCACCTGTGAATACCCGGAGGCGGGCGAGGCCTCGCGCGAGATCTCCACCCCGCCCACCGACGACGTGTCCGCCACCGGCACCGTCAACGTCACCCTCAACACCGGCCAGGGCCCCATCGGCATGGAGCTCGACCGCACCGTCGCCCCCTGCACCGTCAACGCCGTCGAGCACTTCGCCGACGAAGGCTTCTACGACGACACCGTCTGCCACCGCCTGACCACCTCCGGCATCTTCGTCCTGCAGTGCGGCGACCCGTCCGGCACTGGCGCCGGCGGCCCCGGCTTCCAGTTCGCCAACGAGTACCCCACCGACGAGCTCACCGAGCCCTCCGCCACCCCGGTGATCTACCCGCGCGGTTCCATCGCCATGGCGAACGCCGGCGCTGACACCAACGGCTCGCAGTTCTTCCTCAACTACCAGGATTCCCCGCTCGCCCCGGACTACACCTACTTCGGCCAGATCTCCGAGGAGGGCCTGGCCACCCTCGACCAGATCGCGGCGACCGGGGTCGAGGGCGGCGCCGCCGACGGCGCCCCGGCCGAGGAGGTCCGCATCGAGACCGCCACCGTCGGCTAACTGCTTGTCGACGCCTCCCCAGCGCCCCGGCCCGCCCCAGGCCGGGGCGCTGCCGTTTGTGTCACAAATCAGTTGCACGCTTGCCGCGGACGTTATATGGTGACTGCAGTTCACCGCCCCTCTCTGTCGAAGAACAGGTACCCCCATGAAGCTCTTCTCGCGCAAGGCCATCGCCGCCGTCGCCACCACCGTCGCTCTGACCACCGCAGGCCTGTCCGCCCCGGCCTTCGCTGAGGATCTCGACGCAGGCCAGGACAAGTCCAGCGTCTCCACCATCTTCGATGGCTCCTCCGACATCTCGGCGGGCGACGACAGCGATGAGGACCTTGAAGAAGGCGAGGAGAGCTCCTCCAAGGACCCGAACCAGATCAAGTCCTGGATCGGCGTCTTCACCGCCGTCGTCGGCGCCCTGTCCGCCGCCTTCGTCTTCGTGCAGCGTCTCACCGCCTAAGAACCACCGGCACGCGCCGAGGTGAACGGGCCGCCATCCCCACGACGGGGTTGGCGGCCCGTTCCGCGTTCAGGCCCGCTTCAGTCCCCGGAGAACCTCGGGGTCGAGCGGCTGGCCGGTCCGGATCACCGACATGGTCCCGGTCGGCTCCAGGATCATGGCCTGCACCTGGCTCAGCGAACCCAGCCCGGACCTGCGCAACGAGGAGTACACGTCGGTCCGGCTGATGTGAGCCGAACGCATCGCGCCGGGGAGCATCTCCCCGTCGAGCACCACCAGGACGGGTTGTCTGCTCAGCCCCCTCCCCCACCCCGTGAAGCGGCGCAGCGTGCCGAACGCCGCCTCGAGGATCATGAGCGTGGCCAGTCCGACGAGCCCCGCCGCCAGGGTCGGCGGGTGCCCCAGGATCACGCGCCCCCCGACCGCCCCGAACATGAGCACCACAACCGCATCCGATGCGGTCAACGACATGAGCACCCGGGTGCCGAATACTTTCGCCAGCACCATGAACCCGAGGTAGATTCCCGCCGCCGCCGCGATGATGACCGGGATGCGCCACGGCTCGATGAGCAGTTCCTCCAGGAAACGTTCCACGCCACCCCACCTTAGTCAGCGCAGGCGAAAGGCCGGGCACCGCTGGCTGCGGCGCCCGGCCCCGGACGGCTGGTTCAGTTGAGAGCGGTTAGAAGGAGCTGCCCACAGATTCCGGGAGAAAGGTGGAGGAGCCGAAGAGGCCGGATTCGGCCGGTTCCGTCGCCTGCTTCGCCGGGACAGCTACACGGGTGCCTGCGTCGGTGCTGATCACGAAGCCCTCGCCGGTGTAGTCCGCCGGGACGGTGATCTCGACGGTGGCGGTGCCGTGCGTGCCCAGACCGGCCGGGATGGCGGATAAGGTGTTGTCGATGTCGGCGGTGACGATCGTGTCGCCGATCGCGACGGTCACAGTCTCGGCCATCGGCTCTCCTGCGTTGGAGTAGTTCAGGGAAGCCAGCTCCAGGGTGACGGTTTCGCCCGGGGCGATGTCGCCGTTGACGGTCACCGCGACGTCCGCCTGATCTGCGCGCGGAGCGACCGACTCGTTGGTCTTCAGGTAGTCGATGAGCGACTGGACGTCCATGTAGCCGACCTTGAGAATTCCGCGCACATCGGCGGGATCGATGAGCTCGTCGCCGCCCTCGAGGAGGAAGGTGGAGGCGGCGATGCGGTAGTCCGCGGAGGGGTCGATCGGTTCACCATTGAGGTGGGCGCCGATGATGCGGTTGCCCTGCTCCGCAGAAGGATCATAGGAGTAGGTGAAACCGTCGGAGAAGCCGAGTGCCAGACGCGGGCGCTCACCCCCGCTCTTCCACTGCTTCTCCAGGGTGTCGAGGATCGCCTGGCCGCTCATGGTGGCGACGGAAACCTCGTTGCCGAAGGGCTGGACGGTGTAGACGTCCGCGTAGGAGACATTCCCGGCCGGCAGGTCCGCCCGGACACCGCCCGCGTTCATGAAACCGATGTCCACGGGCTCACCCAGCAGGTCCGTAAGGGAGGCGCGCTGCGCCTCGGCGATGAGGTGGTTGAGGGTGGACTCGACGCCGCGGTTGGAACCGGGGGCGGCACCGTCGTTGCTGCCCCGGTAGAAGGAGTGGCCGATCTCGGCGACGATCTCCTCGCCGACCGCATCCGCCTGGGCCTGAGCGGTCTCGACGATGCCGGCGACGGTGGCGTCGGGGACGACACCCATGCCGGCCGCACGGTCGTAGCCGTACTGCTCGATGGTGACGGACTCGACCTCGCCGGTCACCTTGTTGAAGGTGAAGTCCACGTCGGTGAGGAGCTTGCCGTACTCGAGGGACTGCGCGAAGGGTACGGAGGCGTCAGCGTCCGTGTATGTCACGTGGGAGTCGCCGCCGAAGAGGAAGTCGACGTAGTCGGCGTCGAAGCCGTCGGCGTAGACGGCGGCGTCCTCGTGGAAGAGGGAGATGACCACGTCGGCCGTGCCGGATTCCTTCAGTTCCCGCGCCACCTGGTTGGTCTCGGCGACCGGGTCGCGGAACTCCAGGCCCACGATGCCGGCCGGGGAGACCTTGCTGGCGGTGGAGGTGGCGACGGTGCCCACGAACGCGATCTTCACACCGTTGCGCTCCTCGATGCGGTACGGCTCGAGCAGACGGGTGCCGTCGGCCCGGTAGACGTTGGCGCCCAGGATCGGGAACTGGGAGTCCTCGACGATACGGTCCAGCAGGTCGTCCTGGCCCTGGTCGAACTCGTGGTTGCCCACGGCGGAGGCGTCGACGCCGGCGGCGTTGAGGAAGTCGGTGGTGTACATGTCATTGGTGATCGCGGAGATGAAGGCCGAGCCGCCGACGTTGTCACCGGAGGTGGTGAAGATGTTCTCCTCACCGTTGATCTCGTCGTTGAGGCCGGTCAGCAGGGCTGCGCCCATCTCCTTGTTGTAGGAGTCCGCCGCGAGGCGGCCGTGGAAGTCGGTGATGTTGGACACGGAGAACTCCACCACGTCCTGGGCGGTGGCGACCGGGGCAAGGCCCAGTGCGAGTGCGGTGGTGGCCGTGGCCGCGATGAGGCGGCCCATGCGGCGGAGGGAAGTCACGTGGAATCTCCTGGAGTAACTAATGAGGGAAACTGAACAGAAGTAGGTATAACCTCCTGCCCCCCTTATCGCAGCATGAGATTTCGCTGTGAACTGCGCTTTCACCTGAGACCCGTCAAGAGTTCACCCCGGCGCTACCTGCGCAGGTATTACTTTTCACTTTGGCCACCGCACGGCAACGGAAAACCACCCCCGCACGTGTGAGCTCTGGTGGGGGTGGTGTGAAAGGAGTGAATACCGTCAGGCGGTGACGCGGTAGACGTCGAAGACTCCCTCGGTGTTGCGCAGCGTGGTGATCAGCTGTCCCAGCTGCTTGGTGTCGGACACCGAGAACGTCATGCGGATCATCGCGATATGGTCGTCGGAGGACTGCGAACTCATCGACATCACCGACAGCTTCTGCTCGCTGAACACGCGGGTGATCTCGAACAGCAGCCCCTGGCGGTCGAGCGCCTCGACCTGGAGCGTCGCGGCGAAGGCCCCGCCGGGGACGCCGCCTTCGGTCCACGCCACATGGACCATCCGCTCCGGCTCCTGCTGCAGCTTCTCCGTGTTCGTGCAGTCCGCGCGGTGGACCGAGACTCCCCCGCCGCGGGTGACGAAACCGAAGATCTCATCCCCCGGCACCGGCTGGCAGCACTTGGCCATCTTCGCCATGACGTCGGGGCTGCCCTCGACGAGCACTCCTGTGCCCGACTCCGAATCCGCGGCGCGGGCCCGGGAGCTGATGATCTCCGAGAACGGGGTGCGCGCGGCGAGGGCGTCGACGGCATCGTCCTGGTCCCCGAAGATCGCCATGAGCTGGTTCGCCACATGCTGCGCGGAAACGTGGCCCGCACCGATCGCGGTGTAGAGGGCGTCGACGTCCGGGTAGTGCAGCTGGGTCGCCACCGCCTTCATGGACTGCGCGGTGAACAGACGGTGCATGGGCAGGCCGCCGCGCTGGACCTCGGCTGCGAGTGCGTCGCGGCCGGCATCGAGGTGTTCTTCGCGCATCTCCTTGGCGAACCACTGGCGGATCTTCGCCTTCGCCCGCGGAGAGACGACGAAATCCTGCCAGTCCCGGGAGGGGCCGGCGTTCTGGTCCTTCGAGGTGAAGATCTCGACCCGGTCGCCGGACTTCAGGGGCGACTCGAGGGCGACCAGTTTGCCGTTGACTTTGGCGCCGATGCAGCGGTGGCCGACTTCCGTGTGCACGGCGTAGGCGAAGTCCACCGGGGTGGACTCGGCCGGCAGGTTGACCACGTCGCCTTTGGGGGTGAACGCGAAGATCTGCTTGGCGGTGAGGTCGTAGCGCAGGGAGTCGAGGAACTCGTTGGGGTCCGCGGCCTCCTTCTGCCAGTCCAGCAGCTGACGCATCCACGCCATCTGGTCGACCTCGTCGCGGTCGCCCTTGTGGGAACCCTTGGTCTCCTTGTAGCGCCAGTGCGCGGCGACGCCGAACTCGGCGTTGAAGTGCATCTCGTGGGTGCGCACCTGCACCTCCAGCGGCCGGCCCTGCAACGCCATCACCGTGGTGTGCAGCGACTGGTAGACGCCGAAGCGCGGGGAGGAGATGTAGTCCTTGAATCTGCCCGGCAGCGCCGAGAACAGCGAGTGGACGACACCGATGGCCGCGTAGCAGTTGTTGATGTTGTCCACCAGGATGCGGATGCCCACGAGGTCGAAGATCTCGTCGAAGTCGCGGCCCCGCACGATCATCTTCTGGTAGATCGACCAGTAGTGCTTCGGCCGCCCCATCACCTCGGCCTCGATGTTGTTCTCCCGCAGCGCCGAGGTCACCTGCTCGATGATCTCCTTCAGGGCCCGGTCGCGGGAAGGCGCCCGGTCCGCGACGAGACGCACGATCTCGTCGTATTTCTTCGGGTACAGAATGGCGAAGGAGAGGTCCTCCAGCTCCCACTTCACGCTCGCCATGCCCAGGCGGTGCGCCAGCGGGGCGATGACCTCGAGTGTCTGCCTGGCCTTCTTCGCCTGTTTCTCCGGGGGCAGGAAACGCATCGTGCGCATGTTGTGGAGGCGGTCGGCGACCTTGATCACCAGGACCCGGGGGTCCTCCGCCATAGCGACGATCATCTTGCGGATGGTCTCCGCCTCGGCGGCCGCACCGAGGGCCACCTTGTCGAGCTTGGTCACCCCGTCGACGAGCCTCGCGACCTCGGCCCCGAACTCCTCGGTGAGCTGGTCCAGGGAGTAGTCGGTGTCCTCCACCGTATCGTGCAGGAGCGCTGCGACGAGGGTGGTGGTGTCCATGCCGATCTCCGCGGCGATGGTGGCCACCGCCAACGGGTGGGTGATGTAGGGGTCGCCGGACTTGCGGATGACCCCCTCGTGCAGACGCTCGGCGGTCTCGTAGGCGCGGGAGAGCACCTCGGCGTCGGCACGCGGGTGGAACTGGCGGTGGATGGACAGCAACGGGTCGAGCACCGGGTTCGCCTTCGCCCGGGTTCCGGTCAGGCTCCGCGCCAGTCGGGCCGACATGCTGCGCACGCCGACGTTGGAACGCGGGCGGGAACGGTCGG
The DNA here is from genome assembly GCF_000835165.1 of Corynebacterium marinum DSM 44953. Taxonomy (NCBI): domain Bacteria; kingdom Bacillati; phylum Actinomycetota; class Actinomycetes; order Mycobacteriales; family Corynebacteriaceae; genus Corynebacterium; species Corynebacterium marinum. The sequence goes on from NZ_CP007790.1 coordinate 1,435,134, forward strand.
TCATTCGTTGATCACCACCAGCGGAAGATCACGGAGGCGGTCGCGGCCGCCGAGTTCCGGGACCTCGAGCACGACGACGTTGCCGACGACCTCGCCGCCGGCATGCTCGATGAGTCCGCGGGCGGCGATGAGGGTTCCGCCGGTCGCGAGCACGTCGTCGACGAGCACGACCTTGACGCCGTGCACGTCCTGCCCGTCCTCCGGGATCTCCAGCGCGGCGGTGCCGTACTCGAGGGCGTACTCCTCGGTGATCACCGGGGGCGGCAGCTTGCCGCGCTTGCGGATCGCCAGGATACCCAGGCCCAGGTTGTAGGCCACGGCCGAACCGAGGAGGAAACCGCGGGCGTCGAGGCCGCCGATCATCTCGGCGCCGAGGGCGCGGCAGGCGTCGGACAGCTCGTCGACGACGATCTGGAACGCATCCGCGTCGGCGAGGACGGGGGTGAGGTCCTCGAACAGGACGCCCTCCTCCGGCCAGTCCTGCACGTAACGGATCTTGTCGGCGAGCGCCTCGCGGGCGCTGTCGTACGTGCCGGTTCGCTTCGGCGTCTTGTTAAGCACCGTTGTCCTCGCTTAGCCATCGGTCCATGTTCCAGCCGATTCCGGCCAGTCCCGTATATGTCACTACGTTACCTACTGTGCGGTCGATCACGAACCAGCGGGGTTGTGCTGCGAGCGGAATGCCCGGCACCTCGCGCCAGAGCTGCTCCTCCGCCTCGCGGAGCTGGTTGACGTCGATGGCGCGCGGCGACGACGCCCCGAACTCCGCCAACGGATCCACCGCCATGAGCACAGCGTCCAGCGCCCCTTCCCGGATCACCGTCTCGCCCCACTGGCCGGTGGTGACCTTGGTCAGGTCCGCCAGGCCGGCGGATTCGCCGGCGGCGTCGACGACTGTGATGCCCGCCTGGGAGCAGGTCTCGGCGATCGCCGCCACCATGGCCGCCTTCCGCTCGTCCGGGCCGAGGTAGCCCACGCGCACCGTCGAACCTGACAGCGCCTGCGCCCGGCCCAGGTCGACGGGGATTTCCCGGTCGCTCACGTCGGCCAACTGAAGCGCCGACGGATCGTTGTGCGGCAGGGTGTGCAGCGCCACCGGGGGCACCTCCACGCCGCTGACGCGCGACGACGCCGCCGCCACCGCGTTCTGGTCCACGCATCCGGCGAAGGCCCGCCGGGCCTCGGCGGTGGCGAACACTCCCGCGTCCCCCAGCATGAGTGTCTCGGTGAGGTCGCCGACCTCGTCGTCGACAGCGAGGGTGTTGGCCGGATCCTCCCGGTCCACCCAGGTCGGCCGCCCGCTGCGGACGTCGGCGACACGGAGGGCGCCGGCCTCCACCAGCCCCTGCGGGTCGGTCCCCCTGGGCCACACGACGATCGTGTCCAGGTTCGGGGCGTCCCCGTAGTAGTGGTCGTTGGGCCGCAGCACCACCTCCCCGTCGGGGCCGACCCGGTCGATGACGAAGGGACCGGAGGTGACCTGCAGTGCGGGATCGAAACTGTCCAGGTTGAAACCGTCGCGCCAGATCGGGCCCACCTCCGTCAGCGTCGCCAGGTCGTCGGCCTGCAGCGCGGCGTGGAGCTCCTCCAGGCTCAGCCCCGCCTTCGCGGCGATGGCGTGCGCCGGCAGCGTCGAACCGGGGCCGAAGAGGTGGCGCCAGCGGCCGCCGCTGTCTTCGTCGAAGACGACGGTGAAGCGCTTCTGGCCGGGTTCGCAGTCCAGTCGCAGGACCTCATCCATCTGCGGGAGGTGGGATCCGAAGATCCCCTCGTGCACGCCGGCCTTGTAGGACAGGAGGAAATCGGTGCAGGTGACGGGTGCACCGTCGGAGTACTGGGCTTCCTCGGTGAGGGTGTAGATGACCTGCCGGTTCGCCCCGGGCAGCACCTGGGTGCGCACAAGATCGGTGTTCGGGATCATCTGCCCGGAGGGCCCGGGCACGAAGACGGCCGGGTAGAGCCTGCCCGACAGGGCCTCCGTGTTGGAGGACGCCCCCACCTCGCTGCCGGCGTTCGTGGTCAGCAGGGCGGTGTCGACGAGGTATCCGAAGTAGTCAGTGGACTCCGCCCCGTCTGCCCCGTCGCCGCCGGCTCCCCCGCCGGAGCCCGGCGAGCAGGCCGCCAGGGTGACAGCAGTGAGTGCCGCCACCACCGCGGTGGCCGCGCGCCGCCCGCCGAAACGATGTTGTGCCACGTCAAACCTGCTTTCCGGCGCCGGCAGCCCCATGGATGGTGATGGGGCCATTATAGGCTCCGCCAGTACCAGGGAGGAATTACCTCCGGTCGGGCCGCCAGCTGGCACCCGCTCCCGGCGTCTCCGGCCGGGGCTCCGCCGGCGCAGCGACCACGCGCCTGGCGGGTGCGGCCGGGGTGCGCGCGGTGTCGGCGGGCTCAGCGTCGTCGGTGCGTCCGGCCCGGTAGTCGGCGACCTCCTGGTTGTGGCGCCTGGTGTCCTTGCGGCGGTTGACCAGGCTCACCAGGATCGGGGTGGCCAGGAAGATGGAGGAGAAGATGCCCTCGATGACGCCGATGAGCTGGATCAGCGCCAGGTCCTTGAGGGTGCCCACGCCCATCAGCCAGACGGCGACGACCATGAGCGCGATGATCGGCAGCGCCGAGATGACCGACGTGGAGATGGAGCGCATGACGGTCTGGTTGACCGCCAGGTTCGCCTCCTCCGAGTACGTCGCCCGCCGCGAGCCGAGGTAGCCGGCGGTGTTCTCGCGGACCTTGTCGAAGACGATGACCGTGTCGTAGATGGAGAAGGAGAGCACCGTCAGCAGGCCGATCACGGAGGCCGGGGACACCTCCAGGCCGAATAGCGCGTAGATGCCGGCGATGATGATGCCGTCGACAAGCAGGGCGATCATCGCCGCTGCGGCCATCTCCCTCTCCAGCCGGAAGGCGATGTAGAGGAACGCCAGGGCGAGGAACACACCCATCGCGATGAGCATCCGCTGGGTGATCGTGGAGCCCCACGACTCGGAGACCGTGGAGTCGCCGACGGCATCCGGTGAGGGGGTGCCGGTGGCGTCCAGCGGCTGGTGCTCCTCGAAGATCGCGGCCCGGGCGGTGTCGATCTGCTCGGTGGTCAGCCGCTCGGAGTTGATCTCCAGGATGCGGGACTCGCCGGCGCCGACGATCTGGACGATCTCCGGGGTGACTCCGGTCGCGTCGATGAAGGTCTCCTCGACCTCTTCCACGACCAGCTCCGCGGCCGGCATGTTCATCTTGGTGCCGCCCTCGAAGTCGATGCTGAGGTCGAACCCGCGGATGCCGATGGCCCCGATGGAGATGACCAGCAGAACGGCGGTGATCCAGTACCAGAGGCGGGAGCGGCCGATGAAATCGACGCCGCCCTCACCGGTGAACAGGCGGCTGGCAGTACTCATCGAGCTCATCTACTTCTCCTCCGTGCTTGCGGTGGCTGCTTCTCGACGCTCGCCGGCTTCGGCGCCGTCGGGGGTCTCGCGAGCCTCAGTCCGGCTGGTCTTCGCGGCGCGCTTCGACTCCGCCAGCTCGAAGACCTTGCCCATGCCGTTGACGGCCGGCTTGGCGAAGAAGGGCTTGCGGGCCGCGAGCAACATGAGCGGCGCGGTGACCAGGAACGTGACCAGCAGGTCGAACACGGTGGTCAGACCCAGGGTGAAGGCGAAGCCCTTGACCTCGCCGACGGCGAGGAGGTAGATCACCACGGCGCCGATGAGAGTGACCATGTTGCCGGTGACGATCGTTCGTTTGGCGCGGTCCCAACCGTGCTGGGCCGCCGAGCGGAAGGTCCGGCCGTCCCTCACCTCGTCCTTGACACGTTCGTAGAACACGACGAACGAGTCCGCGGTGGTGCCGATACCGATGATCAGGCCGGCCACGCCGGACAGGTCCAGCGAGTAGCCGATCCAGCGGCCGAGCAGGATCAGGGTGCCGTACACCAGCAGGCCCGCGGTGAACAGCGTGATCAGCGAAATGAAGCCGAAGAGGCGGTAGTACGCGAAGACGAAGACCGCCACGAGGAGCATGCCCACGCCGCCGGCGATGAGGCCGGCCTGCAGCGATGCGGCGCCGAGGGACGCGGGGACGGACTGGGCGGTTCCGCCCGGCTCGCCGTCCTCGCCCGCGAAGGACAGGGGCAGCGCGCCGTAGCGCAGGTTGTTCGCCAGCTCCTGCGCCTCCTCCTGGGTGAACTGGCCCGTGATGGAGGTGGCGGAGCCGAAGGGCGTGGCCGACTGGATCACCGGCGCGGAGATGACCTGCGAGTCGAGCGTGATCGCGATCTGCTGCTGCAGGTACTGGGACGTCAGGTTGGCCCAGGTCTGGGACCCGGAGTTCGCCCCGTCCGTCTTGAAGGCGAAGTTGATCTCCATCTGGCCGGTCTGCGCGTTGAAGCCGCCGGTGATGGGACGTTCCGTGTCGATCTCGTTGCCCGTCAACCGCGGGCCTTCCTCGTCCGCCACGCCTGCCAGTAGCGGCGCTGGGTCAAGCAGGTAGACCTGACCGGTGCTCGGCTCACAGGCAACCAGGGGCAGCGCCGGGTCGTCGGTTCCGGAGAGCGGATCGATGGCGGCGTCGCAACGCAGCAGCGAGCTGGCGGCGGCCTGGACCGTCGGGTCGGTGGACTGGCGGTCCGCGCCCAGCATTTCGGTGATCTCCTGGCGGCGCTCGGTCGACTCGATCGAGTTGGCCGGCTCCGGCAGCGGCTCGGCGGTGATCTCCGGCGTCTCAACCGGTTCCGTGCCTTCCGGCTGGTTCTGGTTCACCGCGTCGATGACCGTGGTCACCGAGCCCTGGGCCTGCTCCGCGGTGATGACGCCGAACTCGACCCAGCGGTTCGCCATGTCACCCAGTTCCTCCGGCAGAGCGGCGAGGTCCGGGTTCGCGGGCGTGGCGACGGGCCGGAACAACAACTGGGAGGTCTGGCCGACCGCCCGAGCCTGCGAGGTGTCCTCGCCCGGCACGGTGATGACCAGCGTATTGCCGTCCGTCACCACACTCGCGCCACTGACGCCCATGCCGTTGACGCGGTTCTCCAGGATCACGCGGGCCTGGGCCAGCTGATCCGGGGTCGGTTCCTCACCCTGGGGCACCAGCGTGACGCGGGTGCCGCCCTGGAGGTCGATGCCTAGCTTGGGGCTGGTCTGACCGTCCCCGGTGAAGAAAACCAGGGCGTAGACCGTGGCGAGGATGAGGACGAATAGCGCCAGCGCGCGCTTCGGCCAGGTCCGTTGGGACCCTGACCGTTCACGTCGGGATGGGACGGACAATGAGGTGGCTCCTCCGGATACGAGAGCGTCACCGGACATCCGGCGACGACTGCCGCCGCGGCCCCGAGCGGGAGCGTCGCGGCGGCCAACGGTCTGATACCGCACCACCACCCTTGAGGGGCGGCCGGTGCACAACCGACCATGCTACGTCATCGGGGGCGGCGCTTCAGCACGGAGCGGGGAAAGCCTCATCACAGTTCGAAGCCACCCTCCCGGGCGGTGTGCCCGCCTGGTGGGTGGCTGTGGGAGGTGCGCCGGCCGCGGAGCCTAGCGGTTTTCCGGATGCCCGCCGTCGGTGGGCCGGTTCTCCGGGTGCTCCGGGAAGTCACGCGGCTCGGGCTCGGCCGGGTGCTGCGTGTTCTCCGGGCGCTGGAGACCAGGGGTCTGAGAGGAGGCGTCGTAGGTGGAGTCGTAACCGGCGGCGGAGGCCGCGCCGCCCTGCGGCCGCAGCACGGCGATGCGGTCCATGACGACGACCGTGCCCGGGGCGATCTCGATGTCGAGCTCGGTGTCGCGCGCGCCGACGATGGTGCCGTGGATGCCGGCGACGGTGACAACGCGGTCGCCGGCATTCAGGGCGGCCTGCATGCTCTGCAGCTCGGCCTGGCGCCTGCGCTGGGTGCGCATCATGAAGAAGGAGGGAAGGATGAATACGGCCGCAATGAGAAGTAGCAGAAGAAGGTCCATGGTGGGCCAGTCTGCCAGATCGTTTCCTGCCGGCACCACCCGGAAGTGCTAGAACATGCCTATGGTGCCCTCCGGGGGTTCCAGCCCGAGGTGCCGCCAGGCCGAGGCGGTGGCCACCCGGCCCCGTCCGGTCCTCGCAATCAGTCCGGCGCGCACCAGGTAGGGTTCGCACACCTCCTCGACGGTGCCGGGCTCCTCCCCCACCGCGACCGCCAGTGTGTTGACGCCCACGGGGCCGCCGCCGTGCCCGCGCACCAGCGCGGAGAGCACCGCCCGGTCGAGCCGGTCGAGGCCCAGTTCATCGACGTCGAAGACCTCCAGGGCCCCCTGCGCGGCGGCGAGGTCGATGTGCCCGTCGCCGTTGACCTCCGCAAAGTCCCGCACCCGCCGAAGGAGACGGTTGGCGATGCGGGGTGTCCCCCGCGAGCGGGAGGCGATCTCGACGGCGGCGTCCGGGTCAGTCGCCACGTCCAGGATCCGGGCGGCGCGGGTGACCACGCGGGTCAGGTCCTCGACGTCGTAGAACTCCATCTGCGCCGTGAAGCCGAAACGGTCCCGCAGCGGCCCGGTGAGCATACCGGACCGGGTGGTCGCGCCGACCAGCGTGAAGGTGGGCAACTCCAGCGGGATGGACGTCGCTCCCGGCCCCTTGCCCACGATGATGTCGATGCGGAAATCCTCCATGGCCATGTAGAGGAGTTCTTCCGCGGGGCGGGCGATGCGGTGGATCTCGTCGATGAACAGGACGTCGCCCTCCATGAGGTTCGACAGCATCGCCGCCAGATCGCCCGCGCGTTCCAGCGCCGGGCCGGAGGTCATGCGCAGGTTGGTGTTGAGCTCCTGCGCGATGATCATGGCCATGGTCGTCTTACCTAGGCCCGGGGGGCCGCTGAGCAGGACGTGGTCCGGGGTGACCCCGCGGTTCCGTGCGCCGGCGAGCACGAGGGAGAGCTGCTCCCGGACCTTGTGCTGGCCGATGAACTCGTCGAGGCTGCGGGGGCGCAGCGTGGTCTCGGCGTCCTGCTCTCCGTCCTGGAGGTGCATGTCGACGTCGCGGTCCTCCGGCAGGGCGAACTCCGTGCGCTCCATGTCGCTCACGGCCTACCTACTTCCTGCCCAGCTGGGTGAGGGCTCTGCGCAACGCCGCGGAGGTGTCCAACGCAGGTTCCTCGGCCAGCACGCCCTCGACCACCGGCTGCGCGACCCGGTCGCTGAAGCCCAGCCCGATGAGGGCGTCGACGACCTGCTCCGCGACGGCCTCGGCGACGGTGGGCAGCGTCGGCGCCGCCGTTCCCGCGGGTTCCGCAGGTACGAAGGTGGCCACCTTGTCCTTGAGTTCGAGGATGAGCCGCTCCGCCATCCGCTTCCCCACGCCCGGGATGCGCTGCAGTGCCTTCGCGTCCTCGCCCGCGATGGCCTGGGAGAGTTCGCCCGCGTTGAGCACGGACAGGGCGGCCACCGCCAGGCGGGGGCCCAGCCCCGAGACGGACTGCAGGAGGTGGAACATGGCGCGGTCCTCGTCGGAGCTGAAGCCGTGCAGGATGTGCGCGTCTTCGCGCACCGTGAGGCTGGTGAGGATCATCGCATCCTCGCCGCGCCGCAGGGTGGCCAGCGTCGTGGGGGTGGCTTCCACGCGGTAGCCCACGCCGGCGCACTCGATGACAGCGTGGTCCAGGCCGATGCCGATGACGGTACCGCGCAGGGAGGCGATCATTTCTTGGTTCCTTCGGAGTTGAGCAGGGCGGCGGTGCGGGCCAGCAGCGGTGCGCGCCAGCAGTGGCACACCGCCAACGCGAGGGCGTCCGCGGCGTCGGCCGGCTGGGGTGGTTCGGCGAGCCCCAGGATCCGGGTGATCATGGCGGTCATCTGCTTCTTGTCCGCCCGACCATTGCCCGAGACCGCCTTCTTGACCTCGGAGGGGGTGTACATGTGCACCGGGATCCCGCGCTGCGCGGCCGCCAGGACGAGCACCCCGGAGGCGTGGGCGGTGTGGATGACCGTGGAGACGTTCCCGCGTTCAAACACCCGCTCGACGGCGACGACGTCCGGGCGGTAGTCGTCCATCCACTGGTTGACCCCGGTGGACAGGCGCAGCAGCCGTTCGGGCAGCTCCGCCGTCGCCGGGGTGCGGACGATTCCGACGGAGATCGGGATCACCGCCCGGCCGTGGCCCGCCTCGACCACGGACAGGCCGCAGCGGGTCAGTCCGGGGTCAATCCCCATCACCCGCAGTCCCTTGAGATTCACTCCGCTGCCCGTGCCTTCCTGTGCGCCTTCACCCCCAACTTATAGCACACATGTCCGAAAGTGGGGATCAGGCGTCGAGCGCGGCGATGACCTCGTCGGACAGGTCCATGTTGGAATAGACGTTCTGCACGTCGTCGGAGTCCTCGAGCGCGTCGATGAGCCGGATCATCTTCTTCGCTCCCTCGACGTCGAGGGGCACCTCCACTGAGGCTCGGAAGTCCTGGTCGGAGTCGTCGACCTCGATGCCGGCCTCCTCCAGCGCCTCCTTCACCGCCGGGAGATCGGTAGGGGCGCAGACGACCTCGAATTTCTCGCCCAGGTCGTTGACCTCCTCCGCGCCGGCGTCGAGGACAGCCATGAGGACGTCGTCCTCGGTGAGCTCGCCCTTGTCGACCAGGACGATGCCGGTGCGGGTGAACATGTACGCGACGGAGCCGGACTCGCCCAGGTTGCCGCCGTTCTTCGACATCGCGGTGCGCACCTCGGAGGCTGCGCGGTTGCGGTTGTCGGTGAGGCACTCGATGAGGACGGCCACACCGTTGGGGCCGTAACCCTCGTAGGTGATGTTCTCCCAGTTCGAGCCGCCCTCCTCCTCGCCGGCGCCGCGCTTGCGGGCGCGCTCGATGTTGTCGCCGGGGACGGAGGCCTTCTTGGCCTTCTTGATCATGTCGTCGAGCGTGGGGTTGCCTGCCGGGTCGCCGCCGCCCATGCGGGCCGCGACCTCGATGTTCTTGATCGCCTTGGCCCATTCCTTGCTGCGCTTGGCGTCGTTCGCAGCCTTCTTGTGCTTGGTGGTTGCCCACTTCGAGTGGCCTGCCATCGGTTCCCTTTCGTCCTGCCCCGCCTGGTCTCCTGCGCGCTCAACCCCGTCCTCGGAAAGTCGGGGGAGCGGGCTACGCAGAGCCGGCGGGGACGTCGGCTGGATTGACCCGCCCGATTATACGCAGGTCATCCATTCATCCCGTTATTTCGCACCGTCCGTTTTCCGGGGGACGGATTGCGCCCCCTCCCGCAGGGTGCGCGTGAGCCCCTCCTGGGTGACCACAGCCACGAGATTTCCCGCCCGGTCGAAAATGCGGCCGTGGGTCAGCGCGCGCCCTCCCGAGGCCGACGGCGAGATCTGGTCGTAGAGCAGCCAGTCGTCGGCGCGGAACGGCCGCAGGAACCACATCGCGTGGTCGAGGCTGGCCATCTGCACGCGATGATCCGGATGCGGCACCAGCGACGAATGCAGAAGCGTCATGTCGGACATGTAGGCCAGGGTGCAGATGTGAAAGGTCTCGTCGTCGGGGAGCGGACGCCGGGAGCGGAACCAGACGACCTGCTGGCTGGGACTGTATTTGTTGTGCTCGTAGCTCTCGGGCGGGACGACGTGGATATCCCAGTCCCCCCACTCCTCCAGCAGGTTGCGGGAGGACCTGGGCATGGTGGAGGGGTCGTCGGTCAGGGTCTCCGGCATCGGCACGTCCCGCATGCGGTCGGAATGCTCCGGGCCGACGTCGTCGCGGCGGTGGAAGCTGGCCTGCATGGAGAAGATCGTCTCCCCGTCCTGGACGGCGCGCACCTGACGGGAGGAGAAGCTGCGCCCGTCGCGGAGCCGGTCGACGAGAAAGACCGTCGGGTCCGCGGACTTGCCCGGCGCCACAAAATAGCCGTGGAGGGAGTGGACCGTCTTGTCTCCGTCGACGGTCTCGGTCGCCGCGACGAGCGCCTGCGCCGCCACCTGGCCGCCGAACGTGCGGGTGAGCTCCGACTCCACCGCCGGGCCGCGGTAGATGTCGTTGTCGATGCGTTCGAGCCCGAGAATGTACTCGATATCTCTCATGTGTCCCCTTCTCAGCCTTTGATTGACTGTGACTTTACCCAGGGCGTCCGGGTCACCAGGTCGGTTGACCCCAGTTTCCTTTCCCGGGGGCCCGTCGACTCTTTTCTTCCCGGCCTCTCCCGGTAGCATCAGCCCACATGACCACGACGACCCGAACCACCGGCCACAGACTGTCCCCCAAGGCATTCCACCGTTTTGCCGCCCTCACGGAGATGGTGACCTGGTCCCTGCTCATCCTCGGCATGATCCTCAAGTACTCGGGCGTCACCGAGGCGCTCACCCCGATCGCCGGCGGCATACACGGCTTCGGCTTCCTCACGTTCCTGGCCATCACCGCCCTGCTGTGGATCAACAACCGCTGGTCCCCCGCCCAGGGCATCGTCGGACTGGCTGTGTCCGTCGTCCCCTTCGCGGCGTGGCCCTTCACCCTGTGGGCGGACCGTAAGGGGCTGCTCGACGGCGGCTGGCGTTTCAGCGGGGCGGAGGAGCGGCCCGACACCGTGCCGGAGAAGGTGCTGGCGCAGTTCGTGCGGCGCCCGGCCCGCTCCATCGCGGTGCTGCTCGTCGTCATCGCGGCCGTCTTCACGGTCCTGCTGCTCGTCGGCCAGCCCTACGACCCGGACGCCATCGCCGACCGCGTCAACTAGAAAAGCTCCGGGGCCGGGCCGGTAACCCGGTCTTTTCCACCCGGGCGCGATAGGATCGCCGGGTGCGAAGACTCTCCTCAGTGCCTCTGGTGTGGCTCGGCTGGATCCTGGCTCGCCTGGCGCTCACCGGCCTCATCCTGGTGCAACCGCACCCGCTGGGCGACGTGCATTACTACCACCGGGGCCTGTTCGGTGACGATCCCTCGGCTATGACCGAGTACCCGGACGCCGGCGTCTGGCCGGTCCGGCTGCTGGGACTGGTCACCGGCCCCGACGTGACGGGCTTCCTCATCGGCTTCGCCGTGATGATGGCGCTTGTCGACGCCGCCTTCCTCGCCCTCCTCCTCACCCTCGGCCGCGAACGCCGCTTCCGCGCCGCGTGGTTCTGGGTGGTGTTCGGCACGGCGGCCGGGCAGGTGTTCTGGCTTCGCCTGGACCTGTTCCCCGGCGTGCTGGTGGGCGGGTACGCCGCCCTGCTGTTCATCCGCCCGGCCTGGGCATCGGCGGTTCTCGCCCTGGCGACCGCCGTGAAACTGTGGCCGGGGGTGCTCGCCGCCGGCCTGGTCGGCGCGGTGCGGCGGTCGGACACGTGGGTGCGGCTGCTCGTCTTCTTCGGCACGCTGGCCGCCCTGGTGGGCGTCACATGGGCGACCTCGGGCCTGGACCGGCTCCTCAGCCCGTTGACGTACCAGGGCGACCGGGGCATCCAGATCGAGTCGCTGGCTGCCACACCGTTCCTCGTCAGCGAATTCCGGGAGCCGGGCCGGTACTGGACCGGTTACGCCGCCTCGAAGAGCTTCGAGATCGCCGGCCCAGGAACCGCCGCGGCATCCACGGTCGTGGACGTCGCGATGGGCGCCGTCCTGTTGCTCGCCGTCGCGTGGGCGGTGCGGAATCTGATGGCAGGCCGGTGGAGCCCCTCCCCCACGCTGGCGTTTTCGCTGCTGCTGGTGCTGCTGCTGATCGCGACCAACAAGGTGTTCTCCCCGCAGTACATCGTGTGGGTGGGCCCGATCCTGGCGGTGGCCCTCTACGCCACGCGTTCCCGTCTGGTGCCCGTGATGGCGCTGCTGACAGTGCTCGCCGCGGGCCTGGGAACCTGGATCTACCCCTTCAACTACGACCCGTTATGGCTGGGCCCGGCGGAGGCCGGCACCGAGATCACCGTTCTGGCGGTACGAAACGTGATCGTCGTGCTGCTCACGTTGCTGGCTGCGGCGTGGCTGGTGCAGGAGAGCCGGCGGACGTACGGTCCCCGCTGACCGTGCAGGATCCGTCGGCGCACCCGTCCATCTTCGAGCGCCACTTCCACACGACGGAGGCGAGCAGCAGCACGAGCGACAGGGCGGCGACGTAGGGCTGGGCGGGCGCCCACAGGCCCATCGCGCCGGAGGTGCCGAGCATCAGCAGCACCAGCTTGTTGCACACCGGGCACGCCACGGCGAACCAGGCGGCGAACACGCCCGCGCTCATCAGCCCGCTGCGTTCCGGCCTATCCTGTGCCGTGCCGCGGCCGATGCTGAACCAGGCGCCGGTGAGCAGGGCAGTCGCCCCGAGAACCGGGTATTCCCACCACCGCACGGGCACCTCGCGCCCGAATACCGGGGTCGGGATGATGTCGGTGGGGATGCCGATGAACAGCACGGTGAGTGCTGCCGCGAGGAGCCCGTAGAGGGGAAGGATGGTCCGGCCGCGCCAGATGAGCATGCGCCCCATGATGCCAATACCCCGCCCGGTATGCAAGGGTCAGGAGTAGTAGGCGAAGAACTCCGGCAACGGCGCAGTGCCGCCCAGCCGCAGCAACCGGACCATGGGCCGCAGCCGGAGGTCCCGCGTGTCGGCCACCGCGTCATTGTAGAAGCGGTGTGCCAGCTGGACGCGCACCTCGGCGTCCACGAGCTGGGCCGGCAGGTCGTCGCCCAACGGGACCAGGGCGTCGGAGAGGTCGCGCTCTCGGGCGGCGCGGTCCTCGAAACCGCCCTGCACCAGCGGCTCCGCCTCCGCAGCCGAGGCGAGGGAGTGGGTCCCGGGCAGCAGCGCCGCGATCACCGCCGCGCGCCGGTCCAGGGCCGCCTGCAGCGCCGCCAGCGCCGCGTCCGTGCGGATGTGCAGCCGGTTGAGCCGCTGGGCGGTGTAGAACCCCCACAAGGTCACGGCGGTGACGGCGACCGCCAGCAGAATCCACCAGACCATCACTCCACCCCCACCACGGTGCCGTCGGCGACGGTCTCGTAGACGGTGAGCACGTCGTGGGCGACGGTGTCCCAGTCGAAGCGCCGGGCACGCCGCTCCCCGGCGGCAACCAGCCGGGCGCGGGCGGCGGGGTCGTCGACCAGCAGGCGGAGTTTATCGGCCAGGTCGACGGCGTTGCCCATCTCGAAGAGCAGCCCGGCGTCGTCGACCACCGCGGCGAAGGCCTCGAGGTCGCTGGCGACGACCGCGCATCCCGCGGCCATCGCCTCCACGAGGACGATCCCGAAACTCTCTCCCCCGGTGTTGGGTGCGACGTAGATGTCGGCCCGCCCGAGGATCTCGATCTTCTCCGCGTCGCTGACCCGGCCGACGAAATCCACGCCCGGCACCTGGCGCGCCCGCCCACCGCCGATGACGGTCACGCGGACCTCCCGGTCGAGGAACTCGAGCGCGCGGAGCAGGATGTCCAGCCCCTTGCGCGACTCGTCCAGCCGGCCGAGGAAGACGATCTCCACCGGCCCCTCCGAAGGCCGGCGGGCGGCGGCGAAACTGGCGGTGTCCACCCCGTTGGGGATGAGCACCGGGTCCCCGCCCAGCTGTTCCACCTGCCAGCGGCGGGCCATCTCGGACACGGCGATGCCGCCCCGGATCTTCTCCAGCGCGGGACGCAGCAGCGGCCGCGCGAGCAGCAGCAGGAACGACCCCGCGGAGGAGGCGTGGTACGTGGCCACGATCGGCCCCGTGGCCATCCACAGCGCCGCCAGGGAGTAGCTGGGGGAATTGGGCTCGTGGATGTGGAGGACGTCGAACCGCCCGCCGGTGATGAACTCGCGGACCTTCGCCCGCACCACCGGGCCGAACGTCAGACGGGCGACGGAACCGTTGTAGCGGACGGGTACGCTGCGCCCGCCGCGGGTGACGTAATCGGGCAGCTCCGCCTTGTCCGAGGCCGGACCCAGCACCTCCACATGGTGGCCCTGGGAGATGAGCACCTCCGCCAGGTCGAGGATGTGCGCCTGCACCCCGCCGGGCTGGTCGAAGGAGTACGGGCAGACGATACCGACGCGCACTAGACCCCGCCCCGCTTCTTCGCGTCCGCCGGCCACAGCGGCTGCAGCATGTGCCAGTCCGCCGGGTGCTCCGCGATGTTCACTGCGAACCGGTCGGCCACGCGCTGCACCGATTTTTCGGGCGTGTCCGCCTCGATCTCCTCCGACACGGACATTCCCCACCCGTCCCCGGTGAACCAGCAGTGCGCCACATGCAGGGCGGCGCCGGTGTCCAGGGCCAGGCGGGCCGCCCCCGCGGGCATGGTGGTCCGCTCGCCGAAGAAGTCGACCTCCACTCCCCTGCGCCGGAGGTCGCGCTCACCCAGCAGGGCCACGATTCCCCCCTCCTGCAGCACCTCGCGCAGACGCGGGTACGGGGGCGTGCCGCCCGCATGGGCCAGCACCTCGAACCCCAGGGATTCCCGGTAGTCGACGAAGGCGTCGTAGAGCACCTCCGGCTTCAGCCGCTCGGCGACGGTGGTGATTGCGCCGTAGCGGCGCACCACGAACATCCCCGCCATGTCCCAGTTCCCCGAGTGCGGCAGGGTGAGGACCACTCCCCGGCCCGAGCTGTGGGAAGCGTCCAGATGCTCGAGTCCGACGAAACCACGCGTCAGCCGGGCGTCCAGGTCGAGGTCGTCCTTGATGGCGGGCAGGCGGAACGCCTCCCGCCAGTACCGGGCGTACGAACGCACCGAATCACGCACCAGTTCAGCGGTGACGTTTTCCGCCCCCACCACCCGGGTGAGGTTCCGGCGCAGCATCTCCATCCCGCGGCCGTGGCCGGAGGCGTAGTCCGCGCCGAGGTTGAACAGCGGCTCCGCGAGCTGATCCGGAAGATGGCGGACCAGTTTCCAGCCCGCCAGGTAGCCCAGGGCCGCCGGGTCGAGATCGCGTAGGTTCATCGCGCGTTGGCCCCCATCGGATCCGAATCCCGGGTGCCGGGCGGCGGGGCGATGCGGTCCTCCGCCTGCCGGTCGCGCGACGCCGTGTACAGGCGCTGGAGCACGGTGTACACCGACCCGGCAGCCAGCGCCCAGATCGCCACGTCGATGGCGTAGGGCACACCCAGGCCCTGCAGCCCGAGGCCCGTCAGGCCGAGGATCAGGCGCTCCGGCCGCTCGACCAGGCCGCCGACGATGCGGAAGCCGCTGGCCTCGCCGCGCGCCTTGACGTAGCTGATCACCTGGGAGGCCACCAGCACCACGAAGGAGGCGACGATGAGCGAGGGGTGCGGCTGGTAACTGAAGATCAGCCACCAGGTGATCGCGGCGAAGAGGGCGCCGTCCGTGATCCGGTCGCAGGTGGCGTCGAGAGTGGCGCCGAACTTGGTCCCCCCGCCGCGCAGGCGGGCCATCGTGCCGTCGACCATGTCGAAGGCGGTGAAGACTGCGGAGGCCACCGCCGCCCACACCAGGTGGCCGGCCGGGATGAGCAGCACAGCGATACCCATGGTCACCACAGTGCCGATGACCGTGACCATGTTCGGGGTCAGGCCGATACGCAGCAGGCCGCGGGCCACAGGCTCCACGACGATCGATGCCGGCCTACGGCCGCGGGTACTAAGCACGGGCGACCTCCACCCATGCGTCCGCGAGGAGTACGCGGGTGTCGCGGAGCAGCTGCGGCAGCACCTTCGTCCCGTCGAGGATGGTGAGGAAGTTGGCGTCGCCCGGCCAGCGGGGAACGACATGCATGTGCAGGTGATTGCCCACCGAGCCGCCCGACGCCTTGCCCAGGTTGAATCCGACGTTGATGCCCTCCGGCCGGGAGACCTTCTTCAGCACCTTCACGGCCGTGGTGACGAAGCTCATCAGCTCCGTCCTCTCCTCCGCCGTGAGGTCCTCCAGCTCGGCGACCTGACGGTACGGGATCACCATGAGGTGGCCCGCGTTGTAGGGGTACAGGTTGAGGATCGCGTAGACCAGCTCTCCCCGGGCGACGATCAGCGCGTCCTCATCAGACATCTTCGGCGCCTCGACGAAGGGTTCGTGCGGCTGGCCCGAACCCTGCGGCGGGCGCTTCTTGATGTAACCCATCCGGTACGGCGCCCACAGCCGGGTCAACCCGTCCGGCTCGCCGACACCGGTGTCGGTCCAGGTCTGCCCGGCGGACTCCCCGGCAGTCTCCTCAGCGGCGGGCTGCAAGAGCATCCTCGCTCGGCTGGTCGTTGATGCGGTCGCGCACCCAGGCGTCGATGAGGTCGACCGCCTCGGCCACCGGAACCCCGTTGACCTGAGTGCCGTCGAGGAAGCGGAAGCTCACGGCGCCGGCCTCCACGTCGCGGGCGCCGGCCAGCAGCATGAAGGGGACCTTGCCGGTGGTGTGGTTGCGGATCTTCTTCTGCATGCGGTCGTCGGAGGTGTCCACGTCCGCGCGGATGCCCTTCTTGCGCAGCTGCGCGGCGACGGCCTCCAGGTGCGGGGCGAAGTCGTCCGCGACCGGGATGCCCATCACCTGGTGGGGTGCCAGCCAGGCGGGGAATGCGCCGGCGTAGTGCTCGAGCAGCACCCCGAAGAAGCGCTCGATGGAGCCGAAGAGCGCGCGGTGGATCATGATCGGGCGTTGCTTCGAACCGTCCGGGGACGTGTACTCCAACTCGAAACGATCCGGCAGGTTGAAGTCCAGCTGCACGGTGGACATCTGCCAGGTGCGGCCGATGGCGTCCTTGGCCTGCACGGAGATCTTCGGGCCGTAGAAAGCCGCGCCCTCCGGGTCCGGGACCAGGTCGAGCCCGGAGTTGGTGGCCACCCGCTGCAGGATTGCGGTGGACCGCTCCCAGATGTCGTCGTCGCCGACGTACTTCTTCGGGTCCTTGGTGGACAGCTCGAGGTAGAAGTCGTCCAGGCCGTAGTCCTTGAGGAGGGAAACGATGAACTCCAGCACGCTGGTCAGCTCTTCCTCGAGCTGGTCCTCGGTGCAGTAGATGTGGGCGTCGTCCTGGGTGAAGCCGCGGGCGCGGGTCAGGCCGTGGACCACGCCGGACTTCTCGTAGCGGTAGACGGTGCCGAACTCGAACAGCCGCAGCGGCAGCTCGCGGTAGGAGCGGCCCCGGGAGTCGAAAATGAGGTTGTGCATGGGGCAGTTCATCGGCTTGAGGTAGTAGTCCTGGCCGGGCTTGGTCTCCTTGCCCTCGTCGTCGTACTCGGCGTCGAGCTGCAGAGGCGGGAACATACCCTCCTTGTAGAAGCTCAGGTGGCCGGACTTCTCGAAGAGGTCGCCCTTGGTCACGTGCGGGGACGTCACGAAAGAGTAACCGGCCTCGATGTGGCGGCGGCGCGAGTGCTCCTCCATCTCCATGCGCACGACCGCGCCGTTGGGGTGGAACACCGGCAGTCCAGAGCCGATCTCGTCCGGGAAGGAGAACAGGTCCAGCTCGTTGCCCAGGCGCCGGTGGTCGCGCTTCTCGGCCTCGGCGAGCATGGTCTGGTACTCCTCGAGCTTCTCCTTGGACTCCCAGGCGGTGCCGTAGATGCGCTGCAGGCCCGCGTTGGCCTGGTCGCCGCGCCAGTAGGCGGCGGAGGAACGGGTCAGGGTGAAGGCGGGGACGTACCGGGTCGTCGGGATGTGCGGGCCGCGGCACAGGTCGGACCACTCGACCTCGCCGGAGCGGGGGTTGACGTTGTCGTAGGCCGTCAGGTCGCCGGCGCCGACCTCGGTGGCCTCGTCGGAGTTCGGGTCGACGTTGCCCTTGTCCTGGACCAGCTCCAACTTGAAGGGCTCGTTCTTGAGCTCCTCGGCGGCCGCCTCGGCGGATTCGTAGACGCGGCGCTCGAAGCGCTGGCCGGACTTGATGATCTTCTTCATCCGCGATTCGAGCTTCTTCAGGTCCTCGGGGGTGAAGGGTTCCGCGACCTGGAAGTCGTAGTAGAAGCCGTTGTCGATCGCCGGGCCGATGCCCAGCTTCGTGCCCGGGAACTCGGCCTGGACGGCCTGTGCGAGGACGTGGGCGCAGGAGTGGCGGATGACCGCGCGGCCGGCCTCGGAACTGGCCGGAACGGGAGTGAACTCGGCGTCCGCCTCCGGGGTGTGGGACAGGTCGCGCAGGTTGCCCTCGGCGTCCTCGACCGCGACGACGGCGTCCGGGCCCTTGTTCGGCAGTTCGAGGTCCCGCATCGCGGTGCCTACGGCCGTGCCGGCCGGAACCTTGAACGAGGGGAAAGCGGGTGCGGTGATGTTCACCATGGGCGTGCTGCGCTCCTTAACTTGCGCTCACGCAGACAGCGGCATACCTGGCCGCTGCCTGCACAACATGACGGGCACGGCTGCGCATGGCGCAGTCGCTGCGCAACATACTACCCCGCGGGCGGGCGCCTTCCGGGAGTGACGTGGGGGTCAGGCGCCCGGGTTCAGGCGTCCTCGAGAAGCGACTGGGCCCAGAAGGCGTCCCGTCCGCGGCCGTCGGCGCTGGTTCCCGGCGGGACCCAGTACACCGCGGAACCGATGTGGGTGATCCACTCGTTGAGACGGTCTGCCTCGTCGAGGCGTCGCTGCACCGGGTCGTACTGCCGCACCGGGTCCTTCTGGAACGCCAGGAACACCAGGCCGGAGTTGGACAGCTGCTCCGAGCCGGGCTCCGGGGCGATGTCATAGTTGTAGGGCCGGCGGAGGAACTTCTGCTCCGGATGATCGTCGGGGGCCTTCGCGCGGAACATGTGGCTCTGCCGGTCGATGACGGGCAAGCCGTATTTGTCGGTGGCTTCGTAGTCCGGCGTGTCGAATTCCTTCTCGCCGGTCAAGGGTGCGCCGTTGTCCAGGCGGCGTCCCATGGACTCCTCACGGGATTTGCGGTCGAGCATCTCCCAGGTGTCCATGTTCATGTTGATGCGGCGCAGCACCATCGAGGTCGAGCCCTGCATCCAGGCTGGGCCGTCGTCTTTGATCCACACCTGTTCGTCGAAGGCCTCTCCTTCCCGCGGGTTGACGGTGCCGTCGACCTGGCCGAAGAGGTTGCGCGGTGTCTCGCTCTCCGCGCGGGCGCCGTCCGCGTTGAGGAAGCCCTGCTGCATCCACTGGACGCGCGCGTAGTCCGCGCCCGAACGCACCAGGTGGCGCGTCGCGTGCGAGAGCATGAGCGGGTCGTCGCTGCACACCTGGAGGACCAGGTCGGTCTGCCCCCACTTCGGGTCCAGCTGGTCGAGGTTGTACTCGGGCAACGGCTTAAGCCAGTCCGGGCGCTGCCCCTCAAGACCCGCGGCGTCGAAGACACTGGGCCCGAATCCGCAGGTGACGGTCAGGTTCGCGGGAGCCGCCACGAGCTCCGGCTCCAGGCTGCCCAACGGAACTTCGCCGGTGCACAACCGCCGGGAGTCCTCGGTCCAGGACCGCATCAGGCGGGTGACTCCGGCGCGGTCGACGCCGTCGGACAGGGTGAACCCGATGAGGTTGAGGTTCGCCTGCGCGGGAGTGGCGATACCCGCCTGGTGTTCCCCGTCGAAAGCCACGATCGCATCCTGCAGCCGCGTCTCGACGCCCGCCTGCCCGCCGTCGCTACCCTGCGCCATGCCGTTCGGCGGCGGCTCCGCCGCGCGGGCGCAACCGGCGAGGGCGGCTCCGCCGGCGGTGACGGACAACCCGGTGAGGAAACCACGACGGGACAACGGGGACATGACGGTCATCTACTTCCTGGGTGCTGGTGCGGGAGCTGGCGGGCGTCGGGGGCTAGTTCTGCTCTTCAGTCTCCATGCCGGACTGGTTCTGCTCCTGCTCCTGCATGCCGGACTGGTGGCCCATGAGGCCGCCGTCCTGGCTGTAGTCCTCGTCGCCCGGGTTCATGGTGCGGACCGGCAGATCCTCGACGTCGAAGGTGGAGCCGTCGGAAAGCTCGACGGTGATGTCGACGACGTCGCCGGCCGGGATCTCCTCCATGTAATCCATGATCATCATGTGGTCCCCGCCCGGGGCGAGCTCGTAGGTCTCACCGGCCGGGATGACGAAACCGCCCGGCTTCATCTGCATGACGCCGTCCACGACCTCGTGGAGCTCATAAGCGGCGCCCTCGAAGTCGGACTCGAAACCGACGACGTTGATCTCTTCGTCCGTGCTGTTGGTGAAGGTGCCGAAGATGCCGGTCATCTCCTTGTCGGTGCCCTTTGCGCGGACGACACCCTCGGTGAAGGTGACGCCCTCGGCGGCTGCCTGTGCGGTGGTGGTCCCGGCGCTCTCGACCGCGGTGGTGGCGGTCGTGGTGGCTTCGGTGCCGCCCTCATCGGAGGTGCAGCCGGCCAGCGCGAGCGCGGAGACGGCGAGAACGGACAGTGCGATACGGCCTCGGGTGA
Organism: Corynebacterium marinum DSM 44953; assembly: GCF_000835165.1. Lineage (NCBI taxonomy): Bacteria > Bacillati > Actinomycetota > Actinomycetes > Mycobacteriales > Corynebacteriaceae > Corynebacterium > Corynebacterium marinum. The sequence continues at coordinate 1,455,318 of NZ_CP007790.1, forward strand.
ACATCGTTTACTCCTGTGTGGTGTTTCGGCCCCGGGCGATCATCATCGCGATGACGCCGAGGACGGCCAGTATGCCCACGCCCGCCAGGACCCAGGTGATGGGCCCCTCCGGCAGTCCCGTCGCCTCCGGCTGCTGGTCGGCGGAGACTTCGGTCTCCCCTTCCTGCTCTGCCGGAGCGGCAGCCCCACCGTTGTCGTCGGCCACCGAGAAGGTGGTCATGCCGCGGGTGGAGTGTCCGTCCGACGACGTGATCTGGAAGCCGAGGCGGTAGTCGCCGGCCCCCGGATCCACGTCCGCCGGGACGTCCAGGCTCACCAGGCGGCCGTCGACGAGAGGCTCGCCGGAGAAGAGGACCTCTTCGGAGGCGGCGTCGGAGACGGCGAAGGTGTTGAAGTCCTCCATCACATAGCCGGAGAATTCCAGCTCGATCCGGTCGGGGAACTCCTGGAGGACCTCCTTGTCGGCGGGGTTGCCGCCGATCACCAGGTCATGTGCCAGCGCCGCCGGAGCAGACAGAACCAGGCCGGCTGTCACGGCTGCGGCAGCGGTCAGGGTCTGGAGCGGACGGGAACGGAACATGAACACTGCGGAGATCCACCTTCGATGGAGAAAGAACTGCGGGACTGTGTGGGCATACGATACCCGCTCGGTGCGGGCATCATAAGAATTGTCGGAACGCGGACCCACTTAGTTCCCGGTGTATCCCCTGCTGGGACCCCTTTTATTCAGTTGACGCAACCGCAATTGACGCAATCAGGGCCGCAGCCTGGGACAATCGCGCCGTCTCCCCGGGCCTGTGAAATAGGACACCGTCGACAGCCCCGGGGTCCGGAGGTCACCGGCCCGCCGCGAACTCCTCGATCGCCTTGACGTGCCCCGCCACGATGACCAGATCCCCGGGCTGCAGGACGTCCTCCGCCTCCGCCCGCCGGAACTGCCCGTCGCGCGGGCGCACGGCGAGGACCTCGACAGCCCCGCCACGGCGGCCGTTGACCTCCCCCACCGCGTGCTGGAGCGCGCGGACCGGCGGGGCGATCTTCGCCACCGCGAAGCCCCGCTCGAACTCGAGGTAGTCCTGCAGCTGGCCGCCCATCAGGTGCGCCACCCTCCGCCCGGTGTCGGCCTCCGGCCGGATGACGTGGTGCACGCCGATCTGGCCGAGGATCTTCGCGTGGGCGAGGTTGTCGGCCTTGGCCCACACCGAAGGCACCCCCATCTCCACGACCGCCGAGGCGGTCAACAGCGAGGCCTCGATGTGCCGGCCGATGGCGATGACCACGCGGGTGGCTTCGCCCACGCCCAGTTGGCGCAGAACCTCGGGACTGGTGGTGTCGGCGGTGACGACGTGGTCGAAGGTTCCCGCCACTTCCTGGACGATCCGCGGATCGGAATCCACCCCGAGGACCTCGATGCCGCTCGCAATCAGTTCCTCGCCGAGGGCGCGGCCGAACCTGCCCAGGCCGAGGATGTAGACGGGTCCGCGGGGAGTGGCAGAACCGGAGGCGGGGCCGCGGTTGAACATGTCAGCCAATGAAGGGCCTTTCTTCGGGGTAGTCGAACAGGCGGCCGCGGGTGCGCGCCGCCAGGGCGGTGGCCAGTGCGAGCGGTCCGACACGGCCCGCGAACATGAGGACAACGAGCAGCAGCTGGGCCGCGGCGGGCAGGTCGGCGGTGATCCCGGTGGACAGGCCCACCGTGGCGAAAGCGCTGACGACCTCGAAAGCCACCTGGTCCGTGGTGAAGGCGGGCGCGATGAAGAGTATCGCCATGGTCGAGCCTGCGACCAGTGTCACGGAGGCGGAGACGATGACCAGCGCCTGCCGCACGACGCCGCCGCCGACGGTGCGCCCGTGCGCCGCGACGGAGCTGTCCCCGCGGGTCTCGGCCACCACCGCGGCAACCAGAACCGCCGCAGTGGTGATCTTCACCCCGCCGGCCGTGCCGCCGGAACCACCGCCGATGAACATCAGCAGATCGGTGCCCAGCAGGGTCGACGGGTGGAAATCTGCGTAGTCCAGCGCGTTGAAGCCCGCGGTGCGGGGACTGACGCCCGCGAAGAAGGCGTTGAGCAGGCGCACTCCCGTGCCGGGGGCGGACCCGGCCCCCGCCGCTTCGCCGGCCTGTGCCAGTGCTCCGTTCCATTCGCCCAGCCCGACCAGCGCGGTGCCCGCCAACCCCAGGACCACCGTGCCGGTGAAGGTGAAGCGCGCGGTCAGACTCCACCTGGGGCGCGGCCGGCCACTGGCCGCGGACCGGGTCCGGCGGACGGCTTCCAGCAGAACGGGGAAGCCGATCCCTCCGAAGATCAGAGCCACGGCCAGCGGCAGCAGGATCCATGCGTCGAGAGCGAAGGCCATGACGTTGTCTGTGTAGAGGGCGAAGCCGGCGTTGTTGAACCCCGACACCGCATGGAATATCCCCTCCCACGCCGCCCTGCCCCAGGAATGGCCGTAGGCGGCGCGGAACCGCAGTGCCAGCGCCAGGGCGACCACGGCCTCGACAATGAAGCTGAAGGCCACCGTCGCGCGGATCACCCAGGCCACGTCGCCGAGATGAAGGCCCCGGCCCTCGGCGGTGGCGCCGAGGCGCCTGCGCAGACCCAGCCGCCCCGCGAGCAGGAGCCCGAGGAGGGAGGCCAGCGTCATGAACCCCAGACCGCCGACCTGAATCAGCAGCAGGATGGTCACCTGCCCCGCCGTCGACCAGTGCGTGGCGGTGTCCACGGTGATCAGGCCGGTGAGGCTGACGGCGGACGTGGCGGTGAAGAGGGCGTCGAGAAGCGGGGTGGGGCGCCCGTCGACGCCGGCCCAGGAGGAGGCCAGGACGGCCGTGCCCACGGCGATGACCAGCAGAAATCCCAGCGCCACCGCAACGGTGGGCCTCATATGCGGCAGCTGCGGGTGCCGGGCGATCCTCACCCCGGGGATCCTCTACCTCCACCCGAAACGCGGACACCCCCTCACGGCCGGAATTCCGGCGGAGGGGGTGTCTTTTCTGTGGTCCTAGCTGGGGACGAACTTTAAACTCTATTTGCCCTGCTAGGGGCTTGTTTTTCCTGTTCCACTTCCGCCGCGTGCCATGGTTCGTGCCACTTGGCCTAGCGGGGGTAGTCTCCATGCCACACTCCGCACATCAACTTCCTAGGGCGTTGCCCGGTGAATCTCGGAGAACGGCTGAACCTCTTCGCCGGGGATAGTGATCGATAGCCATCGTTCCTCACTACCCTTTCTTCCCGCATGATAAATGGCAAACCCCTTATCGTGCAGACAATCGAGCTGATCCGTGTCCTCATCGCTCAATTCTTCCCCCAAAAGGATGAACTTCGTGCCACCCAGGGTCCAACGATCGGAATAGGTCCACCAGCGAGTCGGGTCGCCATCCAGCGCCTCCTCGACTCTGCGGGAGACCTCATGGTCATTTCCAGCCAGCAGCGACTCCTTAAGGGAGCCAAAAAGTGCGCGAGCTTCTTCCTCTGTGATTTGTTTTCTTGCTTCGGGAGTCATGACAAAAAGCATAATAGACCAAGCTGTCTATGTCAAGGTTTTCTAGACCCCGATATCCTCCAAACCATGACTTCACCCCACGACTACCTCCGCTTTTTAGACGGTTCCGGCCTATCCGTCCATGACCGCTTCACAGCGACCCTCAGGTCCGAACTCGACCGTCTCCCGCTCCCGCAGCAGTTCGACCGACAGGCCCTCGCGGACGAGATGGCCCACGCCGCTCTCGACGTGTTCGTGAACAGCGACGACCACGGTCTCGTGGTGGGCACCCCCTGGTAGTGCCCCCGGAAACTGTTTCAGGTGCGAAGGTGCCAGTGAATTCCTATGCTTCTTGCAGATTCACCCTCCTTCGTTGATTGGATTGCCCATGTCCACCCCCTCTCCCACCGGCGCTAACGCACGCGGCTGCGTTAAGCCTCTCGCGATCGTCGGCGGTTCCCTCTTGCTCATTTTCGGCCTCGCTTCATCCTGCGGCTCCGACGACGGGGAAGCAGGTGTCGCCTCCACCGTGACCGTCACCGAGTCGGCCTCGACGGTCACCAAGACCACTACCGCGACCGAGACTGTGACCACCACCGCCGAACCTGCGGAAACGACCACCGAAGAAGTGGCACCGGAGGCCGCGCCGGAACCTGAACCGGCACCCGATACGGTCATGCGCGGTTTCGCCGGGGCGGGCGCTGGTGCTGGAATTGGCGCTGACGTGGACGCTCCTCCGCCCGCTCCGGCTCCGGCTCCGGCTCCGGCTCCGGCGGCAACTTACTACGCAAACTGCGCCGCAGTTCGTGCTGCGGGTGCGGCACCGCTCTACGCCGGGTCTCCCGGATATAGCGGGAAGTTGGACCGCGACGGGGACGGCGTGGCCTGCGAGAACTAGTTTTTGAAAAACGGCTCTCTCAGAAGCGTTGAACAAGGGCAGGTGACACCGGAGTGCCCGTCAGGCCTGAGAGGCTGTCTCCGTGGCGCACGGCGCGTTCTCGCCCCGCGTCAAGCTTTGAAAACCTTTGCGAAGCCCAGCCGCACAGATCGTCAGAAAGGGCAGCTCCCGGCTCTTGACAACGTTAACAAGCACCCCCACCGGGGGTTATGAATCTTTTACTATGTTTTGCACAGCTTTCTCAACGTAATACCGTTGCAGACGAAAGTTATCCCGCCACTGCCCGCCCCCCGCATAGGCGGGCAACGGCCCCCGTCAGGAGATCAACATGTCTACACCCCAGCAGCCCCAGGGCGACCCGAACCAGCAGCCCCAGGAACGTATTGTCTACGTTGAGAAAAAGAAGAAGGGCGGGTGCATGAAGTGGGGCGCGATCATCCTCGGCGCGATCATCGTCATCGGCATTCTCGTCTCCGTCTTCGGCGGCGGCGACGACTCCAGCACTGACAACCAGAGCGGCGGCTCCGGTGAAACTCAGACTGGCAATGAGACCGCACAGGTTGAGGAAGGTACCGATCTCGCACTGGGTCAGGCGTACACCACTCGCGACGGTATGGACATCGTTGTCAACAACTTCAGCGTGATGTCCGGTGCGCTTGGCCAGAACTCTTGCGCTGACGTCACCTACACCAACAACGGTGACGAGCAGACCAGCTTCCAGGGCTACTGGGACTGGAAGGTTCAGAACCCGGCCGGTGTTATCACTGACCCGACCTTCACCGGGGACAACAACCTCTCCAGCGGTGACCTGGCCCCCGGTGGCACCGTCTCCGGCTCCGTGTGCTTCGACAGCGTCGAGCCGGGCGAGTACCGCCTTGTCTTCGAGCCGACCCTGAGCTTCAGCAGCGACACCGCTACCTGGGTTGCGAACATCTAGACCCTCGTAGCTAGGCGAGACCAGCCCCGGCACAACCGAGACTCACAATCTCTACCGTGCCGGGGCTTTCCCCTGCTATCACCGCAGACTTCCCGCCGTAGAGACCGGAAAACGGCCTCAACTTCTATGTTGTTACTTGCATACATAGCGTTTTCCCCAACTATCGCACGCCATAATGTGCAGCACACGGGAGGGGCGCTCTCTTCAGGCCCCCGGGGGTGTCCCCCTCCCCCCCCTCTCACGAGCCCGATACACCCACCACACGCCACCGCGCGCCACGCTGAGCGCCTCCCAGCCGAACAACAACACCGGCCTAGTTACGCTCCCTCAACGCCTCACAGGGCCACGTTTTACAGAACCGCAGCAACCGCGAGAGCCAAAACCACGAGAGTCGGGCCAGGGCCACGAGACCGCTCCCACACCGATACTGACAGGTCGACCACCACCTATAGTACGAGGTCAGACTCACGAGTTAAGATCCAAGCATGACTGAAATCAACTACAGACACGAGACCATTGCCACAGAAGCATGTGACGCAGACTTCCGCCTCAAAGGCGCAGGTGTATACGCACCTGACAAGGTCCCCACCACGTTCACGTGGACCACGGTCGGCACAGCTCCGGCTGACCAGCAAGTCACCTACGGCGTTACGCACGGCGGCAAGGACCTGCTCGTGAGGGTCACCGGATCTACCGTTGAGCAGGTTTCCTACTTCGACGGTGAACGTAACCGCTACGTCGATCCCCGTTGTGAGATCAGTGAAAATCAGATCTCCGTAGGCATCCCGGTTGAAGTTTCCTCCATCTTCGAGTCCAAATGGATCGCTGACCTCCACGTCGATGGCGAGAAGGTTAATCGCTGTGAGTACCCTCTGGCCTACAAGATTCCCGCGACCTGGCAGCAGTGAGCCACGGCCACCACAGAGGGGGTCCGGCCTCTCCTCGCGGGTATTTTATCTTTTTCTATATATAGATCTTCTATATATAGAAAAGTAGCCAAGGTAGCCAAGTAGCCACTTTGTCTAAAGTGCCAGGTCAGAGGGTGTTTTTAGACCTACTTTGGCCGGAAACAGCAAAAACGGCAGGTAGCCACTCCGATAACCGCAGGTCAGAAAGGGTTTCTGTCTCGACTCTCTCAAAAAAGAGGTAGCCACTTTTTCAGGGGTGAAAACGCTGTTACCTGCATAAACGCAAAAAAGTGGCTACCTTGGCTACATCGGCTCCCCTTTTTTCGGGGAGGTAGCCAAGTAGCCACTTCACATAACCGCAGGTCAGAGGGAAATCGTGCTCAACGGAGTGGCTACCTACTTTTCCCGCGACCTGGGGAAATGCAAAAGTGGCTACCTCGGGTCGAAAACAGGTAGCCACTTTTCTCCGGGGTGGTTTATTACTCTCCGGAGGTCTGCAACGAGACCGTAAACCCACCCGGCCCGGGACTCTTCGGAGTCCGTCCGGTGGGGTACAGACCGTAGCCGGTGGCGGACGTGGAGACAGAGTTCAGCACGCCTTGCTTCAGAAGTTCATCGACAATCTTCTGGGCGGTGCGCTTGCTTCCAATCTCGCCATTGGAGACCTCACGGAGAAGATCGCCAATACGGTTCTTGGACGGCCAGTACTTCGCTTGCTCGCGGAAGTTTGCCACGTCCTTCGGGTCGAACTCTCCGCCTCTTTGCTGGGCGATAGTTTGCGCGTGCTTGATGATGGCCGGGCGGAGACGGCTCCACCACAGCCGGGCGTTCTTCTCATCAGCGGTCTCTCTCGTTGCAGCGGAGGCGGGCTGATCCACGGAGAGCTTGAACGGGTTGACCAACTTCAACTCGACCTCTTGAGGTGCTAGGCGACCGGACACGCTCAACTTGAACTGCTGGGCGGTCCAGTTAGTGTGAATGTTCATCTTGTCCGGGTCCGTGAACTCCAGCCGCCAGATCCCGTCCACCTCGTCGATAAGGGAGGAGTCACCCTTAGGGCCTCGATCCATGCCGTCCGGCTTGTTAGAGGCGTGCATGATCGTAAAGACGTGCTTCAGACCGGCCTCAACGGAGATCTCGCGCAACCACTCGACCGTTTGCCCCATCTCCCGCCACGGGTCCAGCCCGAGAGCCTGAGCGACAGGCTGGAGACCGTCCAGGAACAGCACCTCGTAGCCCTTGGACTTCAGCCATGCCGCATAAGCCACCCTCCATCGGCGGCTGTTGAGAGCGAACTTCCGTCTCTTGCCCGCGTAGAAATTGAAATCGGCATCGTTCAGACCCTCGATCTGCTCACCGCGCTCTCTGATCTTGTCGTGGTCCAGCTCCAGGTCTGCCACATGGACCCGGTACGGGCGGGCGGTGGAGTACTCCCCGAACAAGGGGGAACCGTTGGCCAAAGCAGCGGCAACGTTATGGATGAACCGGGACTTACCCACCTTGCCGCCTGCATACAGCATCGAAACGTCACCCTCACGCATGAGTCGCTCAATCAACCACGGCTCCTCGGAGGGCTGGGAGTTGGCGATCTCCTCGCCGGTCATCAGAAGGGAATCGAAGTCAAAAATATCTTCGTCTTGCGCCTGCTCCACCTTGCGGTAGGTGTCCTCAATCCGCTTGCGTCGGGCGTAGGAAAGGAACTCGTCAAGGTCTTCCGGGAGGAGACCTTCCCTGATCGCCTCTCTCTGCTCCGCCGTGAACAACTCTTCGCGCTTGGCGCTCTCTTCGGAGTCGTCCTCTGAGGCGGGAGTCTCTGTGTTCCCAACAGCGATCTCCTCTCCGATCAACTTTTCCCGGTAGGCCGCAGCCTGCTTCGCGAGAAGATCTCCGAAATCCGGGATGGCGTAGTCATCGGGGAACGGTTCCGCGCCGAACCTCTCGCGCCAATTAATGTCCTGCTTCAAGTCAGAGGCGATCTCTGCCTTGACGATGGCGACAGCGGACGTGACCGCCCCGGCGTAGTCATCCGAGACCGCCCGGCGCTCTGAGACCTCGTAGTCCTCTCGGCAGTCGCGGATCTCCTTCAGGTCCGCCATGAGACCGGCATGGCCGTTATGGACAGCGTTCGAGATGAGAGACATGACGGTAGAGACCATGGTGTCGTATCGGTGCACGTTGTCAGGCAGCACGGTCTGACTCTCGCCTCCGAACACGCGGGACTCCAGCCAGGCCAGAGAGGCGTTAAGGCTCTCCGGATCTCCCTTGACCCGGTTACCCTGCCGTGCACTCCGGGCGAATGCGGAGGCGATCTCCGGGGCCAGGACCGGCCAGTCTTCCACTGCCGGGGCCTCGGTCTCCTCGGTACCTCGATAGAACTTGTACATCTCGTCCTCGACCACAGAGCCAGCGGCGACGGCGTAGCGGTGGTGGTGCTGCAGCAGGTCAACGTCCTCACACGCCTTACCTCCGAACTTCACGTCTTCCCAGCCCGGGGGGAGCTTGAAGAAAAAGTGACCGGCCAGGGAGTCGGGGCCACGGCGGGACTGTCGCACAAAGGCGTTGACCCACTCGTCGCGGTCAATTACGAGTCCGTCAGCCTCCAGAAGGGCCTCGAAATAGGTCCACCCCTGCTTGTTGCCGTAGTGGTCAAAGTCGATCCCCATATGACCCTTAGGAATACGAAAACCGATGTTGTCGCCTTCGGTAAGGCCCTCCAGCCCTTCTAGGACTTCTTCTCTCGATCTTTCCGGCACATCACGGCCTGTGGTGCCTGTGGGCGGCGGACCCTTCTCTCCTCGTGGGAGACGAATTACCTCGACAATTCCCTTGGAGAAAAGATCTTCGACATAATCCCTAATCCCCTTGATATCCTGCTCAGATATGGTATAATCATTCATAGTGATTGCTTCTCCTTCTCGGTTGTTTGCGGTCATGGTGCTGTTCTTTCTGCCTGTGGTGGGGCAATTAGTAGTTGAGTGAGACCTCTGGAGTAGTGACCAGGGGTCTTTTTCTCTGCCTGTGTGCCGCTCTCGCGGCCTTACAGGGCTTTAATGGGTACTAGGTCGTTCGGGGGAATTCAGGGGTTTAGAAGCGATCGAATTCCAATTCCAGCCGGAACTTCTTGAAATCGAGAAATGAGTTCCAAGCGAGAAGCGCCGCGACGATGGCCAGGGCCAGGATGGAAATCATCAGTACCTTATTCCCGTGTTCTCGTTGAGGTCGCGCAGTGCGTCCGCAATTCGTGCCGTCGCGGTGACCTCGATAATGCGCAGGGCCCCAGCATCCGCTTTGTTGGCCTCCAGGAGCTAGCGGGAGAGGCCGGACCCTTTGGAGAACTTCCCGGTCTTGTCCCGGTCTTTGTCCCTGTCGTCCTCTCGGAGGTAACGGCCCAGCCCTTCGGGTGTCCTCACTGGTCGATCTCCAAACTTCGCGGGGCGGTGAAGGTCACCCGGTGCGGGTCTGCTCCCACCTTGGCCTCGGTGGAGACGGTCCAGCCGTTCGCTCGGACTCGACCGGCGACCGCTCGCGCTTCCCTCAGAGCGCCGGTAGAACACCCGCCAGAGACATCGAACACCAGGGAACGGCCTTCCTCGCGGCCTTCTCCCGTCCAGAAGGTGTTACGGCTCCCGCTGGCCTGACCCAGGGCCTCAGCCAAGCTCCGGGGCGTGGCCTTCTCCAACGGGGCGGTAGCGGTGAACGCCTCCACCCCTCGTGGTCCGGTCACTTCACCGACATCCCAGCCCGCAGCTCGGAGGCGGGAGAGATCCTCGATCACCGGCTTATTGAAGTACGGGTTACGGCTGGCTTCAAACCGGATTGTGCGTCCGTCGTTGGTCACGGTGGCTGTATCCCAGTTCGCACGCGGGGCGACAAGAAGAAATTCCGCTCGCTCAATCACGGACGCACCCGCCTTGAGAGGCTCCCTCTTCGGTGCCGGGGGCGTGATCCGCCACGCGGGGGCCATGTACTCGGTATGCCACCCTCGATCCCGCAGACGGCGGCGGTTGTCGTTGAAGACCTCGCGGTCGGTAAAGGTCTCAGCCTTCGTCGGGTCGATGAGAATAGCACCGTCCTGCTCGGTGGCGGTCTCCCACACCTTCGCCGGTCTGATGCTCTGTGCCTTAGCCTGGATCCGCCGATGGTCTTTCGGTGATCGGTTGATTTCGGCTGCGGGCACCACCAAGATTTTCGGGCAGGAATGATCCCCAGATCACGTCGTCGTCTGGTTGTTCCACGAATTGGTAGGTCGGCTCGGGCCGGAGGGTTTCGGCTCAGGTGGTCAGGAAGAAACAACAGCCGGTGGCGAGTGACCGTGCTCGAACAGCTTCCGCCACTGCGGCTCCCATTTCCAGCCCTGCGGTAGGTGCAGGACCAACCGTCGTGCCCTACGAGCAATGCGGGCCGCCACCATGACGATCCGACGCCGGATCGTCGCAGTCGTAGCCCTGGCCAGTGCCCCGGCCGCGATGGTCCCGGCAGCCCTGGTGAGGTTGAAGGCCATGACCGCCACCACCAACCACGCCGCGTTCGCGGTGAACACACCTGAAGGCATATGCGCCAGCGCACTGTTCTTCAGATCGGCGTTGACCTGCTCGATGACCGCATGCTGCCGGTGGGTCTTGTCCGCGGCCACGGTACCCAGCAGGTCTGGGTCGGCGGTGGTGAATACCGCGTGGAAGCGGTGCAGATCAAACAGGCCCGGCTGATCGATATTCTTCTTGTTCAACTCCGGGATCCGGCGCACCACCAGCCGACCGGGAACCTGATCAGCTGCCTTCTTCGACGCAAACGCGATGAAGGGGACTTCCGCGACTTCCGCTGAGGAGATCCAGGTCTGGGTGTCCTCATCAAAGAGCGCGTCGGTGTACTCAATTGTTTCCCAGGACGTGTCCGGGATCGTGGCAATCGCGTTCTGGATGTTGGGCGTCATCCGCGCGGTGATGGACACATCCGCACCGGCGGTGAGTGCTGCGTGGATGCTGGGCCGGCCGTAGAAAGCGGAGTCCGCGCGTACGAGGATTTTCTGCTGGGCCATGGCGGGTAGGCGTCGGGTGGTGGTGATGGCATCGGCAATCAACCGGCCTGCCCCACGCGCCGAACCACAGGACCCTCGGCGCAGGCGCTGGGCTACGACCACCGGGGCAGACTCTGTCGTGGTGACCGTCGCCAGCAGAGCATTGAGCCCACGGACACCGGAGTAGCCGAAGCCGGCGCCTTGTTTCTGGTGGCCGTGGACTTCGATGATGGTGTCGTCGACATCGACGAAGACATACCCGCTGGTGGCAGCTGGGGGTGCGGGTACCAGGCCCGGTGACTGGTCAGCCAGGTTGATCAGGAAGCGGGAGGCCACGGCATCCAACTGGCGCACGTGCCCGAAGGTGAAGGCCCGGAGGAAGGATCCCAGGGTCGACGGCGCGTAGATCCGGGTAAAGAGTCGGTTCATGCCGCCGTGGCGCAACAGGTCCATGTCGTCAATCGAGTCGGCACCGGCGACCATGCCTGCGACCAGTGAGGAGATCTTCGCCCCGGCGTTGGCACCCTTGTCGCCTGCGATACTCATCCTGTGCTGTGCCAGGGTCGACAGGCCAGCAGTGTCGGCCAGGCGCATGGCTGGGACCAAGCCGGCGGCCGACACGAGGTTGGGGTCATCGAATGAAATAGAGAGTGCCGCGGGAGTGTGAGATAGTTGCACCTGAGAGATGCCCTCCTGGATGGGGAATATAGACCTTCGACAAGTCGTATTATCCCAGTTCAGAAGGGTATTTCTCTTTTTCCCACGCCGCTACCCCAAAATCACATCGGTGGATCCAGGCTTAGCGGTTTCGATAAGGTTGCTCACTGGTGTTCCTCCTCGTTGAGCCATGCTTCTACGTCCTCGATGCGGTATCTGACCAGCTTGGAGTTCAGCTTGATCCACTTCGGACCGCCTCCGTCCGGAGTTCTTCTCCACTTCGCAACCGTGGCGGGTGCCACGCCTAGCAGCGTCGCGAGTTCGCGGGTTGTGTACATATCAGTACCCCTTCATTCATTATGTGTGCCTATAACTCTTTTGATACTATCATAAGTTCTTGTGGGGCGTTTTGAGTGATTACTTGGTCGCGCTACCCATGGGATAGGTGGCCGCCTCGACTTCGGACAGCTTCAGCCGGATGGCGGCTCTCGGCCCACGGCCTAGACGGCGTGCCGGGATCTCGGCGCGGGCGACCATTCTTCGCAACGTCTTTTCACTGACAGAGAAGTGCTCAGCCGCCACGGAGAGGGACACGTACGGTTCAGGGGAAATAGAAAAAGCCTCAGACAAGATAGTCGTCTCCTAAAGACGACCGTGTCTGAGGCGGTCTAGTTCGGCATAACAATGCGACCAGATGAGTTAGTGAGGGCTATTATAGACCAAGGTGTCTAGTTCTGTCAAGACGGGGGCGCGATCGTCCGCACGTCTTCCTGCCTGAGAGTAACCCGGCCTTGAGGGCGATCATTGACCGGGAGTAAGCCCTTGAGGTGCCTACAGGCTACGTACAGAGGTTCATCGTAGGGGTCTGTGGTGGCGCTCCATTCTCCCTCGATCCGGTGCGAGAACACGACACCCCACCCTGGCACCTTGGAGACGTAACCGAGTAGGCACCCGCGCCAGCACCGGTAGGTTGTAAAGGCCGTGCCCTTGATAACGTCGAAATCTACTGAGTCCGTCACAGCCTGACTCCCCTTCCTAGTTGCTCCATGACCTCGTCGGTGCGTCCGGCACGGACCTGTGCGTAGACCTCCAGCACGGTTGTCAGATCCTTGTCTCCGATGATCTCCCCTACCACCTGAGGCTCTACGCCTTGCTCCAGAAGTGCTGTGGTGATGTAGCGCCGTCCGGCGTGAGCGTGCACCCGCTTCTCCACCCCGGCACGCTCACGCATGCCGTTGAGGACAGAGCGGTACGACGTGTCCATAACCGGCTTACCCGTCCTCGTGGTCGTCGCCAGATCCTCAGGTTTCGGTCCGGTGAAGGCCTTCAGGTGCTCGCACACGTCCGCATGGAAGGCACGGAACACAGGGACCGTCCGCACACCCGCGCCGGTCTTCGGGGACCCCATAGAGACCATCTCGCCGTCGATCCTCTGAACGTTGTCCTCAACGCGGACGGAGATCCTCAGATCCACCGGGCCCATTCCTCCACCAGCGGGTGCCACGCGCTCCACGATGACGTTCTTCCGCTTCAACGCCAGCGCCTCACCTAACCGGAGACCATGAAACAACGTCAGGGCGGTGATGAGTCGGTAGCGGTCCGGAGACTCCCGGTACAGCGCGGTCAGCTCCTCGATGTCTAGAAGGTCTCGCTGAAGAATCGGTTTCGGTTTCCGCCTCGCGGCCTTGATGACAATCGGGTTAGCCGGTATCCGCTCCTCGTCGACGAGATAAGCGAAAGCGGAACGCATGTGCTGATAGGCCTTGCTGTTCATCTCTCCACTGTCAGGCCAATGTTCCTCGACGGAGGTCCACCACAACCGGGCCTGAGTGGCCGTCACGTCCGCTACGGGGAGAGAAGCGAACTCTCGTATCGACTTGGGGAGTTCGTCGCCTGTAACGCGCCTCTCGATCCGTTCCCGGTACTTCGCCATCGTGGACGGCTTGAGGCCTTCACGTTCTTTCCTATCCAGCCAGTCCGCCAGCCAGACCTTCACCGTGAGCGAGTCTCGCTCCTCTTCGGCCTTCGCTTCCGCCAGGCGTTGAGCTGGAGAGGTCCACGCTCCGAGGTAGATCAACCGTTGCTCCCCCTCCAGCCAGCCGTAGGCCTCTCCCTTGAGGTGGAAGGTTGCCGGGGCCTTATGGGCAAGACCGTCCGGGCCTGTATATCGGGCCTGAAACTTCCCGGACGGTAGCGTTCTCACGTTTCCGAACTTCGCCATGTCGTGCCTTCCGTGCCAGCATTCGTGCCATTTTGATGGCATAAATTGGGGTCTCGTGTCCTTTTGTGTCCAACCTTGATTTTATGGAAACGGCTCTTGACATGCGAAAAGGCCGCTCATCGGGGGTGATGAACGGCCTTAATGTGGTCCTAGCTGGGTTCGAACCAGCGACCTTTCCGGTGTGAACGGAACGCTCTTCCACTGAGCCATAGGACCTTGTGTGCGCTTAAGAACTTTACACACAGGTGCGCGGATGGGCCTAATCCGCAGTTCAGCGCGCAGATCGCCCGGAAACGGCCCCCGCGGAGGGGGCAGAATGACAGCGGCGTAATTCCGGGGCGGCGCCTGCCCGCGCCCCTTCCGCCGATTCTCGCCCCCACCTGGCGATTTGTCATCCGGCGACCGTTGAGGATAATGTTTTGACACGCACCACAGCGACGGCGGCAAGCCGGTAGCCGTGTGCATGCGGATGTAGCGCAGTTGGTAGCGCATCACCTTGCCAAGGTGAGGGTCGCGAGTTCGAGTCTCGTCATCCGCTCTCATTTCACCGGGCCAATCGGTAAGAAATGAACCCGCGCGTTTAGCTCAGCGGGAGAGCGCTTCCCTGACACGGAAGAGGTCACTGGTTCAATCCCAGTATCGCGCACTGAGGGTCAATCCCTCTGTTATTGCGGATGTAGCGCAGTTGGTAGCGCATCACCTTGCCAAGGTGAGGGTCGCGAGTTCGAGTCTCGTCATCCGCTCTGGTACCTTGATGTTTAAGGTTCCTTGAGGCGGTAACGCCACGGTGGAATGGCCGAGTGGTGAGGCAACGGTCTGCAAAACCGTGCACACGGGTTCGATTCCCGTTTCCACCTCGCAGTTCAAGCGCGTTTAGCTCAGCGGGAGAGCGCTTCCCTGACACGGAAGAGGTCACTGGTTCAATCCCAGTATCGCGCACTAAGGTTCTCTGAGAACCTGTTAGCGGATGTAGCGCAGTTGGTAGCGCATCACCTTGCCAAGGTGAGGGTCGCGAGTTCGAGTCTCGTCATCCGCTCCACTTCACGGGGCCGGTCTTGTACCGGCCCCGTTTTCGTTATGGTTGGACCATGCTGACTGACATCATCGGCCCGACCCTCCCGCCGGGCGAACCGGAACTCCGGGCCGTCGCCATCTCCTCCCTCACGGGTTCCCTCACCCTCGACGGCCGGTCGGGCGGTTTGGGAAACGAACTCGACCGCAAGCTGCTCCTCGCTCTGCGGGACTGGGCTGATGTCGTCCTCGTCGGCGCCCGCACCGTGATCGCGGAGAACTACGCCGGTACCCGCGCCTCGCGCCTGGCGATCGTCTCCCGCAGCCTGCAGTTCCGCGGCCACGACCCGGGCGACGCCCTCATCCTCACACCGCGCAGTTCGCTCGCCGACGCCCCCGCGCACCTCTCCCCCGCCCAGCTCGTCCCCGCCGACAGCCCGCAGGAGATGGTCCGGGCCCTCCACGACCGCGGGCTCACCCGTATCGTCTGCGAGGGCGGGCCCGGCGTGTTCACCATGATGTTCGGCGCCGACCTCGTCGATGTCCTGCACCTGACGGTCGCGCCGCTGATCTCCGCGCCCGTCGACAAGCATCTGGTCGACGACGCCAACCGGTGGCTGACCCTGGAGCACCACTCCGCCACCGACGACGGCACGCTGTTCCTCCGCTACCGCCGGGAGGAAACAGAGCTGAGGTAGGGTGATCGGCGTGACTTCGCCGACGACCCGACTCGAGAACCTGTGGGTCGCCCGCACCCCGCTGACAGATCCGGCCACGACACCGGGGAAGCTCCGGCGGACCCCGTTCGACCGGGTCGGGCGGGCCGTGGCCTGGCCGCTGACGGTCGTGCTCGCGCTGCACCGGGTGTTCGTGCTGGCGCTCAACGGTTCCGTGACCGATGACTTCACCACCGTGCACAGCGCCGTGCGCCGCTCCCTCGACGGGGTGCCGGTCTACAACGAGATCTACCACCACGTGGACCCCCACTACCTGTACAACCCCGGCGCCACCCTGCTGCTGACTCCGCTGGGCTGGCTGACGGACATCGACGCCGCCCGCACCGCCTTCATCGTCGTCAACGCGGCGGCCGTCATCGCCGCGCTCGCGCTGCTGACCCGGATGTTCGGCTATTCCCTGCGCAGCCTGGTGTGGCCGGCGGCGATCGCCGCCGCCTTCCTCACCGAGGCAGTCCGCAACACGTTGATCTTCTCCAACATCAACGGCCTCCTGCTGCTGGCGCTGGTCGGCTTCCTCTCCCTCCTGCTCAGCGGGAAGGGTTGGTGGGCGGGACTCGTCATCGGCGTGGCGATCCTGATCAAGCCGCAGTTCGCCCCCCTGCTGTTTCTGCCGGCCGTGAAGCTGGACTGGCGCACGGTGTTCGGCGGGGTGGCCGTCCCCGTCGCCTTCAACCTGGCGGCCTGGCCCCTGGTCCCGGGGGCGTCCGACTATCTCAGCCGACTGGTCCCCTACCTCGGCGACGTGCGCGACTACGCCAACTCCTCTCTCGCCGGCGCCGCCGTCTACTTCAGCATGCCGCCGCTGCTGGAGAACGCCCTGTGGCTGATGTTCGCCGCCGTCGTGGGCGTGGGCGTCATCGTTCTCCTGCGCTGGCGTTACACCGACCCCCTCCTGTGGGCCGCCACGACCTCCGGCCTCTTGCTGGCCGGCGTGTTCTTCCTGTCCTCCCTGGGGCAGATGTACTACTCGATGATGCTCTTCCCCATGATGTTCACCGTCCTGCAGCGCACCAGCGTGTTCCACACCTGGCCCGCGTGGCTGGCGGCGTATCTCTTCCTCACGCCGGATTCCTTCCACTCCGTCGAGCAGGTCGACCTCTCCCGCTGGATGGGAATCTTCCATCCGACGATCGGCTGGGGCATGCTGCTCGTCGTCGCCGCCACGTGCGCGGTGGTCTGGTGGCGGCAGGAATCGCTAGACTCGCGTCATGACCGACTTCAAACTGATCAGCGACACCGAATGGCAGCAGCGCCTCACTCCTGAGGAGTTCCACGTCCTGCGCCGGGCCGGCACCGAGCCGCCGGGCGTCGGCGAGTACACCGACACCACCACCGAAGGCGTCTACTCCTGCCGGGCGTGCGGCGCGGAGCTGTTCCGGTCCACCGAGAAATTCGACGCCCACTGCGGCTGGCCCTCCTTCTTCTCCCCCCTGGCCGCCGACCGCGTCATCGAACGCCGCGACACCTCCCACGGCATGGTCCGCATCGAGGTGGTCTGCGCCAACTGCGAATCGCACCTGGGCCACGTCTTCGAGGGCGAGGGGTACGGCACACCCACCGACCTGCGCTACTGCATCAACTCCATCTCGATGACCTTCGAGCCGGCGGAGCCCGGTAAACAGTAGAAAACGCCCGCCTGACCCCCGGGCGGGATTCAGGCGGGCGTCGACAAGCGGACTACGGGAGAATCTTGACGATCTCCCCGATGTCCGCCACCCTGCGGCCCGAGAAGAACGGGGTCTCCTCGCGCACGTGCAGGCGGGCGTCGGTGTAGCGCATCTTGTGCATGAGATCGACGATGCGGTGCAGCTCCGGCGCCTCGAACGCCAGCATCCACTCGTAGTCGCCCAGGGCGAAAGCAGGCACCGTGTTGGCGCGCACGTCCGGGAAATCACGGGCCGCCTGGCCGTGCTCCGCGAGGATGCGGCGGCGCTCCTTCGGATCGAGCAGGTACCACTCGAAGGAGCGGACGAACGGGTACACCGTGATCCATGCCTCGGCCTCCTCGCCCATGATGAACGACGGCAGGTGCGAGCGGTTGAACTCGGCCGGACGGTGCAGGCCGGTACCGAACCACGTGGCCTCCAGCACCTGGCCGAACACCGTGGTGCGCCGGAACGCCTGGTAGGCGGCCTGCAGGTCCTCGAACTGCTCGGCGTGCCACCAGATCATCAGGTCGGCCTCGGCGTTGATGCCGGAGACGTCGTAGATACCGCGAACCACCACGGTGCCTTCCTCCGCCAGGCCGGTGAAGAAGGCCTGAGCCTCGGCGATGACCTGCTCGCGTTCGTTGCCCAGCGCCCCCGGGATGGCGCGGAAGGTGACGAACTGGGTGTAGCGCTGCATGCTGTTGAGCTCGTCAAAGTTCAGTTTGCTCACGAAAACCTCTTTCCTGGACTCGCCGTGCGAAACGGCCGTGTCATCCATCATAAGTTGGAAAGGCCCGGGGGAGGCAACCCACGGCGCGCCTCCCCCGCCGGAACGGCCCGCATGGTTTATTGGAGGCGTGTTCACCCCAGACGCCACCTCCTCCCCGACGCCGCTGAACCGCGCGAGTGACACCGGAAACGGCAACAGCACACCGCCCGCGTTCACCCGGGCCGTCGAGTCGATGCACGCGGCCCGGCTACGCCCCGAGATCACCCTCGGCACGATCCGCCCGCCCCAGCGTCTGGCACCCTTCAGCCACGCCATCGGCCTCGAGGTGGAACGCTCCATCGACGAACAGGCAGCCGAGGGCGACGCCTTCGGCCGACTGATACTCCTGCACGACCCCGGCGCCGAGGAAGCCTGGGAGGGCGCCATGCGCCTGGTCGCCTACATCCAGGCCGACATGGACCACGAGGTCGCCGCCGACCCGCTGCTCCCCGACGTCGCCTGGCAGTGGCTCACCGAGGCCCTCGGCGGCGCCGGCGCAGACCACACCAACCTCGGCGGCACGGTCACCGCCACCTCCTCCGTCCGTTTCGGGGAGATCGGCGGACCGCCGCGCGCCCACCAGCTGGAGATGCGCGCCTCCTGGACCGCGTCCGCACTCGACCTCGCCCCGCACGTCCTCGCCTTCTCCCGCGTCCTGGCCAACGTGGCGGGCCTCCCGCCGGAGGGCATCACCCGCCTGGGTTAGGCTGGACTGCTATGGCGCACGATCTCACCACCCCCCGCGACGGGATCCCCCGGGTCCTGGCCACGCCCGCCTCCTTCCGCGAGGCAGCGTCCGCGCTGTCCGCAGGTCAGGGCCCGCTGGCCATCGACACCGAACGCGCCTCCGGTTTCCGTTACGACGACCGCGCCTTCCTCGTCCAGGTCCGCCGCCGCGGCGTCGGCACCTTCCTGCTGGATCCGGAGGGCCACCGCACGGAGTTCACCGCCGCACTGGCGCCCGTCCTCAACGGCCGCGACTGGATCCTCCACGCCGCTTCCTCGGACCTGCCCTCCCTGGCCTGGCTCGGCCTCTACCCCGGTTCGCTCTTCGACACCGAACTCGCCGGCCGCCTCGCCGGCCTGGACCACGTCAACCTCGCCGCCATGACCGAACTGCTTCTCGACGTCCGCCTCGCCAAAGGCCACGGCGCCGAAGACTGGTCCCAGCGCCCCCTGCCCGAGAACTGGCTCGCCTACGCCGCCCTCGACGTCGAGCTTCTCCTGGAACTCGGCGACACGATGGCAGAAATCCTCGACCACCAGGGAAAACTCGACTGGGCATCGGAGGAGTTCGAGCACGTCCGCACCACACACGCGGACATCACCGGCCCCGCCGAAGCCACCTGGCGTTCGGTCCGCGGGGTTTCCTCGCTCACCCGGCCCGAACAGCTCGCTGTCGCCCGCGAACTGTGGATGATCCGCGAGTCCATGGCCGTCGAGGAGGACCGCGCGGTCTCCCGCATCCTGCCCAACAAGGTGCTCGTCGAAATCGCCCGCGTGCTTCCGCGCACCACCCGCGACCTGGCACGGGTGAAGGGATTCCGCCGCGGAGACGCCCGCTTCTGGGGGGAGGTCATCCAGCGGGCCCTCGACTCCGACCCCCGCACGTGGCCCGCCCGGGAACGCCCACCCCGGGGCCTGCCGTCGCGCCAGACCTGGGCCAGCGATTACCCCGAATCGTGGGAACGGTTCTCCACCGCCCGCACGCTTCTGGACGATCTATCCGCCGACCTGGCCATCCCCGCCGAGAACATCCTCAAGCCGGCGACCCTGCGGTCCGTCGCCTGGGGCGCCACCGTCGCTCGCGAGATCCGCACTCCCCTCGATCTTCCCGACGTCCTCCGCGGCCACCAGGCCCGCAACTGGCAGA
The DNA here is from genome assembly GCF_000835165.1 of Corynebacterium marinum DSM 44953. NCBI lineage: Bacteria > Bacillati > Actinomycetota > Actinomycetes > Mycobacteriales > Corynebacteriaceae > Corynebacterium > Corynebacterium marinum. The sequence continues at coordinate 1,475,475 of NZ_CP007790.1, forward strand.
TCGAACTGACCGCCCCGGTACTCACGGACACGCTGTTCTAGGCGCCCTGATCGGGGCGCCCTGACCGGGGAGCCCTGACCGGGGAGCCCTGACCGGGGAGGAGTTCAAGGGGAGGAGTTGACCCCTGGTTTCGACCCCGCGACCAGTCCTTTCCTCCCCTTGAACTCCTCCCCGGCGGGGGCACGATCCCGGCCCGTCGTCAAACCCTGCTGCCCCCGGCTGTGGATGAACGCCGGTTGTCCACAGATTCGGGAAGTCCCTCCCGTCGGGGGATGCCGGACCCACCTCCGTCACGCATGCTGAAGCCATGCAGAACTGGGGGAAGAACTTAGGACTCATCGAACTACGCAGGACACTGATCACCGACACCGCCACCGCGCAGCAGCTGACGGATGGCCGCCTCATCCTACTCACGGACGAGGTCGCCATCCCGCGCGACACATACCGCACCCTCGAACCCTGGAAACGCGCGGCGGCGCGAGCTTTCGCAGTGGGCCTGACCTGCGATAAGGCCGTGTTATCGGGGCAGTCGGCCGCCCGTCTCACGGGACTGGAAACCCTCGACATCGAGGACCGAACCGAACTCCAGCTACCGGGCGCCAACAAACCCCACGGGCCGGGCACCTGGCACGCCAACGTCCGCTACCGGAGCACTCAGCTGCCGGAGGGCCAGATCGAGGAGCACCACGGGATCAGAGTGACCAGCCTCGTCAGGACGCTTTTCGACGTCCCCCGTTTCCACGGGCTCCGGGCCGGGATCGTCACGATAGATTCGGCACGCCGGCAGAACCCCTGGTTGACCCGGCCGACACTGAGCCGGAAGCTGGCCGCCTATCCCCCGTTCCCGGGTGTACGGGCGGTCCGGCAGGCCATCAGCATGTCCGTCGGGAACTCAGGCAGCGCCCAGGAGACCATCGCCCGACTGGTCCTGCTGGAGGCCGATCTTCCCCAGATCACGTCCATCGAGTACCAGGTCGAGATCATCTACGACAACGGCCGGAGATCCTTCTTCGTTGACATTCTCCTCAACGGGTGGCTGATCATCGAGATCGACGGCGCGAACAAATACACCGGCTTCTACGGGAAGAAGACCGACAAGGTGCTGTTGGAGGAACGCGCCCGGGAGAACATCCTCAAAAATGAGGGCAGGCAGGTCCTGCGTTTCAGTGCGCCGGACCTGAAGCAGGACCCGGACGGCGACTGCGTCATGCTCCGCGCGGTGGCCGACACGCTGGACAACTACGTCGACCGGCTCGTCGCTCTGGCTCAGCCGAGGTAGCCGCGCCGCGACCCGCCCACGCCGACCCGCCCACCCCTCGAAGTCGAGTCCAGGGAGAGGAGTTCAGTACTGCTCTCGACCCCGTGACCGGCCCTCTCCCCTCCCTGATCTCCTCCAGGCGGGGAATGGCAACCGGGGGACGGCAGCCGGGGGGGGAAGCTACCCCTCGGCCCCGTCGACCACGTCATCGACCATCAGGCCGTCCAGCCAGCCGGTGATCGAGGAGACGACGCCGTCGGGGTCCAGCCCGACCTCGGTAAGGAGCTCGGCGCGGGTGGCGTGCCCGGGGAAAACGGAGGGGAATCCCAGCCGGCGGAGCGGAGTGTCCACTTCCGCGGCGGAGAGCGCCTCGGCGATGAGTGAACCGACGCCGCCGCGGATCACGCCGTCCTCGAGGACGACGACGAGGTCGTGGTCGTCGGCCAACCCGATGAGGGAGGCCTGGACCGGGGTGATCCAGCGGGGGTCGACGACCGTGATGTTGAGGCCGTGCTCCTCGAGCCGAGGGGTGGCGGAGAGCGCGAGGGAGGCGAAGGATCCGACGGCGATGATGAGGACGTCGAGAAGCGAGGAGTCGGTGTCGGAGTAGTGGAGGATGTCGACACCGTCCTCCAGGCGCATGAGTTCCTGGTGCTCCTGGGGCAGCGCACCCTTGGGGTAGCGGACGACGGTGGGGCCGTCGGAGACGTCGAGGGCCTCGCGGAAGAGTTCGCTCAGCTGGGCGCCGTCGCGGGGGGCGGCTATGCGGATGCCGGGGACGATGCTGGTCAGCGCCATGTCCCAGACGCCGTTGTGGCTGGCGCCGTCGGGGCCGGTGACGCCGGAGCGGTCGAGGACGAGAGTGACGGGCAGGTTCAGGAGGGCGACGTCCATGAGCAGCTGGTCGAAGGCCCGGTTGAGGAACGTGGAGTAGATCGCCACGACGGGATGCATCCCGGCGAGCGCCAGGCCGGCGGCCGAGGTGACGGCGTGCTGCTCGGCGATGCCTACGTCGAAGAAGCGGGCCGGGTACTGGTCGGCGAAGGCCGCCAGGCCGGTGGGTCCCGCCATGGCGGCGGTGATGGCGACGATGTCGTCGCGATCCTCCGCGGCGGCGAGGACCTCAGAGGTGAACACGCTGGTCCAGTCCGGCTTGGACTTGGACAGGGCGAGGCCGGTGACCGGGTCGATGATGCCGGTGGCGTGCATCTGGTCGGCGACGTCGTTGACCGCGGGGGCGTAACCGTGGCCCTTCTCGGTGACGGCGTGGACGATGATGGGGCCGTCGTAGTTCTTCGCGTACGCCAACGCGTGGAGCAGGGACTTCACGTCGTGGCCCTTGACGGGGCCGACGTATTTCATGCCCAGCTCGGCGAACATCTCGGTGGGGATGAGCTGGGATTTCACCCCTTCCTTGACGGCCGCGAGGGCCTCGAAGGCGCGCTCGCCGACCCAGCCCATGGACTTGAGGGTCTTCTTGCCGTGCTCCATGATCTCGTCGTAGGAGCGTTCCATGCGCAGGCGGGCGAGGTTGTCGGCGAAGCCGCCGATGGTCGGCGAGTAGGAGCGGCCGTTGTCGTTGACCACGACGACGACGTTGCGGTCCTTACCGGAGGCGATGTTGTTCAGCGCTTCCCAGCACATGCCGCCGGTGAGCGCTCCGTCGCCGACCACCGCGATGACGTTGCGGTCCTTGCGCCCGGTGAGCTGGAACCCCTTGGCCAGCCCGTCGGCGTAGGAGAGGGAGGCCGAGGCGTGGGAGGATTCGGTCCAGTCGTGCTCGGATTCGCCGCGGGCGGTGTAACCGGAGATCCCGTCCTTCTGGCGCAGGGTGTCGAACTTGCCGCCCCGGCCGGTGAGGATCTTGTGGACGTAGCTCTGGTGGGAGGTGTCGAAGATGATCGGGTCCTCGGGCGAATCGAAGATCTTGTGCAGCGCGATCGTCAGCTCGACGACCCCGAGGTTCGGCCCGAGGTGGCCGCCCGTGGCGGAGACCTTCTGCACGAGGAGCTGGCGGATCTCTTCCGCGAGTTCCTCGAGCTGCTCCACGGAGAGTGCTTTCAGATCGGCCGGTGACGCGAGTCCACTGAGAGTTCCCATCGTTTTCTGCGCGTCTCCTTCAACCTTGCCCCGAACATTTTCGCTCATCCTACCTGCCTCCCGCCGAACCTCCCGCACAACCACGTTACTTCCGCGTGAGTTCCGCGACGACCTCGAAGTGGTGGGTGCCGGGGAATGCGTTGATCACGGCCAACCGCGCAATGCGGTACCCGTTTTCACCCCAGGCGGCGACGTCGCGGGAGAAGGTGGCCGGGTCGCAGCCGACGTGGATGATCCGTTCCGGCTGCTTCTTCGCGACGCCGGCGACCACGTCGTCGCCCGCACCGGTCCGCGGGGGATCCAGCACGACCACCCGCGGGGTGGGCAGGGTCTCCACGGTCTTCTCCACCATCGCGTTGTGGATTTCCAGGCCGTAGGGCTCCAGCGTGTCCTGGGTGAGTTCGGCCGCCGCCGGCGAGTAGTCGACGGAGTGGATGGTGGCGCCTTCGCCGAGGGAGTCCGCAAGCGCCGGGACGAAGAGGCCGACGCCGCCGTAGAGGTCCCAGCCGACCGTGTTGTCGGAGTCGCCCAGGTCGCTCAACCAGCGGCGGATCACCCCGGTGTAGGCGTCGGGGGCCTGGGTGTGCGCCTGCCAGAAGGCCGTCGCCGGGAAGCGGAAGGTGTGGCCGTCGGCCCGTTCGGTGACGGTGCCGGAGCCCTCGAGGACGTCGGTGACCTTCTCCACGCGGCGGCCGCGCGGTGCCTTGCGGGTCTCCACCACGTGGCGGACGCCCTCGGAATCGAGCACGGCGACGACCTCCGCGCCCGGGGTGAAGGCGCGGGCGTTCTCACCCACGAGCCCGTCGAGGAGGCCCGGCACCACCTGGGTGCAGGGGATGTGGACCACGTCGTGGGAGGCGCGGGCCCGGAAGCCTGCGCGACCCTCCTTGTCGACGCCCAGCCGCACCCGCGTGCGCCATCCGCGCGCGGGCTCGAGGTTGATCAGCTCGGGGGCGGGCAGGTCGATCGCCCGGCCCAGGCGGGTGAGCTGGCCGACGAGGATGTCCGCCTTGAGGTCGACCTCCTGCGCGGGGTCCAGGTCGCCGAAGTCGCAGCAGCCGGCCCCAGCGGCGGCCGCCGGGCAGGACTGCTCGACGCGGAGCGGCCCCGGCGTCGATACGCTGTCGAGTTCGGCGCGGGCGAAGCGTTTCTTCACCTGGGTGATGGTGGCGTCGACGACGTCACCGGGGTATGCGCCACGGACGAAGACAACGCGGCCGTCGAGCTCGGCGATCCCCTCGCCGCCGTGGGCCATCCGGGTGATGGTCAGTTCCCGGGTCTGGCCCCGTTCGAGTTCGGTCACGTTGAAAACTCCTTGATTTCGGCTGACTTGATGACACGGCTGGCGCGCTGGACCACGAAGAACGTGAAGAGAGTGACGATACCCGCCGACGACCGGCCCACAATAATCCCGGGTCGCGGCGTCCGCCCTACTTGTCGGTGGTGTCGGTCCCCGAACCGTCCGCGAGGTCGCGCAGGGCCTGGGAGGTGTCCTCGATGGACTGCTCATCCTCCGGCGACGGGGCCGGCTGCGGCTGCTGCGCCTGCTGTTCCTGGGCTCGGCGCGCGTCCTGCGCGCGCTGCTCCATGGCCTGCTGGACCTGGGCCACCAGCTGCTGCGGCAGCACGACCGGCAGCGAGTTGCCGGCGAGCACCGGGTCCTGGCCGCGGTAGACGAAGGTGCGGGCGGTGATCTCGCGGGCGAGGTCGCGCAGGTCCTCGGCCTTGTCGTGCGGGGCGGTGGTGGTCATCCGGAGCATCCAGCGGGGGCCCTCCACGCCGATCACGCGGATGATGCCGTGCTCGCCCTGCCCGACGATCTCCGCCCCCCACGGGCCCTGTTCGACGTCGGCGGTCAGGCCGTCGCCGATCATCCCCTGGGTGATCTGCTCGGTCGACTCGGCCCACTGGCCTGCCGAGCTCGGGGCCGCGAAGGCGACCGGGGTGATACGGCCGAACTTAGTGACGATGTGGACCATCTTCGGGCCTTGCTCCCCCATCTCCACCTGCACCTGGGAGGCGCGGGGCAGGGCGATCTTCATGGAGCCCAGGTCGAGCACGCCCTGGGAGAAGTCCGAGAAGTCGAAGTCGGCGATATCGACGGTGTCTCCGTCGAAGGGGCCGGTGTCGCCGTGCACGGGGTCGTGGTGGGGGGTGTCGAATTCGACGGGCACCTCCGGCGGTGCGTCACTGTAGGTTGACTCGGATTCAGCGGAGGCGGGCGACGCCTCCGCCGGCTGATCGTCGTTCTTCTTGCCGAATGGCCACAGTGCCATGCCCTGATCGTCTCCTTCAATCGCTTTTCGGCCCACTGTACCGGCGCTCAGGAGACGCCGGTGGAACCATGTCCGCCCGCACCCCGGACGGTGTCGTCGAGCTCCTCGACCTCCTCGAAGTCCACCAGCTCCACTTTCTGGATCACCAGCTGGGCGATGCGCATCCCGCGGGTGATCTCGATCGGCGCCGCGGGATCGAGGTTGATGAGGCACACCTTGATCTCCCCCCGGTAGTCCGCGTCCACGGTGCCGGGCGCGTTGACGATGCTCAGCCCCTGCTTCACGGCCAGGCCCGACCGGGGGTGGATGAGCCCGACCGTGCCCAGCGGCAGGGCCAGGGCCACGCCGGTGCCGACGAGCCTGCGCTCCCCCGGGGCCAACGTCAGATCCTCCGTGGAGTAGAGGTCGGCGCCCGCGTCGCCGCGGTGGGCGCGGGCGGGCAGCGGCAGGTCCTGGTCCAGGCGCTTGATACGCACCGGGCTGAATTCACTCAAGTAGGTCACGTCTACCCAATCTACCCATGCGATAGAGTGTTCAATCGTGAGTGACACCGGTTCCGCTGATTCCGCCTCTTCCCCCCGCACGATCTACCGCGAGCGGCAGTGGGTGCCGCTGTACTGGTGGTTCCTGGCCGCGTTCCTCGTGGCGCTGACCTCCCTGCAGCTCTACCTCAACCGCAACATCTGGTGGTTCATCATCCCGGCGGTGGTGCTCTCCGCCGTCACCGCGTGGATTCTCCTGAGCTGGTCCTCCACGGTGCTCGCCGTCGAGGAAGACCCGGACGGCACCCGCTGGCTGTCGGTGAAGTCAGCCAATCTGCCGCATGATGTGGTGTCGAGATCCCTGGCGGTGCCCTCCACCGCAAAGCGCAACGCGATGGGCAGGCAGCTGGATCCGGCGGCGTTCGTGGTGTCGCACGGCTGGATCCCGGAGATGGTGATGCTGGTGCTCGACGACCCGGAGGACCCCACCCCCTACTGGCTGGTGAGCACGCGCAATCCCGAGGCGCTGCTCGAGGCTTTCCTGCCGGAGCAGGCCGGCACGGCGTTGTCGCACTACCGGTAGGTCGCGGACCGCAGAATCGAAAGAAGCCTGGCCGGCAACGTCACTGTTGTCGTCCAGGCTTGTGTTCTTTTCTGCGCCTCAGGCGCAGTCCAGGCACACTTCCGAACCGTCGGCCTCGATGTGGGAACGGCGGTTGAGCCGCTGCACCAGGAAGCAGATGGAGCAGGTGAACTCGTCGGCCTGCTTGGGCACGACGGTGACGTTGAGCTCCTCGCCGGAGAGATCGACCGCCGGGAGTTCGAAGGGCTCGACGATCTCGCCGTCGTCGTCGATGCCGGGGTTCTGGCCCTCGGTGGCCTTGAGTCCCTCGAGGGAATCCGTCTCCAGCTCGTCCTCTACCCGGCGGCGCGGTGCGTCGTAATCGGTGGCCATTGCTCGTACGTCCTTAACAAGTCGATCGGCCCTGCGGGAAGGGACGATGTGCGTGGTGTCAGGCGCATATTAAGCCACAATTGCGTCGCTGTCATACTCCCAGGTCAGAGCGGGGTTACCTAGCGTTTCAACGGGCGCAACCCGTCGACGGACTCCATCAGCTGCGCCCATCCCGCCGCGAGGGGTCCGGCGGCGACGGAGACGGCCTCGCCCGCGGAACCGGGCGTCGACAAGCGGGGGGTGTGCACCACGGCGCCGGACTCGCGGGCGATGAGCGATCCCGCGGCGAAGTCCCAGCAGTGGAGGCCGTGCTCGTAGAAGGCGTCGACGGTGCCCTCCGCGACGCGGCAGAAATCGAGGGCGGCGGCCCCCATGCGGCGGATGTCGCGGACCCGGGGCAGCAGACGGGTGAGCAGCTCGGCCTGCTGGGCGCGCCAGTGCGAGGAGTAGGAGAACCCCGTCGCCACCAGCGCCAACGCCGGATCGTCGGCCGCCGTACACCGCAGCGTGCGCACCCGGCCGTCGACCTCGACGGTGGCGCCGTGCCCGAGCGCCGCCGAATACACCGCCCCGCGCGGCACGTTGACCACCGCGCCGGCGAGGACCTCCCCGTCGACGGCCGCGCCGATGGACACCGCGTACTCGGGTAGCCCGTAGAGGAAGTTCACCGTCCCGTCGATGGGGTCGACCACCCAGGACACTCCGCTTTCCGACGCCCGTTCGCTCCCCTCCTCCCCGATGATCCCGTCCGCGGGCCGCAGCGCGGAGAGCCGGTCGGCGATGAAATCCTCGGCGAGGGTGTCCACGATCGTCACGGGGTCCTCCGCCGAGGACTTGGTGGTGGCGAACTGGCGGAGGTCGCCGTGCCCGGAAAGCTCGGCCCGTTTGGCCAGGATGCGTTCCGCGGCGGCGGTGGCGACGTCGATCGCGATGGAACGGAGCTCGACAGGATCATGTGCAGTCATGGGCCCCATTGTGCCTGCTGTTTGTATGCTGGGCGTCATGACCAACATCGGCTTCGGCATCGACATCGGCGGCTCCGGGATCAAGGGCGCCCGCGTGAACATGGACGACGGCGAGTTCGTCGGCGACCGGATCAAGATCAAGACCCCCCAGCCTTCGACCCCGGAGGCCGTCGCCGGGACCGTGGCGGAGATCCTGCGCACGTCGGAATGGACGGGCCCGGTGGGCATCACCCTGCCCTCCGTGATCCGCGGCCAGGTGGCGCAGACCGCCGCCAACATCGACGCCGGCTGGATCGGCACCGACGTCCACGAACTCTTCGACCGCCACCTCGGGGGCAGGGAAATCAGCGTCCTCAACGACGCGGACGCCGCCGGCATCGCCGAGGTGGCCTTCGGGGACCCGCGCGCCCGCAAGGGCTCCGCGCTCTTCCTCACCTTCGGAACAGGCATCGGCTCCGCGCTGCTGATGGACGGCCGCTTGTTCCCCAACACCGAAATCGGGCACCTCAAGGTCGGCAAGCAGGAGGCGGAGGAGCAGGCATCCTCCGCGGCGAAGGACCGGGACGAACTCAGCTACAAGAAGTGGGCCAAGCGGGTGTCCAAGGTGCTCAACGAATACGAGCGCCTGCTCAACCCGGGGGTGATCATCGTGGGCGGCGGAATCTCCCGCGACCACGAACGATGGGTGCCGCTGCTCGACGTCGGCACCCCGGTGTTCCCCGCCCGTCTCCGCAACCGCGCCGGCATCGTCGGAGCGGCCATGGCAGTGGCGTCCCACCTCGCCCCGTAGAGGCTCTTACCCGGGCATGTGTGAACCGTCCAGGTTCAATTGATCTATACTGGGCGGTCGATCGTGATGACAGTGACCTTCACTGCGTCACTAGTGTGGGTCCCGGGGCAGTTCCCCCATCTCCACATGGACTAGTAGGCAAGTCGAAAGGGCGTACGTGGCAGCCACCGATTCTTCAGGCAATGCAGCGACTGACAACACCGAGACGACCGCTGCGTCGGCCGCCGACACTCCGGTGAAGAAGGCCGCCAAGAAGGTGGCCAAGAAGACCGCCCGCAAGGTAGTCAAGAAGACCGCCCGCAAGGCGGTGAAAAAGACCACCACCACGGTGGCGAAGAAGGCCGCCAAGAAGACCGCGCGTAAGGCGACGAAGGTCGCCCCCGAGTCTGAGGCCGGAGCCGATGTGCTCACGGCCCAGGTCGAGGAGGACGAGGTCGAGCCCGAGGAGGTCGACTTCGACGAGGTCGCCATCGACGAGGAGGAACTCGGCGCGGAGGCAATCGCCGTGGACGACGAGGACGAGGAGGAGGAAGAGACGGTCGCGGAGGACGAAGGCGCCTCCGTCTGGGACGAGGATGAATCCGCCGCCCTGCGCCAGGCGCGCAAGGACGCGGAGCTCACCGCCTCCGCCGACTCCGTCCGCGCCTACCTCAAGCAGATCGGCAAGGTCGCCCTGCTCAACGCGGAGCAGGAGGTCTCCCTGGCCAAGCGCATCGAGGCGGGCCTCTACGCCCAGCACCGCCTGGAGCAGATGGAGGGCGCCATCGCGGCCGGCGACAAGGACGCGAAGCTGACGCCCGCCGTCAAGCGCGACCTCCGGGCCATCGCCCGCGACGGCCGCAAGGCCAAGAACCACCTGCTGGAGGCCAACCTCCGCCTCGTGGTCTCCCTGGCCAAGCGTTACACCGGCCGCGGCATGGCCTTCCTGGACCTTATCCAGGAGGGCAACCTGGGCCTGATCCGCGCCGTGGAGAAGTTCGACTACTCCAAGGGCTACAAATTCTCCACCTACGCGACCTGGTGGATCCGTCAGGCCATCACCCGCGCCATGGCCGACCAGGCCCGCACCATCCGCATCCCGGTGCACATGGTGGAGGTCATCAACAAGCTGGGCCGCATTCAGCGCGAGCTCCTCCAGGACCTCGGGCGCGAGCCCACCCCGCTGGAGCTGGCCAAGGAGATGGACATCACCGAGGAGAAGGTCCTCGAGATTCAGCAGTACGCCCGCGAGCCGATCTCCCTCGACCAGACCATCGGCGATGAGGGCGACTCCCAGCTGGGTGACTTCATTGAGGATTCCGAGGCCGTCGTCGCCGTCGACGCCGTCTCCTTCACCCTCCTCCAGGACCAGCTGCAGGATGTCCTGCAGACCCTCTCCGAGCGTGAGGCCGGCGTCGTCCGACTGCGTTTCGGCCTGACCGACGGCATGCCGCGCACGCTCGACGAGATCGGCCAGGTCTACGGCGTGACCCGCGAACGCATCCGCCAGATCGAGTCCAAAACGATGTCCAAGCTGCGCCACCCGTCGCGCTCGCAGGTGCTGCGCGACTACCTGGACTAGTCCCCGCTTCTCGACACCCCCTCCGGCCCGGCTCCCTCCCCAGGGATCCGGGCCGTTCGGCGTCGGGAAGCGCAGCGGATACGGCTCAGGCGGGCAGCTGCTTCGGCTGGTACCGCACGGGCAACCCTTCCCGCCCGTAGGACAGTCGGCGGTGCGCCCACTCGACCGGCCCCGGCCACCCGAGCAGGTCCCACACCGACGCCCAGGCCAGCGTGAGCAGCCAGACCCCGAAGGCGACGCCCATCTGCCCCAGGATCCCGGCGTTCGGACCGAGATGCAGGGTGAAGGGTTGGGTAATCAGAATGAAGAGCACCGACTGCAGGATGTAACCGCTCATGGAACGCCGGCCCAACGCCACGAAGGGACGGACGAACGGGCTCAGCGACTCCTCGGTGCCCCGGAAGACAAGCGCGATGAAGGCCAGGATGCCGGGCCCGGTGAGCATGCCGACACCGGAGTTGAAGACGCTGAGCGGGAGTTCCCACTCAGGGGGGAGCACGCCGAGGGCCGCTAGTCCCCACGGGAGGCCGACCAGGAGGATCACGGCCCCGGCTACCGCGACCCAGGCGCGCAGGAGGGTGAGGTGGGACGCGGTGTCGACAAGCACACCCCGGCGGGCCCACACGAACCCGATGATCATCAGGGGCAGCAGCGAGAACGCCGTCACAGGCAGGTTGGCGAGGGTGATGCCGAGAAACAGGCCGTTGTCCGCGACATACCCGAGGTAGGACTCGGCGCCGCCGATGCCGATGAGGCTCCCGTCGCCGGCCGTGAACTCCGGGAAGTAGAGCGAGAGGACGGCCATCGCCGTGGCGAAGACGATGGAGAGGCCGAGCAGAATCCAGGCGATGACCATGAGGGTGCGGTCGCGCAACGAGATCATCGCGATGAGGATCAGCGCGGTCACCGCGTACTGCAGGATGATGTCGCCGAAGAAGAGCAACACCAGGTGCAGGACGCCGACCACGGCCAGCAGCAGGTAGCGGCGCCACAGCAGAAGACGCGCCTGCTTCAGCGGGAAGCCGCGCCGCCAGAGGCTCATCGTGATGAGGCCGACGCCGAAACCGAGGAGCGTGGTGAACATCGGCAAGCCCCGCACGTGGACGAACATGGCGTGGAAGAGCACCGCCAGGTTCTCCAGCCAGGAGCCGGGGCTGCGGACGCCGCCGAAGTCGACGGCGTAGTCGGCGTTCAGCGCGAAAGCCCAGGCGGTGGGGAGGTTCGCCAGGGCAATGCCCAGCAGCGCCACTCCCCTTGCGACGTCGGGAGCGATGTAGCGGGTGGTCTGGGGCCGGTAGTCGTGTCTCGGGAGTGCCACCGCCATCAATTGGTCATCTCGTTGAGGGCGTCCTCGACACAGATCCGCTGCGCATCCGGGTCGGTGATGTTCATGCATTCGCCGATGCCGCTCTCGGACACCAGCACGGAGACGACGACCCAGAAGACGATCGACAGGATGACGCCGACCGCGGCCAGGATCAGGCCTGTGACGGACATGGCCGTGCGGCGGCCAGCGGCGCCGAGCCGCCGGCCGCGGACGATGGCGACGACCGCGACGATGATGCCGATGGCGCCGGGGATGAACGCGAAACCCGAGAGGAAGATGCTCACGCCCATGATGAGGGCGAGAATGCCCAGGCCCAGGGCCCAGGGGGCGACGCGGTTGCGTTCCTCGGCCATGGCCCACGTGGAGTCGGCGCCCGCGTAGCCGGTCGTCCCGGTGTAGGCGTGGGGGGTGGCGTCGCGGGAGTCGTAGGAGCCGTAGGACGGCGTCTGACCGGCCGCCGGTTCCGGGGAACTCGCGGGGTACCGGTAGGCGCCGTAATCGGGCTCTTGCGGATCATTCGGGGTGGTCATGGCGATTCGCCTTTCAGTGCCGGGGAACTGTTTCCCCAACACTAACCGCCCTGCCCCCGGTTGCCCGGCCATTGGCGGGAATCAGGGGACCCCCCGCCCGCTCCAGCTACCAGCGGCGCAGGTAGGCGATGCGGTCGCGGAGTTCCTCCGCGCTGCACAGGGCAGTGGGCGGGCCGCCGCAGGCGTTGCGCGCCTCGGTGTGGATCGCTCCGTGGGGGCGGCCCGTCCGGCCGGCGGTGATGGAGACGATTGCGTTGAGTTCCTTGCGCAGCTGCGGGATCTCGTTGCTGGCCACCCGATCGGCCGCGGCGCGGTTGCCGGCGGTGTGGCGCGCCTTTTCGTTGGCGGCCTCAATCTCGCGGCGCCGCTCCTCTGCCGCGTCCCGGGCGTCCAGCTGCTCCGCCTGGCGCTGGCGCAGGAGGGCCTTCATCTGGTCCGCGTCGAGGAGCCCCGGCAGGCCGAGGTAGTCGGCTTCCTCGTCGGATCCCGCGAAAGTGGAAGTGCCGTAGGTGGAACCGTCGTAGATCAGCGAATCGAGTTCGGCGTCCGCGCCGAGCGATTCGTAGGCGGGTTCCTCCTCCTTCTCGTTCTCTTCGCGGTTGGCTTCCGCCAGCGCCTCGTCGTCCCAGCCCTCCTTGGGGCGGTCGGGTTTGCCCAGAACGTGGTCGCGCGAGGTTTCCAGCTTCTCTGCCAGTTCCAGCAGGACCGGTACGGAGGGCAGGAACACCGAGGCGGTCTCGCCGGGCATGCGGGAGCGCACGAAACGGCCGATCGCCTGGGCGAAGAACAGCGGTGTGGAGGCCGAGGTGGCGTACACGCCGACGGCCAGTCGCGGGACGTCCACGCCCTCGGAGACCATGCGGACGGCGACCATCCATTCGTCGGTCGAGGCCGAGAACTCCTCGATGCGCGCGGAGGAGCCGGGCTCATCGGACAGGATGACGGCGACGGGCGTGGCGGACAGCTGCTCGAGGATCCGCGCGTAGGCGCGGGCCGTCTTGGTGTCGGTGGCGATGACCAGGCCACCGGCGTCGGGCATGTTCTTGCGCAGCTGCTGCAGGCGGGTGTGAGCGGCCTGCAGGACCGCCGGGATCCAGTCGCCGCGGGGGTCGAGGGCTGTCTTCCAGGCCCGTGCCGTCTGCTCCGCGTTGAGTGGTTCGCCGAGCCGGGCCGCGTACTCCTCGCCGGCAGAGGTCCGCCAGCGGGCCTCGCCGGAATAGGCGAGGAATACGACGGGGCGCACGACGCCGTCGGCCAGCGCGTCGGAGTAGCCGTAGGTGTGGTCGGCGCGGGAGACCAGGTGCCCCTCGCCGTCCTCCTCGTAACGCACGAACGGGATCTGGGAGTCGTCCGAGCGGAAGGGCGTGCCGGTCAGCGACAGGCGGTGCTCGGCGTCGGTGTACGCCTCCCGGATGCCGTCGCCCCAGCTCTTGGCGTCGCCGCCGTGGTGGATCTCGTCGAGGACCACCAGTGAACGCTTCGCCGTGGTCACCGCGTGATGCTTGTAGGGGTGCATGGACACCTGCGCGTAGGTGACCACCACACCGTCATAGGCGGGGTTGACCACGGAAGCGTTGCTGAAGTGCGGGTCGAGCGCCAGCCCCACCTGCGCGGCCGCCTGGGACCACTGGTTCTTCAGGTGCTCGGTCGGTACGACCACGATGATGCGGTCCACCACGCGCGACGCCTTCAACTCGGTGGCCACGCGCAGCGCGAAGGTGGTCTTGCCGGCGCCCGGGGTCGCGACCGCCAGGAAATCCTTGGGTTTGTGGAGCAGGAACTTAGTCAGCGCCGACCGCTGCCAGGCGCGGAGCTGCCCCTTGCCTCCCGCGCTCACTTGCGACGCAGGCCCTTGTAGATCCGCTCGCAGTCGGGGCAGACCGGCGACCCCGGCTTGGCCTGCTTGGTCACCGGGAAGGTTTCGCCGCACAGGGCGACCACCATGTTGCCGCTCACTGCGGACTCCACGATCCGGTTCTTCTTGACGTAATGGAAGAACTTCGGGGTGCCGTCGTCGAGTTCTGTGTCTTCCCTGATGTCGGTGCGTTCAATGGTCTTGGTACTGGTTCTCACCTGACCCATCATGCCCCACCCCGACCGAAAAAGGCACACAGGGCTATCTTGATCTGTATGGATCAGGATCCTTTCGACACCGTCGACGACCCCAGCGCCGACGCCGGCGACGGTGACGCGTCACGGGCCGGCCGGAGGTTCCGGCTCCGCCGCCGCGCGGAGCTGATCACCGACGCCCGCCGCTCCCCCGCCGAGGACCTTCGCCGCCGCGAGCGCATCTACGCGTGGCTGCAGGCCGCCCGCCTGCCGGCGCTCCTCCTCAGCGCGGGCAGCTACCTGTGGCTGGGCGACTGGTTCCTGTCCGGGCTGTTGTTCATCATCTCCATCCCGCTGCCGTGGATCGCGGTGGTCATCGCCAACGGCAAGGGCGAGGTCCGGGACAAGCGGACGCGCAACGTGTACAAACCGCAGGCGGCCAGGGAGTACAACGCGCACCTCGCCGCGGAGGCGGCCCGGCGCGCGCAGCTCGGACAGGCGGAACATCCGGAACTCCCTCCCGCCGACCCCTCCCATCCGGCCGCGGACGAACACGAGATCATCGACCACACCGACGAGCCCGACCTCCCCGACGAAACCCATAAGGACGACAAGTGACCCGCTCCCCCCTGACTCTCCTCGCCCCGGAGCTGACCGCGTTCTTCGATGCCGCCGGTTTCACCGCCGGCGGTATTGCCGGGCACCTGGGTCCCGACCACACCGAGGCGATGCACCGCGGCGAACCCGCGGCGGTGCGTTACGCGACTGACGACGGTTCGACCCTCTCCCGGCTCATCCGGGTGTTCATTCTCCGCGACGCCCTCCCCGCGACCGAACTCGCCGACCTGGTGGGCGCCTCCCTGGCGACGCGGCTGCTGGATTCGGGGGCGGCCGCGGCCGACCGGAACGGGACGGTGCGGATGGTGCTCGACGTCCGCCCGCACATCATCGTGGGGGCGGACAGGTGGGTGTTCTCCGACGCCGACGCCTCGATGACCCGGCACGTCCCCGGCCCCGACCACGTCCTCGGGGTGGGTGCGGCCAGTCTGTCGCTGCTGCAGTCCACCCCGGTGACCCCGGTGGGCAGCGTGCTGGATCTGGGGACGGGGTCCGGCGTCCAGGCGCTGGGCCAGTTCGGTCTCGCCGAGTCGATCACCGCCACCGACGTCCATCCCCGGGCGCTGGATCTGGCAGAGGCCACCTTCGCCGGCGCCGGCGCACCGGTGGAGCTGCTCGAGGGTCCGTGGTTCGAGCCCGTCGCCGGCCGCACTTTCGACCGGATCGTGGCCAACCCGCCGTTCGTGGTGGGGCTGCCGGAGGTGGGCCATGTCTACCGCGACTCGGGTCTCAACCTCGACGGCGCCTCGGAGCTGGTGATTTCCCGGGCCCCCGCGCATCTCGCGCCGGGCGGCACCGCGCACCTGCTCGCCGCGTGGGTGCACACCCCGGAACAGTCCTGGGCTCAACGGGTGGCCTCCTGGCTACCGGACCGGGGCGTGGCGGCATGGGTCATCGAGCGCGACGTCGCCGATCCCGCCCATTATGTGGGCACCTGGCTGAAGGACGAGTCGATCGATCCCCGTTCCCCGGAGGGCGATGCCCGCACCGGGGCGTGGCTGGAACACTTCGCGGAGCACGGGGTCAGCGGCATCGGCTTCGGCTTCGTGGCCATCCGCAACATCGGCGACGAGCCCTCCGACGTCCTGGCCGAATCCATGCCCCAGTCCTTCACCGACCCCCTGGGCCCGGAGGTCGAGGAGTATTTCACCCGCACCGCGTGGCTGCGCGGCCGCGGGGCGCAGGAGCTTGCCGACGCCACCTTCCTCACCCGCCCCGGCCTCGCCCGGGAGACGATCGCGGTGGCGGACAAGGAGGCCGGAGTCGGGTTCGCCCCCGCCGCGCTGCGCCTGACGCGCACCGACGGGCCGCGCTGGTCCCACGACGTCGACGAGCACCTGGCCGCCATCGTCGCCGGCCTGCACCCCCAGGGGCTCTCCTTCGGGGAGACGGTCGGGCTCTACGCCCTGGCCAACGGTCTGGACGAGGAGGAACTGGTGCGGGCGGCGGTGCCGGCGCTGGTGGACCTCGTCCGGCACGGTCTGGTGCTGCCGGCGGAACTGGCGGAGGCCGCGGAATGAGGGCGGTGCTCACCCGGGTGAGTTCGGCGTCGGTCACGGTGGACGGGGAGACCGTCGGCGCCATCGACTGCCCCGGCACCGGCGGCCTGCTGGCGCTGGTCGGCGTCGGCCGGGAGGACGAGCCCGGGGCGTGGGAGACGATGGTCCGCAAGATCGCGGAGCTGAGGATCCTCGACGGGGAGCTGGGGGTGGCGGAGGCTGGCGCGCCCGTTCTGCTGGTCAGCCAGTTCACCCTCCACGGGCGCACCGCCAAAGGGCGGCGCCCCAGCTGGTCGGACGCCGCGCCGGGCGAGGTGGCGGAGCCGACGATCAGGAAGATCGCGGCGGGCCTGCGCGAGCGGGGAATACCCGTCGAGGAAGGCGTGTTCGGAGCGATGATGCAGGTCACGTCCGTGAACGAGGGCCCCTTCACGGTCATTGTGGAATGTTAGCGGCGTGGCGGGAACAAAACCGGTCGGTGAGGCGTTGAACACATAAGACTGGCGATAATAGGAGGCCTCCTAATGACCAACCCTTCCCCCCAGGAATCTGACGTTGAGACCACTGACCGTGGTAGCCGTCGTGGGCAGACCAACGACAACCCGTCCGCGGACCTGGTCCGTGTTTATCTGAACGGTATCGGCCGGACCGCACTGCTGAGCGCCGAGGAAGAGGTGGATCTCGCCCAGCGGATCGAGGTGGGGCTGTACGCCACTTACCTGCTGGACCATTCTGAAAAGCCGCTGACCCGCGCGCTAAAGCGCGACCTGAAGGTGCTGGCCAAGGACGGCAACAAGGCCCGCGCCCACCTGCTGGAGGCGAACCTGCGGTTGGTCGTCTCGCTGGCGAAGCGTTACACCGGCCGCGGTATGCCGCTGCTCGACCTCATCCAGGAGGGCAACCTCGGTCTCATCCGGGCGATGGAGAAGTTCGACTACTCCAAGGGTTTCAAGTTCTCCACCTACGCCACCTGGTGGATCCGGCAGGCCATCACCCGGGGCATGGCGGACCAGTCCCGCACCATCCGCCTGCCCGTCCACCTGGTGGAGCAGGTGAACAAGCTCTCGCGCATCAAGCGGGAGATGTACCAGCACCTGGGCCGCGAGGCGACGAACGAGGAGCTGGCGGAGGAATCCGGCATCGACGAGTCGCGGATTGAGATGCTGCTGCGCCAGTCCCGCGACCCGGTGAGCCTGGACATGCCTGTCGGCGCCGACGAGGAGGCCCCCCTGGGGGACTTCATCGAGGACGCCGAGGCGACCGACGCCGAGTCGGCGGTCGTGGCCACCATGCGCCACTCCGACATCCGCGAAGTCCTGGGCACCCTCGAGGAGCGTGAGCAGGACGTGATCCGTCTCCGCTACGGCCTGGACGACGGGGTGCCGCGCACCCTGGACCAGATCGGCCGCCGTTTCGGTCTGTCGCGCGAGCGCGTGCGTCAGATCGAGCGCGAGGTGATGAGCAAGCTACGCGACGGCCACCGGGCTGAGCGTCTGCGCGAGTACGCCATGTGATGTTCCCGCCGGCCCCGTCCGACGGTCCAGCCCTGCCGCCCTCCCCGTACTCCGGGGAGGGCGGGTTTCTTGGGGTAGGCTTCTACCCATTGCCGGGACATACTGCAGAAAGGTTCTCCTGACGTGAAGGACTTGGTCGATACCACAGAGATGTATCTGCGGACCATCTATGAACTCGAGGAAGAGGGCATCGTTCCCCTCCGGGCCCGCATCGCGGAGCGGCTCGAGCAGTCGGGTCCCACCGTCAGCCAGACCGTCGCCCGGATGGAGCGCGACAACCTCGTCGTCCTCCGCCCGGACCGGAGCCTGGAGATGACCCCGGAGGGCCGCGAGCTGGCCACTGCGGTCATGCGCAAGCACCGCCTGGCCGAGCGTCTGCTCACCGACATCCTGGGGCTCGACATCCACCAGGTGCACGACGAGGCCTGCCGCTGGGAGCATGTGATGAGCGAGGCCGTCGAGCAGCGTCTCGTGGCCGTGCTCGAGGACGCCTCCCGCTCCCCCTTCGGCAACCCCATCCCGGGTCTGGCGGACCTCGGCGTGGCCGCCTCCGCCCCTGCCCCGCACGGCGTGCGGGCGGTGGATCTGCCCGCGGACCACCCCGTGGAGGCGAGGATCCTTCAGATCAACGAGATTCTGCAGGTGGACGAGCCGCAGTTCGCCGCGCTGTACGAGGCCGGCATCACCGTCGGGGCCACCGTCACCGTCACCCACCGGCACGGCACCGTGACCATCAGCTCCGGCGGCGCCGAGGTGGAGCTCCACCCTGACCTGGCCCACGCGGTCCGCGTGGAGAAGGTGTAACTGCAGATGAAACTCCTGGTCACCGGCGGAGCCGGTTATGTGGGCAGCGTGTGTTCGCAGGTGCTCGTCGAAGCCGGCCATGAGGTCGTGATCGTCGACAACTTCTCCACCGGCAACCGGGCTGCCGTTCCCGAAGGAGCCCGCCTCGTGGAGGGGGATGTCCGCGACGTGGCGGACGGTGTCCTCGCCGAGGGCGGGTTCGACGGAGTCATCCACTTCGCCGCCCGTTCGCTCGTGGGCGAGTCCATGGTCAGGCCCGAGGACTACTGGCAGCACAACGTGGTGACCACGCTGGTGCTGCTCGACGCCATGCGCGCCCACAATGTCGCCAACCTGGTGTTCTCCTCCACCGCGGCCACCTACGGCGAGCCGGAGCAGGTCCCCATCACCGAGGACATGCCCACCGCGCCGACCAACCCTTACGGGGCGACGAAGCTGGCCATCGACCACGCGATCACCTCATACGCCCGGGCCCACGGTCTGGGTGCCACGAGCCTGCGCTACTTCAATGTCGCGGGCGCATACGGGGACATCGGCGAGAACCGTGAGGTGGAGACCCACCTCATCCCGCTGGTCCTGCAGGTGGCGCTGGGCCACCGCGAGAAGATCTCCATGTTCGGCGACGACTGGCCCACCCCGGACGGCACCCCGGTGCGCGATTACATCCACATCCGCGACCTGGCCGACGCCCACGTCCTCGCCCTGGAGAGCAACCGGCCGGGCACCCACCGGATCTACAACCTGGGCTCCGGCGACGGCTACTCGGTCAAGCAGGTGATCGAGATGTGCCGGAAGGTCACCGGCCACCCGATCCCCGCGGAGGTGACGCCGCGCCGTGACGGAGACCCGGCCGTGCTCATCGCTTCATCAGAGAAGATCGGCGCGGAGCTCGGCTGGGACCCCGCCCGGACGGACCTGGAGACCATCGTCACCGACGCCTGGGCCTTCACCAGCCGTCTGGGCGACCGGGCCTGGTCCGCCCGGCGCTGATTCAGGCGGCCTCCAGCCCCACGCCGTCAGTGACGCCGTGTGCGGCGCGCACCAGGCGTGAGCCCTCGCGGACCGCCTCCAGGAGGGTGTCGAAGGCGCCGGCCCGACAGGCGTCGAAAAGCAGGGCGGACAACGAATGCCCGGGATCCTCGAGCAGGACCGCGGACAGTGCGGGCATAGCCCGCATGGAGAGCGTGAGTTCCAGCGCGCAGAGGGCGTAGAGCGCGAGCGCGTTGGAGCGGATGAACCCGTCGAAGGTCCGCGCCGCGGCGAGCAGGAGGCCGGCAGCGGGGGCCGGCTGGCGGAGGACCTCCTCGATGAGGATGTCGCGGAGGGTCGCGTTGCCGAGCATGGCGCCGACGGTGAGCAGTGGTTCCTCGTCCGCCATGAGGTCGGCGACGCTGAGGTCCTGCTCGTCGATCTCGGTGAGCAGAAGTCCGATGTCGGCGACCGCCCCCGCGAAGCTGCCCCAGATCCGGTCCTCGCCGCGATCCAGGGCGCGCAGCAGTTCCCGGGAGTGGCGGTGGGCGAAGTCGCTGAGCTGGTCGCATTCCTCCGGCGTGAAGGAGGGGTTGAAGCGGGCGAACTGTTCGAAGGTCTCCTCCCGGTTGAGATCCGGCAGCATGCCGTTGGCCAGGAGCGCGGACATGGCCTGCGACTGTGCGACAGGGGCGACGACGTCGTCGAGCCATTCTTCCGACCAGGCTTCTTCGCCGGGCCGGGGTGCCGGGCCGAAGGCGAGCTGGACCGGTTCGCCGGTGAGGATCTCCCGGGTCACCCAGCAGGCGTGGATCGGTATGACGGAGGTCCGGACCAGTGCGAACAGTGTGTCGAGGACGTCCTCGACCTCCTCCTCGCCGCGGCGTGTGACCACGAAGGCGAAGACCAGTTCCTCGCCGGACTGTTCGAGGGCTCGGGCGACGTCGGGGAGGTGGCGCAGGTCGTCGATGTCCAGCCGGATGACGGGACCGAGCCGGAAGCGGTGGCCCGCGCCGGTAGCGTCGAAAGCGGCGAAGATGACCGAATCGTGGGGGTAGAAGCCGAGGATGCCCGGCAGGTTGGCGGCGAGTTGTCCTGGTGAGCTGAGCGCTGTCATGCCTCCGACACTCCCCCACGCCCGGCCCCGGCGCGAGGGACCGCCCGTCCGCCGCGCCCGCACCTGTGGATGGCGGGTGGTTGTCCACACCCCGGGAAGCGCGCCGTGGCGGTGCGCTGGCAGATGGGGCAGGATGGTGCGGTTAGACTGGGGGGACGTTTTTCGCCTCCGCGGCGGCCCCCGGGCTGATGCCCGGGATTAATGTCGCGGGGGTCAGCGTTGCACTGGGTAATACCCCGAATCTGTGAAGATCAGCGAAGGAGGATGATGGGTATGCAGGACAATGAGCGCCGCATGTACGACTTGGAATACCCGGCCCCGGAGGTGGGTGCGGATCCAGCCGGCGGGCCTACTCTCATCGTCGCGCTGCAGGGTTACGCGGACGCCGGCCACGCCGTCGAATCCAGCGCCGACCATCTGCTGGCCGCGTTGGACTCCCGGCCGGTGGCGTCCTTCAACAACGATGAACTGATCGACTACCGTTCCCGCCGCCCCGCGGTGACCATGGACAACCACCGCATCACCGGCATGGAGAGCCTCAACCTGGGCATCCGGGTGGTGCGCGACACCGAGGGGCGTTCCTTCCTGCTGCTCTCCGGCCCGGAGCCGGACCTGCGGTGGGAGGCGTTCACCGAGGCGGTGGCCGATCTGGCGGACAAGTTCGGCGTGGAGAACACCATCTGCCTCTACTCCGCCCCGATGGCCGTGCCGCACACCCGCCCGCTGGTGGTCTCCGCGCACAGCAACACCCCGGCACTGGTGAACTCCATGTTCACCTACGACTCCAAGGTGGTGCTGCCGGGTTCCGCGTCGATGATGATCGAGCGCGCCCTGCACAAGCGCGGCCGCAACGTGGCCGGTTTCACCGCGCACGTCCCGCACTACCTCGCCGCCTCCCCGTACCCGGCCGCCACTCACGAGCTTCTCGACGCCGTCGCGAGGGCCGCCGGACTCGCCCTCCCGCTCCGCGCGATCGAGAACGACATGTCGCGCGTCGCCGGCCAGCTGGCGGAGCAGGTCGACGATTCCTCGGAAATCCAGCAGGTGGTGCACCTCCTGGAGAACCAGTACGACGAGGAGCTGGAGCGCTACCGCTCCACGCACCCGAAGGCGATGCTGCCCGGTGAGCACGAGATGCCCACGGGAGAGGAGATCGGCGAAGAATTCGAGCGTTTCCTCGCCGCCCTGGACTCCACCGAGGCTGCCAACTCCTCTGAGGACGTCGGTGGCCCGAAGGAGCTGCCGGAGGAGGCCGATCCGGAGGACGTCTACCCCGAGGACCTCGGGCCGGACGATTCCGATCCGGAGGACGTCTACCCCGAGGACCTCGGGCCGGATGACGACGAGGACCTCGACGACGACCGGTAGGGGCAGACTAGGGTTGGTTGGGTGAACCTCGCCCAGATGCTCCCCGACCTGACCGATGTCCCCGAGTCCCTCCTGGACGAGTCGATCTTCGACTCCTTCCTCGCCTGGACCCGCACCCGCGGCATTGAGTTGTACCCGGCGCAGGAGGAGGCGGCCCTGGGCATCCTCACCGGGGACAACGTCATCCTGGCCACCCCGACGGGCTCGGGCAAGTCCATGGTGGCCAACGCGGCGCACTTCATCGCCATGGCCCGCGGGCAGCGTTCCTTCTACACCGCCCCGATCAAGGCGCTGGTGAGTGAGAAATTCTTCGCCCTGTGCGAGATCTTCGGCCCCGAGAACGTGGGCATGATGACCGGTGACGCCACCGTCAACGGCAAGGCACCCATCATCGCGGCCACCGCGGAGATCGTGGCCAACATCGCGCTGCGCGACGGTGCCTCGGCCAGGATCGACCAGGTGGTCATGGACGAGTTCCACTACTACTCCGACCCGGAGCGCGGCTGGGCCTGGCAGGTGCCGCTGCTGGAGCTGCCGAAGGCGCAGTTCCTGCTCATGTCCGCCACCCTGGGCGACACCACCTTCCTGCAGGAGGACCTGACCTCCCGCACTGGCCGCGGCACCAGCCTCGTCGCCGGCTCGGAGCGCCCGGTGCCGCTGGACTTCTCCTACGTCTACACCCCCGTCCACGAGACCATCGAGGAGCTGCTCGAGGGCGGCAAGGCCCCGATCTACGTGGTGCACTTCTCCCAGCGGGAGGCCACCGAGCGGGCCCAGGCCCTGACCAGCCTGAAGATCATCGACGACGACACCAAAGCCCGGATCGCCGCCGAGATCGGCTCGTTCCGCTTCACCACCACCTACGGCACGCAACTGTCCCGGCTGCTGCGCCGGGGCATCGGCGTCCACCACGCGGGTATGCTGCCCAAGTACCGCCGCCTGGTCGAACGGCTCTCCCAGACCGGCCTTCTCAAGGTCATCTGCGGCACCGACACCCTGGGTGTGGGCATCAACGTGCCCATCCGCACCGTTCTCATGACCGGGTTGGCGAAGTACGACGGTACCCGCCAGCGCATCCTCAAGTCCCGCGAGTTCCACCAGATCGCCGGGCGGGCGGGCCGCGCGGGCTACGACACCGAGGGCACCGTCGTGGTCGAGGCCCCCGAGCACGAGATCGAGAACTGGCGCCTGCGCGAACGCGCCGGCACCGACCCGAAGAAGCTGAAGAAGCTGCGCCTGAAGGCCGCGCGCGAGGGCGACGTCACCTGGTCGGAGAAGACCTATGAAAGGTTGACCACCGCCGACCCCGAAGCGATGAGCTCCCAGTTCCGCATGACCAACTCCATGCTGCTCAACGTCATCGCCCGCCCGGGCAACGGTTACGACCACCTCAAGCATCTGCTGCGCACCAACCACGACACCCGCGCCAAGCAGAACCGCGACATCCTGCACACCCTGGAACTGTTCAAGGGCCTGCTCAACGCCGGCATCGTGGTCAAGGCCGACGGCCCGGATGGCAGGGACGGCGAGGGCCGCCCCTACCACCTGACCGAGGACCTGCAGCGCGACTTCGCCCTCAACCAGCCGCTCTCCCCCTTCGCCCTGGCCGCGCTCACGCTGCTGGACAAGGAATCCGAGACCTACACCCTCGACGTCATCTCCACGTTCGAGGCGATTCTCGACGACCCCCGCCCCCTCCTCCAGGCCCAGCAGAAGCAGGCCCGCGGAGAGGAGATCGCGGCACTGAAGGCCGAGGGCGTGGACTACACCGAGCGCATGGCCATCGTCGAGGACATCACCTGGCCCAAGCCGCTGGAGGAAAGCCTCGAGGAGGCCTACGACACCTTCGCCGAGGGCCACCCCTGGGCCAAGGAATTCGAGCTCTCCCCGAAATCCGTCATCCGCGACATGATCGAGCACGCGATGACCTTCTCCGACCTCATCGCCACCTACGGGCTGGCCCGCTCGGAGGGTGTGGTGCTGCGCTACCTCACCGACGCGTGGCGCACCCTGCGCCAGTCAGTCCCCCTGGAGGCGCTCAACGACGAGCTCGAGGACGTCATCGAGTGGCTCGGCGAGCTCATCCGCCAGGTCGACAGCTCGCTTATCGACGAGTGGGCCCAGATGGGCGACGAGGACGCCCCCATCTCCAAGGAGGCCCTGGAGCGCGAACTCGCCTTCGGACTGGAGGACCCGACGGCGCTCACCTCGAACAGGCGCGCCTTCACCATCATGGTGCGCAACCTCATGTTCCGCTTAGTGGAGCTCTTCGCCTGGGAGAAGGAGGATCGGCTGTCCGCACTCACCGAGTATCTCGAGCGCGCCGACAAACCCGACTGGGGAGCCGAGCTGGACGCCTACTTCGACGAGTACGCCGACCTGGACACGGGGACGGACGCCCGCAGCGGCGAATATTTCACCCTCACCCAGGAGGGCCGGGAGTGGAGCGCCCGGCAGATCATCAAGGACCCCGAGGGGGACAACGCCTTCCAGCTGCTCGCGGTGGTGGATCTCGGCGCCTCCGACGAGGCCGGCGAGGTCAGGCTGAAGTCGCTGGAGATGGTCCGGCGCTAGGCTCCTCCCCGCCGGGGGAGGCCGGGCTCCCCGCTTTCCCAAACCGTTATGACAATTCCTCCCCAATTGCCCCAAAACTCACTCTTTTGACCGTAGCGTGGGAAACATAACTTCATGACATTGTTTCCTCGATCCATCCAGGAGAGTGCCACATGAACACCCGTCTGATGAAGTCCATGGCGGTCGCAGCCAGCGCCGGACTATTCCTCGCAGCCTGCACCGACACCGACGACACGGCCGCCGACGACCCGGGCACCGTGACCACCACTGCCGAGACGCCTGGTGCGTCGCCGGTGGAAACCACCATCACCACCGCGGACACCCAGGACCAGATCGAAGGAGAGGATCCGGTCTTCCGGGTCATTGACGCAGTGATGGCGGAGTACCCCGACGCCATCATCGTCGACATTGACCGTGAAGATGACGCGGACAGCTACGAAATCGACGTGGTCGAGGGCGAGGACCTCATCGAGCTGCAGGTCGACTTCGACGGCACCCTCCGCGAGGATGACCGCGAGGGCGACGGCGAGATGGTCGTCCGCGCGCAGGACGCCACCGTCACCGCCGAAGACGCCATCAACCAGGCTCTTGAGCTGCATCCGGAGGGTCTTCTGGATGAGGCCGAGCTCAGCGATGAGGACGGCACCCTGCAGTGGAGCATGTCGCTTGACGACGCCGACCGCAACGACCTCGCGGACGTGGACGTCGCCGCCACCTAAGGCTCCGGCCACCGACCGCCCTCAACCCCGCCAGGAACCGTGGCGGGGTTTCCTCATGCCGGCACTCCGGGAACAATTGATCACGTCCAGGACTTTTCTATAAGACTCATTAATTTGGGCTACTTATAGTCTTTTTGGTCATCTCATCATCAACCAAGGTAGGGAGGGGAGGCATCATGACATCCACCGCCGGACTGGTCGCAGTCCTGTTACTGGCCATCCTCCTCATCGTCTTTCTCATCGTCAGGCTCAAGTTCCACGGTTCCATCGCCCTCACCATCGCGGCCCTGGCGGTCGCCCTGGTCACCCAGGTTCCCCTGGGTGACGTCGTCGCCGTCATCGAGGGCGACGTCGGCGGCACGCTCGGCTTCCTCGTCCTGGTCATCGGCTTCGGCGCGGTGCTGGGCAAGATACTCGAAGTCTCCGGCGGCGCCGAACGCCTGGCTACCTCGATGCTGGAGGTCTTCGGCGCCAGGCGCGCGCCGGTGGCGATGTCATTCCTGGGCCTGATCGCCGGCATCCCCGTCTTCGTCGAGGTCGGCTTCGTGCTGCTCGTCCCGCTGGTGTTCGTCGTGGCCAGGGCCGCGGGTCTCTCCCGGGTCGCCGTCGGCCTGCCGTTGGCGATCTCGCTGATGACCGTCCACTGCATCCTCCCGCCCCACCCCGCCGCCACCGCCATCGCCGGGACCCTGGGGGCGGACATCGGCATGGTGATCATCATGGGCCTGATCGTCGGCCACCGGCGGGGTGTCCACCCGCACCGCCACGCGCGCCGTCGAAAAGCAGGATACGAAGGTGCTGCCGGGCTTCGGCATCACGCTGCTGACCATCCTCCTTCCACTGCTGATCATGGTGGCCAAGACCATCGCCCACCTGCTCGTCGACCCGGAGTCCACCGCGGGCGAGGTCATCGGATTCATCGGCAACCCCACCGGCGCCGGCGGCGGATTCAACGCGGTGCTCACCGCGTCCGGCGTGGCCCCCGGGCTCGCCGACGCACTCTCCGTCCTCCCCGTCAGCCCCATCATCCTGGCGTGGCGGATCGCGATCATCCTGCACTTCGCTGTCGGCTCCTCCACCGTCGCCATGATCTCGGCCGCGGGCATCGTCCTGCCGATGATGGCCGCCTCCGGCGTGTCCCCGGAGATCACGGCCCTGGCCATCGGCGCCGGCGCCATCGGCCTCACCCAGGTCACCGACTCCCTGTTCTGGATGTACCAGTCCTACATGAAGATCTCGGTCCAGCAGTCCATCAGGACGCCCTCCGTCGGCACCACCATCGCCTCCGTGGTCGCCCTCGGCATGGTGCTCCTGCTCTCCCTGTTCTTCTGACCCGCCCCCTGAAAGGATCGTGCGCATGACCGTCCACAAAGCCCCCGACACCGCCGCCCTCACCGAGCAGTTCCCCCTGATCAAGGACCTGCAGGCCCTGAAGGAACTGTCCTGGTTCAACCCGGCCGCCACCGCCACCATCGCCACCGACGGCCTGGCCAGGGTAGGGCTGACCGACGCCGCCATCCAGGACGCCGCCGACCGCCTCAAGCGCTTCGCACCGTACCTCGCCGAGGTGTTCCCGGACGCCGCCCGGACCTACGGCATCCTCGAATCCCCGCTCGTCGGCGTACCTGTCCTCCAGGCCACGCTGAACCAGCCGGGCCAGCTGTGGGCCAAGCTCGATTCCCACCTGCCGATCTCCGGGTCCATCAAGGCCCGCGGCGGCATCTACGAGGTACTCGCGCACGCCGAGAAGATCGCGATCGAGGCCGGCCTGATCACGATCGACAGCGACTACCGCGAGCTCAATTCCGACCAGGCCCGCGAGCTGTTCTCGCAGTACAAGGTGGCCGTCGGCTCCACCGGCAACCTGGGCCTGTCCATCGGCATCATGAGTGCCACCCTCGGCTTCCAGGCCAGCGTCCACATGTCCGCCGATGCCCGCCAGTGGAAGAAGGACAAGCTGCGTGAGCACGGCGTCAACGTCGTGGAGTACGACTCCGACTACTCCGTCGCCGTGGCTCAGGGACGCGCGGAAGCGGAGGGCGACCCGACGACCCACTTCGTCGACGACGAGAACTCCGTCACCCTCTTCCTCGGCTACGCAGTTGCCGGCGCCCGCTTCGCCGGCCAGCTGACCACCTACGACATCCGCCCCACCGTCGAGCGCCCCCTGTTCGTCTACCTGCCCTGCGGTGTCGGCGGCGGCCCGGGCGGCGTGGCCTTCGGGCTGAAGGCGGCGCTGGGCGACGCGGTGCGCTGCATCTTCGCCGAGCCCACCCACTCGCCCGCCATGCTCCTCGGCGTGCACACGGGACTGCACGACCGGGTCAGCGTGCAGGACTTCGGCATCGACAACCTCACCGCCGCCGACGGCCTCGCCGTGGGCCGGCCCTCCGGGTTCGTGGGTTCGCGGATGGAGCTGCTTCTCGACGGCTTCTTCACCATCGACGACGACAACCTCTACCGCCTGATCAGCCTGCTCGACGAGACAGAGGACCTGCGGATCGAGCCCTCCGCCGCAGCCGGCCTGACCGGCCCCGCGCGCGTGGCGCAGGACCCGGAGTACCTGGGGTCCCTGGACCTGGATGCGGATTCGCTTGCCGAGTGCACCCACGTCGCCTGGATCACCGGCGGCTCCATGGTGCCGGAAGCCGAGATGGCCACCTACCTGGCGAAGGGTAAGTCGCTGCGCTGATTTCCGGACTTGGGGGCAGGATCGATCGCACACCCCGTCGCACCTCGCCGCGGCTCTGGCATGCTCCCGGCAGCCGCTCCCCCTACAACCCCGCCACGATCTCCCGCATGATGTCGGCCGTCTCCGTCGGGGTGGTGCCCACTCGCACGCCGGCGGCCTCCAGGGCCTGTTTCTTGGCCTGGGCGGTGCCGACGGAACCGGTGACGATGGCGCCCGCGTGCCCCATGGTCTTTCCCTCGGGGGCGGTGAAGCCGGCGACGTAACCGACGACCGGTTTGGACACGTTCTCCCGGATGAACTCAGCGGCGCGTTCCTCGGCGTCGCCGCCGATCTCGCCGATCATGATGATCGCCTTCGTGTCGGGGTCGGCCTCGAAGGCGGTGAGTGCGTCAATGTAGGCGGTGCCGATGATGGGGTCGCCGCCGATGCCGAGTGCGGTGGAGATGCCGACGTCGGCAAGCTCGAACATCATCTGGTAAGTCAGGGTGCCGGACTTGGAGATCAGCCCGACCGGGCCGGGGCCGGTGATGTTGGCGGGGATGATGCCCGCCAGCGAGACGCCGGGCGTGATGATGCCGGGGCAGTTGGGGCCGATGATGCGCGTGCCGCCGACCTTCCTGGCGTGCGCGAGCGCCTCGGCGGAGTCCCGGACCGGGGTGCCCTCGGTGATGACCACGGCGAGGGGGATCTGTGCGTCGATGGCCTCGAACATTGCGTCCCGGACAAAGCGGGCGGGCACGAAGATCACCGAGACGTTGGCGCCGGTTTCCGCCATGCCCTCTGCCACGGTGCCGAAGACGGGCAGTTCGGTGCCGTGCAGGGTGATCGTCTGCCCGGCCTTGCGCGGGTTCGTGCCGCCGACCACGTCAGCACCCGCGGCGAGCATGCGGGCGGTGTGCTCCCGACCCTCGTTGCCGGTGATGCCCTGAACAATGATCCGGGAGTTCCCGTCGAGAAAAATCGACATGGTTTCGTCCTGCGCTTTCTAATCGACGGCCGCGGCCAGTTCGGCCGCCTTGTCGGCGGCCTCGTCCATGTTCCACACGCCGGTCACGAGCGGGTGGTCGTACTCGGCGAGGATGCGGCGCCCCTCGTCGACGTTGTTGCCGTCGAGTCGCACGACCAGGGGCTTGGTGGCGGTGTCGCCGAGCTCCTCGAGCGCCCCGATGATGCCCCGGGCGACGTCGTCGCAGGCCGTGATGCCCCCGAAGACGTTGACGAAGACGCTTTTCACCTGTTCGTCCCCTAGAACGATTTCCAGGCTGTCGGTCATGGTCTCCGCGGAGGCGCCGCCACCGATGTCGAGGAAGTTGGCCGGCTTCTGACCACCGTGGCGCCTGCCGGCGGCGGCGACCACGTCGAGGGTGGACATCACCAGGCCGGCGCCGTTGCCGATGACTCCGATGGAACCCTCGAGGGTGACGTACTTGAGGTGTTTCTCCCTGGCCTTCTGCTCCAGCGGGTCCAGGTGGCCGGCGGCCGCCGAGAGCGCCGCACGGTTGCCGTGGCGGAAGGCCGCGTTGTCGTCGAGGGTGATCTTGGCGTCGAGCGCGATGATCTCCCCTGCCTCGGTGAGCACGAGGGGGTTGACCTCCACGAGCGTGGCGTCCTCCTCGCGGTAGACCTCGTAGAGCTTCTGCAGGACGGGGATCACCTTCTCCCCCACTTCGGCGGGGAAACCGGCGGCCTCCACAATTCGGCGGGCCGTCGCCTCGTCGACGCCGGTGAGCGGATCGACTTCGACGCGGGCGAGCGCCTCCGGCCGATCCGCCGCCAGCCGCTCGATGTCCACCCCGCCCTCGGTCGAGCACATCGCCAGGTAGGAGCGGTTCGCGCGGTCGAGCAGGAGGGAGAAGTAGTACTCCTGGGCGATGTCCGCCCCCTGCGCGACCATCACCTTCTCCACGGTGTGGCCCTTGATGTCCATGCCGAGGATCTCCTCGGCGGCGGCCCGGGCCTCCTCCGGGGTCGCGGCGATCCGGATACCGCCGGCCTTGCCGCGGCCGCCGGTCTTCACCTGCGCCTTGACCACGGTCACTCCGCCGATGCGGGCGGCCGCCTCCCGGGCCCCCTCCGGGGTGTGGGCCACGATGCCCGCCAGCACCGGGACGCTGTGGGCGGCGAACATGTCGCGCGCCTGGTATTCGAAGAGGTCCACGTCGTATCCCCATCCCCGGCCCGGGTGGGCCACGTTCGGTTGTTCGGGCACTGGCTACTGCCCAACACGCTACCAGCGCCCGGGCGCCGCAAGCCCGGACCGCCCGGTGTCCGGGCAGCACAAAACGCCGCCACCCGCAAGGGGTGGCGGCGTCTGCGGCGCTGGGATCAGCGGACGTCGATAAGCGGGAAGCTTAGCGGGCGGCCTCGACCTGCACGGTCTGGGCGACGGCCTCGACGACTGCGGCGACCTTGACGGCCTCCCAGACCTGTTCCTTGGTCAGACCGGCTTCACGCACGGTGTTCGAGTGCGCGACCAGGCAGTTCTCGCAGCCGTTGATGGCGGAGACCGCGGTGGACCACAGCTCGAAGTCGACCTTCTCCACGCCCGGCTTGGAGATGATGTTCATCCGCAGGCCGAACTTGACCTGGGTGTAGTCATCGCCGAGAAAATGCTTGGCGCGGTAGGCGACGTTGTTCATCGCCATGACGGTCGCGGCACCGAGGGCTGCCTCGAAGGCTTCGTCGGAGAGGTGCTCCTTGGCCTCCTCGGCGATCTCGGAGAACACGGTGTCGTTCTTGGTGGCGGCGGCGGAGGCGAGAAGGGTGCCCCACAGCTGCTGCTCGGTGAGCTCGGTCGAACGGGTCAGGGAGCCCAGGTTGAGCTTCTGATCTTTCGCGTACTCCGGAAGGGAACTCTTCAGGTTATCGATCGACATGTTTACTTCAGCGACTCCTGGACGACGTCCATCTTGTCGATGTTCTTGGTCGGGTCGTTGGCCTGCCAGTTGCAGGCGCAGACCTCTTCGGACTGCAGGGCGTCGAGGACACGCAGGACCTCGTCGACGTTGCGGCCGACAGCGTCCGGGGTGACGGAGACGAACTGGATGATGCCGTCCGGGTCGATGATGAAGGTCGCGCGGTCGGCGACACCGTCGGCGTTCTCCACGCCGAGCTCACGGATGAGCTCGTGCTTGATGTCGGTGAACATCGGGAACGGGACGTCCTTCAGCTCCGGGTGGGTCGCACGCCAGTTGAAGTGGGAGAACTCGTTGTCGGTGCTGCCGCCGAGAACCTGGGTGTCGCGGTCCTGGAACTCCTCGTCGAGCTTGCCGAAAGCGGCGATCTCGGTCGGGCAGACGAAAGTGAAGTCCTTCGGGTAGAAGAAGACGATCTTCCACTTGCCGGGGTACTTGTCCAGGGAAACGGTCTCGAAGTAGTCCTCCGGCTGCTGGGCGTTAGCCTCGTGCAGGTCGCCGCCCTTGAGGGCAGTGAGCTGGAACTCGGGGAACTTCTCTCCGACGGTCATGATTGCCATGCGAATATCTCCTCTGAAAAAGATTGTGTGACGGCGGTCACGGAATGATCCTACGATTGGACCGTTCCGAAGCCACGTACCATTATGCACGGTTATTCCGGTGCCGTCAATAAATAATCTTATGGAGTTATTGTAGAGTCATAGGCATGAACAATAAGGAGTACCGTCCCACCCTCTCCCAGCTGCGGACCTTCGTCACCATCGCCGAGAACAAACACTTCGGCACCGCCGCCACCAAGCTGGGCATCTCCCAGCCCTCCCTCTCCCAGGCGCTCGTCGCCCTGGAGCAGGGCCTGGGCATCCAGCTCATCGAGCGGTCGACCCGCCGGGTCATCGTCACTCCGGCCGGCGAGGAACTCCTCCCCTACGCCAAGGCCACCCTCGACGCGGCCGACGCGTTCCTGGCCCACTCCCGCGGCACGCACGGCACCCTCATCGGCCCGCTGACCATCGGCATCATCCCGACAATCGCCCCCTACCTCCTCCCCTCGCTGCTCACCTCCATCAACGAGCACTACCCGCAGCTCGAACCCCACATCGTCGAAGACCAGACCCGCCACCTCGTGCAGATGCTCCGCGACGGGCAGATCGACCTGGCCGTCATGGCCCTGCCCTCCGAAGCCACAGGCGTCGCCGAGGTGCCGCTCTACTCCGAGGACTTCGCCGTGGTCGTCCCCACGGGCCACCCCCTCGCCGGCCGCACCGATCTGGGCCTGTCCGACCTCGACCAGCTGGACCTCCTGCTTCTCGACGACGGCCACTGCCTCCACGACCAGATCGTCGACCTGTGCCGGAAGGCCGACCTCAACCCCACCGAGGCGACCAACTCCGTGACCCGCGCATCTTCGCTGACAACGATCATGCAGCTGGTGGCCGGCGGCCTGGGCGCCACCCTCGTCCCCGTCTCCGCGGTGGGCACCGAGTGCAACCGCCCCGGGCTGGCGATGGCCAACTTCCGCACGGACGTCACCGCAGAGCGCAGCATCGGTCTCGTCTACCGCACCTCCAGCTCCCGCGCCGAGGAATTCAAGATCCTCGGCACACTGGTCACCGCCGCTTTCCACACCTCCGTCGCCGAGCCCGCGACGGTGTAGGCGACGTTTCTAACGCACCGGCTCCGGCAGGAGGCCGCCGGCGGCCTGGCGGTACAACATCGCCTGGGCCAGCAGGAGGACGGGACCCAGGACGATCAGCGCCAGTCCCAGGGTGAGGACCGCTGCGAAACCGACGACGACGCCGGCCACCAGGTTGAAGGCGAGCAGTCGACCGTAGTTGCGCAGACCTGCACGGAAGCCCGCGACGATGCCGCCGCTGAATGTCGCCTTACGGTCGATCACGAACCACACCATGAACGTTGTCAGCGGCGCGACGAGCACCGCGACCACCAGCAGCACGGCGAGGCCGGCGAACACGGCGCCCAGCGCCGCCAGCGCCTCGTCGGTGGAAGCCAGCTGATTCTCCGCGACCGGGTTGCCGGCCAGGAACAGCGGCATCGCGATGATGGCGAAAACCACGCTCGACACGACCTGCAGGACGACAGTCAACGCGAAAGCGGGCCCGAAGTTGACGTTGTCGGTGAAATCGCCGAACCCGATCTTCTTCCGGTCCACCTGCCGCAGGGCGCCGTGGTAGACGAACACCATCAGGGCGGATGTGAGCAGCGCCATCAGCACCTGCGCGACCTGGTAGCCGAAACCGCCCTGGACTCCGCCGCCGCTCAGGCCACCGAACGCCAGGTCCACCAACGCGGAGGTGCCCATGACCACGACACCCACCGCCACGGCGCCGAGGATCCACAGCACCCAGTTCCGGATCACCGTGCCGAAGGCCCAGCTCACGGCCTCCATCGGCTGGACCTTGCCGGTCCCCCGCGCCTGACCGTAGGCCGGCTGCTCGGCGTAGCCGTACCCGGCGTAGTAGTCCGGGTTGCCAGGGCTGCCGGGGTTGCCGGAGCCGCCGTAGCCCGGGGTGTCCTCCGGGTGCGGGGTCGAGGGGTAGGCGGGATAAGAGGGCTGAGAGGGGTCCTGCGGGCGCTCGGACGACCGGTCCTCGGAGGGGTCATGGGGGGTGGACATGTGTCTGCCTTCCTGGAAACTTACGGTCTGGTACGCGACCAACGATAGGCCACCGGCGATGAGCCGGTAGGATTCAGCGTCAGCCATGAGTACCTCTTCTGATGCCCCGGTCACCCGCGACGCCCTCTTCGAGCGCCTCGCGCACGTCTCGCTCACCGACGAACGCTCCATCCGCCGCCGCCTGCACAAGGCCCGCACCCCGCAGGCGTTGGCGGCGATCGCCGCGGACGTGGAACGGGCCGCCGAGAAGGTGTCGTTGATCGACGCCGGCGTCCCCCCGATCGATTACCCGGAATCGCTGCCGGTCTCGGCCCGGCGCGAGGACATCGCGGAGGCGATCAGGGACAACCAGGTCGTCATCATCGCCGGCGAGACGGGTTCGGGCAAGACCACTCAGATCCCCAAAATCTGCCTGGACCTGGGCCGTGGCCGCCGCGGACTGATCGGCCACACCCAGCCGCGCCGTCTGGCCGCGCGCACCGTCGCCGAGCGCATCGCCGAGGAGATCGGGCAGGAGATCGGCGAGACCGTCGGCTACGCGATCCGTTTCGACGACCGCGTCTCCTCCACCTCCGCCGTCAAGCTCATGACCGACGGCATCCTCCTCGCGGAGATGCAGCGCGACAGCTTCCTCAACAAGTACGACACGCTCATCATCGACGAGGCCCACGAGCGCTCCCTCAACATCGACTTCCTGCTGGGTTACCTGCGCCGCCTGCTGCCCAAGCGCCCGGACCTGAAGGTGATCATCACCTCCGCGACGATCGACCCGGAGCGCTTCGCGGAGCATTTCGCCGCCGCCGACGGCACACCAGCCCCCATCATCGAAGTCTCGGGGCGCACTTTTCCCGTGGAGATCCGCTACCGGCCGATGGAGTTCGAACGCGACGGCAAGGTCGTCGACCAGGATCCCCTCGACGCGCTGTGCGAGGCCTGCGAGGAACTCATGCTCGAGGGACCCGGCGACATCCTGTGCTTCTTCCCCGGCGAGCGCGACATCCGCGACGCCATGGAGGCCATCGAGGGCAGGAAGTGGAAGGGCGTGGAGGTCACGCCGCTGTTCGGCCGCCTGTCCAACCAGGAGCAGCACCGGGTGTTCCAGCCGCACTCCGGCCGGCGCATCGTCCTGTCCACCAACATCGCGGAAACCTCCCTGACGGTCCCCGGCATCCGCTACGTCGTGGACACCGGCACAGCCCGCATCTCGCGCTACTCCACGCGCAACAAGGTCCAGCGGCTGCCCATCGAGCCGGTCTCGCAGGCCAGCGCCAACCAGCGCTCCGGGCGCTGCGGCCGCGTGGCCGACGGCATCGCCATCCGCCTCTACTCTGAGGAGGACTTCGCCTCCCGGCCCGAGTTCACCGACCCGGAGATCCTGCGCACCAACCTCGCCAGCGTCATCCTGCAGATGACGATGATGCGCCTCGGCGACATCGCCGAGTTCCCTTTCGTCCAGAAACCCGAGAACCGCGCCATCCGCGACGGCCTGCTGCTCCTGCACGAACTCGGCGCGTTGACGGACGAGGAACGCAACGGCGAGCCGGTGCTCACCCAGACCGGCCGCGACATCGCGCGCCTGCCCGTCGACCCCCGTATGGCCCGCATGCTCGTGGAGGCCAACCGCCTCGGCGAACTCGACGCGGTCCTGGTCATCGTCTCCGCCATGACCATCCAGGACGTCCGTGAACGCCCCATGGAGCAGCAGGCCCAGGCCGACCAGAAGCACGCCCGTTTCAAGGACGCGAACAGCGATTTCCTCAGCTTCCTCAAGCTGTGGGACTACATCAACCAGTCCCGGGACGACCTCACCGGCAACGCCTTCCGGCGCCGAATGAAGGACGAGTACCTCCACTACATGCGTATCCGCGAGTGGTACGACCTCGTCCGCCAGCTGCGCGAGGTCACCCGCCAGCTCGGCTGGTCCGCGCGCCACGACGTCGCCGGCGACCGCAGCCCCGACGCGATCCACCAGTCCCTGCTCGCCGGCCTGCTCTCCCACATCGGCTCCCGCGACGGAAACAGCCGGGAGTTCAAGGGCGCCCGCGGCACCCGATTCATGATCTTCCCCGGCTCCTCCCTGGCCAAGAAGCCGCCGGAGTTCCTCATGGCCGGCGAGCTCGTGGAGACCTCCCGGCTGTGGGCACGCGACGTCGCGAAGATCGAACCCGCCTGGGTGGAGAAGCTCGCCGGTCCGCTACTGCGGCACCAGCACTCCGAACCCAGCTGGTCCCGCAAGCGGGCCTCCGGCATCGCCCACGAAAAGTCCACCCTCTACGGCGTCACCATCGTCGCCGACCGGGTGGTCCCCTACCACCGTGTCGATCCCGAGGCCGCCCGGGACATGTTCATCCGGCACGCCCTCATCGAGGGCGACTGGACCACCCACCACACCTTCTTCCATTCCAATGTGGAGAAGCTCGAGGCCGCCGCCGAGATCGAGGAGAAGGCCCGCCGCCGCGGCATCATCGTCGACGAGGACACCCTCTTCGACTTCTACGACTCCCGCCTCCCCGCCACCATCACGACCGGCCGGCACTTCGACACCTGGTGGAAGAAGGAGCGGCAGGCCAACCCGGAGCTCCTCGACTTCGACCCCGATTCCCTCCTGGGCGCCGACGCCGGAGAGATCACCGAGGAAGCCTTCCCCGACAAGTGGCGCAAAGGCAGCATCGACTACGACCTGGAGTACCGCTTCGAGCCCGGCCACCCGCAGGACGGCGTGACCATCCTCGTCCCCATTCCCCTGCTGGCGGGAATGGACCGCGAAGGATTCGACTGGCTGGTGCCGGGGCTCCGCGAGGAACTGCTCACCGAGCTGATCCGCACCCTGCCCAAGGAATTGCGCAAAACCGTCGTGCCCGCCCCGGATTACGCTGCGCGGGCCCTGCCCCGGCTCATCCCCTACGAGGGGCCGTTGGTCGAGCAGTTCGCCGGAGTGCTGCGTTCTCTCGGCGGGCGGCAGATCACGGCCGAGGATTTCCGGTCCGCCGCCCTGCCCGCACACCTGAAGATGACCTTCGGGGCAGTCGACCGGCGCGGCAAGGTCGTCGACGCTGACAAGGACCTCGGCGCGCTCATCCAGCGCAACGCCGGCTCGATCAGGTCATCCGTGAGCAAGGCCTCGCGCACCAGCGAGGCCAAGGCCGTACCCAAGTGGACTCCCGAGAATCTGGGCACCGTCGCCGAGGAGGTGCAGACGGTGGTCGACGGCCACGAGGTCACCGCCTACCCCGCGCTCGTAGCCGCCCCCGGCGGCGTGGAGATCCGCGTGTACCCGACCAAGGCCGCCGCGGAGGCCTCCATGATGACCGCGACGCTGACCCTGCTGCTGCGCGAGATCTCCGTCAACGCCAACCAGATGACCAAGGGGCTGCCCCTGCAGCAGCGCGTGGCGGTGGACAACTACCCCCACGGCGGTGCGGCCGGTTTGGTCGAGGACGCGCGTGTCGCCGCTATCCGCGACCTCATGATCCAGCACGGCGGACCGGTGCGCTCCCCGGAGCAGTTCGAGGAGCTGAAGAAGACGGTGGCTCCCGAGGTGGCGGGCGCCGTCCGGCGCACCGTGGTCACTATCGCGCCGGCGCTCATCGAGTACCAGTCCGTCGCCGAAGAATTGTCCCGCTGGAGCGGCGCCGCCATCGACGACATGAAGGCTCAGCTGGAATTTCTCCTGCCGAGGAACGCCATCACTCTGCACGGCGCCGCCCAGCTGCGTCACCTCCCCCGCTACCTGCAGGCCGTGCGCATCCGTCTCGACGAGATGGCGCAGGACCCAGGCAAGGACGCCGACCGGCAGGACGAGGTCGAGGAGGCGCAGTCTTACCTCGCGCTGCGGCTGGCCCGGCTGCCCAAGGGCAGGGAGAAGACGCGCGAGGCCAAGGACATCCGGTGGATGATCGAGGAGCTGCGGGTCAGTCTGTTCGCCCAGCGTCTGGGAACTGCGCGGCCCATCTCGTTACGCCGGATCCAGAAGGCCGTGGACAAACTGCGCTGATCCGGACTCAGCCTCCGAGCGGCTCGAAGGAGTCCGCCGCCGCCTCTTCCTCCCGCGCGCGGCGGCGCATGAGACGGATCTCCGACTCGAAGTCCTCGGCGGATTCGAAGGACTTGTACACGGAGGCGAAACGCAGGTAGGCGACCTCGTCGAGGGCGCGCAGAGGTTCGAGAATGGCCAGCCCTATGTCGTTGGCGTTCACCTGCGAGCTGCCCTGGGCGCGCACCCGCTCCTCCACCTCCTGTGCCAGCCGTTTGAGGGCGTCATCCGAGACGTCGCGGCCCTGGCACGCCCGGCGGACACCCAGGACGACCTTGTCCCGGCTGAACGGTTCCGTCACTCCGTTGCGTTTGATCACCAGCAGGACCGCCTTCTCGATCGTGGTGAATCGTCCCTGGCAGCTGGTGCACTCGCGTCGGCGGCGGATGGCGGCTCCGGCGTCGATGATGCGGGAGTCGATGACACGGGAGTGGTCGTGATGACAGAACGGGCAGTACACGGCGTGTCTTCAGAGCCTTTCAGGAGAAAACCGGGGGAACGGACTGTGGCACCGATCCTACTCCCCGGGAGGCGCGGTTCTAACGCGCCTGCTGCACCGTCCAGGAACCGCTGTCCGCGGGATAGCCTGGCGATCCCGGCGCCGGCTCATCCCCGGCGCCGAGCAGCGAGGCACTCACCACCGCCAGGCCCAGCAGCGCACCGAGCAGGTAGGTGAGTCCGGTTTCCTGCCAGTGGCGCCCCTGGGCCCGCGCGACATGCTCCCACTGACCCTCATTTTCCTCCCGACCCTGCGTTCTATCGACGCGCCGCAGGGTTCGAATGCCGCGGACGGAAGCGGCGGGCTCGTGAAATCCGGAAGGCTCCCACACGGCGGCCGCGCGGACCGGACCCTGAAGGGAAGTTGAGGGGCTTTCACCTGGGCGGGAGCGGTGGAGGAACGCGGTCACGGCGGGGTCCTTTCGTTGCTGAATGAGAGGATATCGGGGCCAGGCGACACTTTCGAACAGAGGCACCGTTCAAGTGTTCGAACTAGCCGATGTGTTCGATTAAAGCACCCGTTCGAAATTTTGTCCACAGATCAGCCGCAGCAGTCGAACATCCGTACCAGATCGTGGTAGACATGTAACAGGTGAACGGCACCATGCCGGTCCGCCATTCGAACAACGGCGACCGCACGGCTCCACGAAACCGGCGAACCGAACCGATGAAGCAGAACCGCCCCCTCCCCCAGCGCACCAGGAACGAGTAGGACCATGACCCGCAAGAGCACATCCGCCAACCTGACCCCTTCCGGCAAGCCGGATCCCGCCACCCTCTCCGACCGCCAGCGGCGGATCCTCGAGGTCATCCGGGATGCCGTGGTGCTGCGGGGGTATCCGCCGAGCATCCGGGAGATCGGTGACGCGGCCGGCCTCCAGTCCACCTCCTCGGTGGCCTACCAGCTCAACCAGCTGGAGAAGAAGGGCTTCCTCCGCCGGGACCCGAACAAGCCGCGCGCCGTCGACGTGCGGAATCTCGGTTCGACGGACACCGCCAAGAAGCCTGGTCGCCGCGTGGCCGTGAAGAGCGCGTCCGCCCCGGAGGATGCAGGAGCCGCGAACTTCATCCCGGTCCTGGGCCGCATCGCCGCGGGTTCGCCGATCCTCGCCGAGCAGGAGGTGGAGGACTACTACCCGCTGCCCGCGGACCTGGTTGGCGACGGGGAGCTGTTCATGCTGCAGGTCGTCGGCGAGTCGATGAAGGATGCCGGCATCCTCGACGGCGACTGGGTCGTCGTCCGCTCCCAGCCGGTCGCGGAGAAGGGCGAGTTCGTCGCCGCGCTCATCGACGGGGAGGCCACCGCGAAGGAGTTCCACAAGGATTCCACCGGTGTCTGGCTGCTGCCCCACAATGAGGATTTCGCACCGATCCCCGGCGACAAGGCCGAGATCATGGGCAAGATCGTCTCCGTGTTCCGGAAGCTCTAGCGCGGGCTTTCCCCGCCGAGGCAGACAATCGGCGGGCGGGAAATCAACATCATCCCACGGGAACGGACCTGCCCACGGCCCACCTCGCCGGGTCCCGTCCCGCCGGCGACGTAGTTTTATCCCCCGTTTGCGCAGGATAACCGCCAACCTCTCCCCCGCCGCCCATTAATTTGGAACAATGGCGGAAACAGACATTCATTTTGTCCGATTCCGTCCTGTGAGGCACCAGAGGAGAACTCATGTACGCAGAGGAGCGTCGCCGGCAGATCGCCTCCCTCACCGCGGTCGAGGGGCGGGTCAACGTCACCGAGCTTGCCAACCGTTTCAAGGTCACCGCAGAGACCATCCGCCGGGATCTCGCCGTGCTGGACAGGGAGGGAGTCGTCCACCGGGTCCACGGCGGCGCCGTTGCGAGCCAGACCTTCCAGACCACCGAGTTCTCGCTCGACGCCCGTTTCCGGTCGGCCCCCACCGCCAAGTCGGCCATCGCGCGCGCGGCGCTGCGCTACCTTCCGGAACCCCGCGGCGGCCTCTTCCTCGATTCAGGTTCCACCATCGGCACGCTGGCGGAGCTCATCGCGGAGCAACCCAACGCCTCCCAGTGGTCCATCGTGACCAACAGCCTGCCGATCGCCCTCAACCTGACCAACAAGGGGCTGAGGGAGGTGCAGCTTCTCGGCGGGTCGGTCCGCGCGATCACGCAGGCGGTCGTGGGCGACACCGCGCTGCGGACCCTGGCGCTCATGCGGGCGGACGTCGCTTTCATCGGCACCAACGCGCTCACCCTCGATCACGGCCTGTCCACGGCCGACGCCCAGGAAGCGGCCATCAAGTCGACGATGGTGACCAACGCCCACAACGTGGTCGTCCTCTGCGACTCCTCCAAGCTGGGCACCGACTACCTGGTGAGCTTCGCCAGCCTCAGCGACATCGACGTGATCATCACCGACTCCGCGGCGCCCGAGTCCTTCCTGGCGGCGCTGCGGGAGCGCGAGATCGAGGTCGTCATCGCCGACGAGTGACCCCGCGCACGCACGTCCAGCGCTCTACCCCAGGAGCATCTCCCGGGCGAGTTCGCGCGCCGTGTCCGCACCCGAGGTGTCCAGGACCGCAGCGGCGACCTCCCGGCAGGTGGCCAGGTCCACGGTGGCCAGCTGCGCGCCGACGCCGGCGACGGCGGTCGAGGCGGCCGACAGCGAGGTGACACCCAGACCGGTGAGCACACAGGCGAGCAGCGGGTCCGCGGCGGCCTCGCCGCAGACGCCGACAGGGGTGGCGGTGAGCTCCCCGACGCGGCATGTCTCCTTCACCAGGCGAAGCACCGCGGGCTGCCACGGATCGGTCAGGTAGGCCAGCTGCGGGGAGAGGCGGTCGGCGGCCATCGTGTACTGGGTGAGGTCGTTGGTGCCGATGGAGACGAAGTCGAGGTGCGGCATGAGCCGGTCGGACATGAGGGCGGCGGCCGGGACCTCGATCATGGCGCCTGCCGTCAGGCCGCGTTCGCGGCAGAGTCCGGCGAAGTACTCGGCCTCCGACTCGGTGGCGACCATTGGCGCCATGACCCAGGTCGGAGCGTCCTCGCCGCGCCCCTCGGCTGCCAGCGCGACGGCGTCGAGTTGGCGGAGGAGCAACCCCTCGTTGTCGCGCGCCATGCGCAGGCCGCGCACACCGAGGGCGGGGTTCTCCTCCTCCGCCAGGGTGGCGTAGGCGATCGGCTTGTCCGAACCCGCGTCGAGGGTGCGGATGACCACCTTGGAGTCGGGGAAGGCGTCGAAGACCTTGCGGTAGACCGCCGCCTGCTCCTCGACCGTGGGTTCCGTGGAGGTGGACAGGAAACTCATCTCGGTGCGGTACAGGCCGATACCTTCGGCCTGGGTGCCTGCCGCGACGCGGGCGGCGTTGCCGTCTGCGACGTTGGCCAGCAACTGGACGCGGTGGCCGTCGCTCGTGCGGGCCGGGCCGCGCCACTGGGCGATGACCGCCGCACGCTCCCGGAACTGGGCGACCGCGGTGCGGGACGATTCCTCGTCGGCGTTACGCGTGACGGTTCCCAGGGCCCCGTCGACGAGCACGGGTTCCCCGGCCACGATGTCGCGCAACGCGGGGCCGGCGGCGACGATGCAGGGCAGGTTGAGCTGGCGGGCGATGATCGCCGTGTGGCTCGTGGGTCCGCCGAGTTCGGTGACCATGGCGACCACGTGGGCGGGGTCGAGGGTGGCGGTGTCCGCGGGCGAGAGGTCGTCGGCGAAGAGGACGCCCTCGCCCGCGATGTCGGGCAGACCGGGCTCCGGTTCGCCGCGGAGTTCGGCGATGACGCGGTCCCGGATGTCTTTGAGGTCCGTGGTGCGTTCGGCCATGACCCCGCCGGCGGCCTCGAACATGTCGACGAACTTCTGGGTGGCGGCCACGGCGGCGTATTCAGCCGGGTGACCTTCGGCGACGTTCTTTTTCACGGTGCGGCGCCAACCCCGGTCATTGACCATGCCAACGGTGGCGGTGAGCACCTCGGCGGCGACGCCCTCGACCGTCTCCGCCCGTTGCGCCAGGCGCCCCGCGACGGTGTCCGCCGCAGCGGTGAAACGCTCGAACTGCTGGTCCCTGGCGTCTTCGGCGACCGGCGTGCCGATCTCCGGCAGTGCCGGCCGCGGCCGGACCCACACCGCGGGGGCGTAGGCGACGCCGGCGACCACCCCGGTGCCTTTGATGGATGTTGTGCCGGAGGCGTGGTGGACTTCGCCCATGGTGTGTGTCTCCCGTCTCATACGGAGAAGAATGTGTGACCTCCAGAACACCATAAAATCCACCATTTAGCAACGAACCGGACATGCCCGTCCCTTGACAATCGGACATATTCGGGCAATACTTACGTCACAACCTCACATCAGATGTGACCCACTTCATTTTCGCAGTGCGCCGGCCACGGGGGTCCAGAGCCCTCCGCCACCGGGGTACCGCGCGGCGGCAGGCACCTCCCCTGCCCCGCCTCCACAGCCAACATTTCCCGACCGGACAGGGAGCCGACAGTGATACTCACCTTGACACCGAACCCCAGCATCGACGCCACCATGCAGCTGGACTCGGAACTGCGCCGCGGGCATGTCCAACGTCCCAGCTCCGTCACCCAGGTCGCCGGCGGCAAAGGCGTCAACGTGGCGCACGCGATGCTGCTGGCCGACAAACCCGCGCTGGCGGTCTT
Source organism: Corynebacterium marinum DSM 44953 (assembly GCF_000835165.1). Classification (NCBI taxonomy): domain Bacteria; kingdom Bacillati; phylum Actinomycetota; class Actinomycetes; order Mycobacteriales; family Corynebacteriaceae; genus Corynebacterium; species Corynebacterium marinum. The sequence goes on from NZ_CP007790.1 coordinate 1,518,349, forward strand.
CCCGGCGGACAGCAACGACCCCTTTGTGGCACTGACCCGGCAGACCGGGATCCCCTTCCACGCGGTCCCGGTCGCCGAGGGCATCCGGATCAATGCGACGATCGCCGAACCCGACGGCACGACCACCAAGATCAACGGCCCCGGAGCCACCGTCGACGACGCGGCCCGCCGGGCCATCGAGGAGACGGTCGTCCGGCTGGCGGCGAACTCCTCGTGGCTGGTGATGGCCGGGTCTCTGCCGCCGGGCGTGCCCGTCGACTGGTACACGCAACTCATCGCCGCGGTGCGGGACGCCCACCCGCGGCTGCCCGTCGCGGTGGACACCTCCGATGAACCGGTGCGCTCTCTCGGGCGCGGCCTGGAGACCGCCGCCCCGACCCTCATCAAACCCAACGGACTGGAGCTCGGCCAGCTGACCGGCCGCGACGGCGAGGCGTGGGAGGAGGCCGCCGCGGGCGGCGACTTCTCCGGGGTGGTCGCCGCGGCGCGGCTCATCGTCGACCGCGGCGTCCGCGAGGTCCTGGTCACCCTGGGTGCCGCCGGGGCCGCGCTGGTCACCGGGCAGGGCGTCTGGTTCGCCACGCCGCCGCCGGTCGAGGTCCTGTCCACGGTCGGGGCGGGCGACAGCTCGCTGGCCGGCTATCTCATCGCGCGGGCCGAGGGCGGCGGTCCCGCCGACTGCCTCGCCCGCGCCGTCGCCTACGGCACCGCCGCCACCGGCCTTCCCGGCACCACCATCCCTTCCCCCGCACAGCTCGATCTCGCCCGCACGCACGTGCGCGCCCTCTAAGACTCCGAGGTAAACATGCCCATCATCACCACCGAGCTGGTCCGCCTGGACGCGGACCTCGGGTCCACCACCACCGACGTGATCACCGCGCTCGCCGGCCTCGTCCACGGCGCCGGCCGCGCCAGCTCCGCCTCCCTGCTTGCCGACGCCGCCCTCGCCCGCGAGGCCCAGAACCCCACCGGGGTGCCGGGCCGCGTCGCCATCCCCCACTGCCGCTCCGAGGCCGTCACCGAGCCGACCCTGGCGTTCGCGCGCCTGTCCCGGCCGGTGAACTTCGGTGGCCCGGACGGGGATTCCGACCTGGTGTTCCTCATCGCCGCCCCCGAGGGCGGCGGCAAGACGCACCTGAAAATCCTGTCCAAGCTCGCCCGCGCGCTCGTGCGCGGCGACTTCATCGACCGGCTCCGCTCCGCCGCCACCGCCGACGACATCGTCGCCGCGGTGACGGACGTGGTGGGCGAGGCGGGCGTCGAGAAGCAGGCGGATCAGCCGGCCGCCGCGCCGGCCGCTGCCCCCGGCGAGAACGTCACGCGCATCGTCGCGGTGACCGCCTGCCCGACCGGCATCGCCCACACCTACATGGCCGCCGACGCACTGACTCTCAACGCGCAGGGGCGCGAGGACGTCGAGCTGGTCGTCGAGACGCAGGGCTCATCCTCCACCAGGGCCGTGGACCCGGATATCATCGCGGCCGCCGACGCCGTCATCTTCGCCACCGACGTCGGCGTGCGAGACCGGGAACGCTTCGCCGGGAAACCCGTCGTGGAGTCCCCCGTCAAGCGTGCCATCAACGAGCCCGCGAAGATGATCGACGAGGCCGTCGCCGCGGCCGGCAACCCCGCCGCCCGGCGCGTGGCTGCCGGGGCGGCCGCGTCCTCCGCCGAAACCGCCGCCGGGGACGGTCAGCCGGGCTGGGCGCGCCGCATCCAGCAGGCTGTGATGACCGGCGTGTCCTACATGATCCCCTTCGTCGCGGCCGGCGGCCTCCTCCTGGCCCTCGGCTTCCTCGTCGGCGGCTACGACATGGCCAACGGCTGGCAGGCCATCGCACTCCAGCACTCCCTGACCAACCTCCCCGGCAACGAGGTGCTCGTCGACGGTTCCGCCGTCACCTTCGACCGCTCCGGCCTCGCCCTCTATCTCGGCGCGGTGCTCTTCGCCACGGGTCAGATGGCGATGAGCTTCATCGTCGCGGCGCTGTCCGGGTACACCGCCTTCGCCCTGGCCGGCCGACCCGGCATCGCCCCCGGCTTCGTCGGCGGAGCGATCTCCGTCCTCATCGGCGCCGGTTTCATCGGCGGCCTGATCACCGGCATCCTCGCCGGTCTCGTCGCCCTGTGGATCGGCAACTGGAAGGTCCCGCGGATCCTTGCCTCGCTCATGCCCGTGGTCATCATTCCGCTGCTGACCTCCCTCGTCGTCGGCCTGACCATGTTCCTCCTGCTCGGCCGCCCCCTCGAGGGCATCATGACCGGGCTGACCGACTGGCTGTCCTCCCTGTCCGGCTCCTCCGCGGTCGTGCTCGGCATCATCCTCGGCCTCATGATGTGCTTCGACCTCGGCGGACCGGTGAACAAGGCGGCCTACCTCTTCGCCACCGCCGGCCTGTCCACCGGCGACGAGGCCTCCATGCAGATCATGGCCACCGTCATGGCTGCCGGCATGGTCCCGCCGATCGCGATGTCCCTGGCCACCTTCGCCCGGCAGAAGCTGTTCACCCCCGCGGAACAGGAGAACGGCAAGTCGGCCTGGCTGCTCGGCCTGTCCTTCATCTCCGAGGGTGCGATCCCGTTTGCGGCGGCCGACCCGCTCCGCGTCATCCCGTCCATGATGGCCGGAGGCGCCGTCACCGGTGCGGTCTCCATGGGCCTGGGCGTCGGCTCCCGCGCTCCCCACGGCGGCGTGTTCGTCCTCTTCGCCATCGACCCCTGGTGGGGTTTCCTCCTGGCGATCGTCGCGGGCACCGCCGTCTCCGCCCTCACCGTCGTGGCCCTCAAGCAGTTCTGGCCCAACAAGGCCACCCAAGCCATGGCAGCCGCCACAGTCAATGCCTAAGCTGGCGTTGATCACCCCCTCACGAAAGGACCACATCCCATGGCCTCCAAGACCGTCACCGTCGGCTCCGCAGTCGGCCTCCACGCCCGCCCCGCCGCCGTCGTCGCCGACGCCGCCGCAGAGTACGACGACGAGATCCTCCTCACCCTCGTCGGCGACGAGGACGGCGAGGAGGCTGACGCCGCGTCCTCCCTCATGATCATGGCCCTCGGCGCCGAGAAGGGTGACCAGGTCACCGTCACCTCGGATAACGCCGATGCCGTGGAGAAGATCGCCGCGCTCATCGAAACCGATCTCGACGCCTAGCCCCCGCGCACGAGGACGCCTCCCCGCCTGATGGCTGGGAGGCGTCGGTGATTCACGGGGCGTCCCGGTCTCAGCGGTAGGCGGTGACGATCGCGTCGCCGCGCGCGGCGGCCTCGGCGAAGAACGCCTGCACCGGCGCCAGGTCGTGGGAGTAGGTGATCTCCCCGACGGCGGCGAGCGCCTCGGCGATCATCCGGACCTGCACGGGCGCGAGAGCGTAGCGGGAGGGCCGGTACTGCCACATCTCCCCGCCCGTCAGGGCCGCTCCGGCAGGGCTGTGGGAGAGGTCCTCGTTGAGGATGTACCACTCGTCGCTCAGGCGCAGGGCGGGGAATCCGCCTTCGTCGAGGAGCCTCTCGACGATCCCCACCCTCTCCGGGGTCACCGTGAGGCGGAGGTAGTCGTCCTGGGGGACAGCGAGAAATTCTGGTGCAGGCATACTCTTCGTTTTACCACCGTCGGCCGACATCTACGCGAGCGTGACGTAGAGGTCGGTGATCATGTCGGCCGGATCCGCCTCCGGAGTGGGCATGGTGACGTACTCCTCCCAGAACACCGGACCGGTCTGGAGCCCCAGCTGCCGGACGTTTTCGGTGTGCTCCTGCCAGGTGGCGCCCAGCTGGTCGTAGGGGCCGCGGTGGCGGGCAACCGCCACCCGGGACTCGGGGATCCGGTGGACCAGGTCGGGGAACGCCGCTTCCACCGCCGCGGCGTGCTCCTCCGCCACGGGGAATCCGGCGGCGAGGTCGACGACGTCGGTGAGCGGGGAGAAGTAGTAGGCGCGCGGCGGGCCGGCGGGCTGCGCTCCGGCGGACTGGACCGCCTCGAAAGCGCGGGTGAAGGCCCGGTCGAAGTACTCCTGCAGCCGGTTGACGGGGACGGTCTCTCGGCTGGCCACGATGATGTGCGCGGGTGAGGTGGTGATCGGGTCGCGGGTCATGCCCCTCATCCTAGAACTTCGCGTGCTTTCCTTCCCCGACTGAGGTGTAGAGCTTCTTGAGGACCGGGTAGGCGATGAGGATGCCGGCTGAACCCCAGGCGATGCCCTCGAGCTGCACCCCGAAGATCGTGAGCGTGAGGTTGCCCACGCCCGCGATCAGCGCCACCGCAGCCGCGGTGAGGTTGACGGGGTTGTTGAAGTTGACGTTGTTGTCCTGCCAGATGCGCACGCCGAGCATGCCGATGAGGCCGTAGAGGACGATCGTCGCCCCGCCGAGCACGCCCGAGGGGATGGTGAAGATCAGCGCGCCGAACTTCGGGATGAACGCCAGGGACACGGCAGTCAGCGCCGCGACCCAGTAGGCGGCGGTCGAGTACACCTTGGTCGCGGCCATCACGCCGATGTTCTCCGCGTAGGTGGTGGTGCCCGAACCGCCGAAGGAACCGGCCAGGGTGGTGGCCAGGCCGTCCGCGACCAGGGCGTCGCCGGCCAGGTCGTCGAGGTCGCGGCCGGTCATCTCGCCGACCGCCTTGACGTGGCCCACGTTCTCGGCGACGAGCACGATGATCACCGGCAGGGTCACCAGGATGGCCGAGAGCTGGAACTCCGGCGCGTGGAACTCCGGCACCCCGACCCAGGCGGCCGTGGCGATGGTGTCCCCGGAGCCCTCCGCGAGGTTGCCGGTGACGGCGGCGAACACCCAGCCGACGACCACGCCGATGAGGATGCCCAGGCGGGCGACCATGCCGCGGCCCGCCACGGTGGCCAGCACGATGGCGACCAGCGTCACCGTGGCCACCAGGGGCTGGGACTGGAAGTTACTCGTGGCCACGGGGGCCAGGTTCAGGCCGATCAACGCGACGATCGCGCCGGTGACGGCGGGCGGCATGACCGCGTCCAGCACCCGCCGCCCCGCGGCCCGGACGATGAAGCCCACCGCCACGAGGACCAGGCCCGCGACCAGGACGCCGCCGAGCTGCGCGCCCATGCCGTACTGCTGGCTGGCTGTGAGCGGGGCGATGAAGGCGAAGGAGGAGCCCAGGTAGCTGGGCAGCCGGTTGCGGGTGATCAGCAGGAACAGCATCGTGCCGATGCCGGAGAACAGGAGTGTGGTGTTCACCGGGAACCCGGTGAGAGTGGGGACCAGGAGCGTGGCGCCGAACATGGCCACCACGTGCTGCATCCCGATGCCGATGGTGCGCGGCCAGCTCAGCCGCTCGTCAGGGGCGACGACGGCCCCGGGACGGATCTTTCTGCCGTCGCCGTGGACGTTCCAGCCGAACGTGCCGCGGGACTTAACGGAGGTCTTGGTTATCACGGCTCAACAGTAGCCCCGGGGCCGAGGAACTCGCTCAGGAGGCGTCGGGTACCGTCCCCGCGTCCGGATCCACCGCGAATTCCGCGAGTTCCGCCGCCAGCGACATGGGCAGGCGGACGTCGATACGCGTGCCGTGCTCGGTGTACTCCTCGGAACGGACGGTGCCGTACTCGTGGAGGCGGGAGATGACGTCGCCGCGGGTGAAGGGGACCAGCAGGACCAGGTGCGCGTCGAGGGAATTGAGGAACAGTTCGATCCGCGCCTGAAGTTCGGCGATTCCCTCCCCGGTCTTCGCGGACACGTAGACCGCGTCCTCCACGGCGTGCCGCAGCTCGGCCAGGACCAGCGGATCGGCCTGGTCGATCTTGTTCACCACGATCATCTCCGGCGGGGCCTGCTCGCCGGTCTCCTTGACGATGCTGTAGATGACCTTGTTCACCGCCTCGATCTGCTTGAGGGGGAACGGGTCGGAGCCGTCGACGACGTGCAGCACCAGATCCGCCCCGAGGACCTCCTCCAGCGTCGACTTGAAGGCCTCCACCAGCTGGGTCGGCAGATGCCGGACGAAACCGACGGTGTCCGTGAAGACCACGGCGCGGCCGTCGGCGAGCTCCGCGCGGCGGGTCGTGGGATCCAGGGTGGCGAACAGCGCGTTCTCCACCAGCACGCCCGCACCGGTCAACGCGTTGATCAGCGAGGATTTTCCGGCGTTGGTGTAACCGGCGATGGCGATCTGCGGGATCGTCGAGGACCGGCGCCGCTGGCGCTTGATCTCGCGCGCGGTCTTCATGCCGGAGAGCTCCCGGCGCAACTTGGACATGTCGGTGCGCAGGCGGCGGCGGTCGGCCTCGATGCGTGTCTCGCCCGGCCCGCGCAGACCGACGCCGCCGTTGGAGCCGGCCCGGCCGCCGGCCTGGCGCGAGAGGTTGCCGCCCCAGCCGCGCACCCGGGTGTAGAGGTACTCCATCTGCGCCAGCGAGACCTGTGCCTTGCCCTCCTTCGACTTCGCGTGCTGCGCGAAGATGTCGAGGATGAGCATGGTCCGGTCGATGACCTTGGTGTTCAGCGCCGTCTCCAGGGCGACGAGCTGCCCCGGAGAGAGCTCGCCGTCGCAGACGACGGTGTCGGCGCCGGTGGCGGCGATGATGTCCTTGAGCTCCTGGACCTTGCCGGAGCCGATGTAGGTGCCCGGGTCCGGTTTGTCCCGGCGCTGGTAGAGGGTCTCCAGGACTTCGGCGCCGGCGGTTTCCGCCAGGGCCGCGAGCTCGGCCATGTTGGCGTCGACCTCGGCGGAGGTGCCCTCCGTCCACACGCCGACGAGGATCACCTGCTCCAGGCGGAGCTTGCGGTACTCGACCTCGGTGATGTCCTCGGTGTCGGTGGACCTGATCTCGGTGTCGCTCGCTCCGCGGCGGAGCCGGTTGCGCTCGGCCAGATCCAGCTCACCGGTGGTCGGGGCGAGCAGGCCGGACAGATCCGTTCCCGGATCCTCCGGGGTTGCGGGCTGCGGCTCGTTGTCGCGGAAGGCGCGGGCCAGCAGGTCATCATTTTCATTAGTCATTAATGGTCATTGTTCCACGTCCGGCCCGGAGTTAACAGTGCCTACCGACGCCACGGGCCGCAGGAGAGTGCGGGCACGAATTCCCTGCCTCTGGAAGGCCTCCGGCGCCGGAGTTCTCACCGCACCACCGAAGGGTTAGACTGGTCAACCATGAGCACCGACCTGAAGAGCATCGGCCTGGGATTCGACCGTTGGCAGGACGCCGTGGAAGCGGCCATCGCCACCAACCAGCTGGTCGTCGCCGGCGAGATCCGGGGCGGACAACTGATCCAGTACACGGACGCCTCGGGCGCCCAGATCAACATCCTCGCCGTGGAGCCTTTCGCCACCTTCGCCGGCTTCGAGTCGATCACCCAGACTTTCGCGCACGTGAGCATGGTCAACGACGTCCTCGCCTTCTGCGAGATCGTCGACCCCAACGGCACCGTGCTGACCTCCGTGACCTGCAATCTCGCGCAGGGCCCCCTGCTGGTGGACAAGCCCACCCAGACGTGGCAGCAGGTCGGCGTGACCGCGCTCGCCCTCGACGCGCAGACCTACGAGTCCCCCGAGGCCTACGAGGCCGCCACCGGCGAGGTCCTCGGCCTGCTGGTCTCCGAGGGTGCGCAGCTGGTCGCCGCAGGCTCCGGCGCCTCCGCCCCCGACGCCTCCGCCACCTTCTCCGCCCGCGTCCTGGAGGCGGAGTACCGCAACAACCAGCTCACGGGCCAGCGTTTCATCCACGCCACCGTCGACGGCGCGTTCCCCTTCGACGTCTGCCTCGCCGACGCCCCGGAACTGCCGCAGAAGAACTCCGTCATCGCGGGCACCGCGATGCTCACCGCCTCCGTGCTCTCCCCCATGTCCGACGGCGGTTGCGGCGGTTGCGGCGGAAGCTGCGGCTGCGGCGGACACTGAGATAGCGCCATGCCGGACAGGATGATTCCCTCGGAATCCAACCGACGCCTGCTGATCATTCTCGTCCTCATCATCAGCACGCTGGTCATTCTGTCCGCCCTCCGGCTGCAGGGGCTGCTGCTCATCCTGCCGATCGCGGCCCTCGCGGTGCTGGTGGTGGGCAAACGCCCCGACACCTCGGAGACCACGGCGCTGCGTTCCTCCATCACCCTGTCCGCGGAGGACATCCAGGACGTCATCGACGAATTCGACGCTTTCTCCACGTCCCCCGCCGCGGAGCATATGGCGGACCGGACTCTCTCGCGCCCTGCCTTGCTCGACCCCGACTGCGCCGACCCCGACGTCTCGGCCTTCCGCCACGAATACGCCACGGCCCGGCGCTTCCTCGGCCGGCTCGACGCCCGGCTGGCCAAGAACAACCTCGACGTCCCGCAACTGGAGTCGCTGCTCCACGTCACCGACGCCCGCGCGCTGGCCATCCGGGAGGCCTGGCTGGCGGCCCGGCAAGCCGCCCAGCGGCTGGGGCCCGACTACTAGCGCCCTGCCGAGACCACGGCCGTGCACTGATGCCAGGATCCGCGGAAGTGTCGCCGGGAAAAACGTAGGCTCGTGATCACACCGCCCCCGCGCCGAGGAGACTGAAGATGTCTGATCTGATCACGCTTGCCCGTCAATTTGCCGGTGCCCATGAATCGGGCCGCGTTCTCGTGCTACCCACCGTGTGGGACACCTGGAGCGCAGCCGTTGCCGTAGAAGCTGGTTCTGAGGGCCTGACCGTCGGCAGCCACCCCGTCGCCGATTCCATCGGCAGCTCCGACGGCGAGAACATGCGCTTCGAGGACTACCTGGTTTCCGTCCGGCGCATCACCGGCTCGGTCGACGTGCCGGTGAGCGCGGACGTGGAATCCGGTTACGGCCTTGCCCCGGCAGAGTTGATTGAGAAACTGCTCGAGGCCGGTGCCGTCGGCGCCAACATCGAGGACGTGGTCCATTCGGAAGGAAAGCGCGTCCGGGAGAGCCAGGAGCACGCCGACTATATTGCCGCCGCCCGCGCCGCCGCGGACTCGGCGGGCGTGGACTTCGTGATCAACGGCCGCACCGACGCCATGAAGCTCGGCACCGGGGTGTTCGCGGATCCGGTGGCCGAGGCAGTGTCGCGCATCAGGCTGATGGAGGCTGCAGGCGCCCGCGCAGTGTATCCGGTCGGCTTGACCACCGCGGATCAGGTGACCCGCATGGTTGAGGCTGTGTCAGTCCCGGTGAATGTGACTGCCCATCCCGTCGACGGGCATGGCGCGGGCGACCTCGCCGCGCTCACGGAGCTCGGTGCGCGGCGGGTGACCTTCGGGCCGCTGTGGCAGAAATGGCTCGGCGAACAGTCCGCGGCGCCGCTGGCGGCCTGGCTGCGCAACTGACCGCACTCCTCTGTCAGGCAGAGCCGGACCCGGGGCCGGACAGGGCCCGGAGGTCGATCTCGCCTGTGGCGACGATCCTCGAGGGGCCGGTCAGGGTGGACCCGCCGTCCCACACCTGGACCACTACGTCGCCCCCCGGCACGTGGACTGTCACTGTGCCCTCCGCCAGGCCCGCGTCGGCCAGCGCGGCGCGGGCGGCGGCGACGGTGCCGGTGCCGCAGGAGCGCGTTTCCCCCACCCCGCGCTCGTGGACGCGCATGTGCACGCCTCCGTCGCGGAGCGGGGTGACGATCTCGACGTTCACCCCGGCCGGGAAGAAGTCCCGGTCGAACTCAGGGTCCGCGAGCTCCAGCCCGGCGAGCCCGGCGACGTCCAGCCCGGGCAGCACGCACGCCAGGTGCGGGTTGCCCAGGTCGACGCCCAGTCCGGCCACCTGCATCGCACCGAGGCGGGCGGTGGACACGCCGGTCACCTCGGCCGGGCCCATGTCGACGGTCACCCTGGCCTCAGTGGCGGTGTAGTCCCCGACGGTCACCCGACGCTCCCCCGCCCGGGTACCCACCACAAAGTCGTCGGTGTCGACGAGCCCTCGGGAGCGCAGCCAGTGGGCGAAGACCCGCACGCCGTTGCCGCACATCTCCGCGATCGAGCCGTCGGCGTTGCGGTAGTCCATGAACCAGCGTCCGTCGCGCCGGTCGACGCGCAGCACCCCGTCCGCGCCGATTCCCGCCCGCCGGTCGCACAGCGCCCGGACCTGGGCGGGGGTGGGGTCGAAGGGGCCGGGCAGGATGAGGAAGTCGTTTTCGGTGCCGTGCCCCTTGGCGAATGCGATGGTGTTCACCCGAGGTAGTCTAGCGCCTCCGCGGCCGTGCCCGCCGAGGCGTCGAGCCAGGTGATGCGGGGATCACGGTTGAACCAGGACCGCTGCCGGCGCACGTAGCGGCGGGTGCCGGTGATTGTGCGCTCCACCGCCTCATCCCAGGTCAGATCGCCCGTCCGGGCGGCCAGGACCTGGGCGTACCCGATCGCCCGTCCGGCCGTGGAGTCGGCGACGAGACCGTTCTCGGCGACGAGGCGGTCGACCTCCTCGATCAGCCCGCGGTCGAACATCTGGCGGGTGCGCAGCTCGATGCGCGGGTTGAGCCAGGCAGCGTCGGTGCGCAGCCCCAGGATGCGGGTTCCCCACCGCGGGGGTGCGTTCTTCGGCGGCTGGGAGGCCTGGAATGGTCTGCCCGTCAGTTCGATGACCTCGAGCGCTCGGACGGTGCGGCGCGGATCCTTGTCCTCGATGACCCCGGCCGCCCTCGCGTCGACGGTGGCCAGCTCCGCATGGAGCGCATCCACTCCGATCTCCGCCAGCCGCTCCTCCCACCGTGCGCGGACGGCCGGATCAGTGGGCGGGAACTGCCAGTCGTCGACCAGCGCCTGGACGTAGAGCATCGACCCGCCGACGAGGATGGGCACCAGTCCGCGGGACATGATGTCCTCCACGTCCGCGACGGCATCGGCCTGGTAGCGGGCCACCGACGCCGTCTCCGTGACGTCGAGGACGTCGAGCTGGTGGTGCGGGATGCCCTCCCGTTCCTCGACGGCCAGTTTGGCGGTGCCGATGTCCATTCCCCGGTAGAGCTGCATGGAGTCGACGTTGACCACCTCCCCGCCCAGTTCGTGCGCCAGCCGCAGCCCGAGGGCGGATTTGCCGGAGGCGGTCGGCCCCACCACCGCGACGGGACGTATCAGATCTCCCATGCCGCGACGTACCTTCCGACTCCGTGGGAGGTGTCCGCCTCGACGAGCTCCGCCCGCAGCGGCGTCAGCGCCGCGAGCTCGAACCAGAGCTCCGGTTCTAGGACGCCGCCCTCCGACAGGAAGCCGCCGTCCTCCACCGGCCGGCCGGCCAGCACCGAACGGCACCACCGGTCGGCCTCCTGGGCACGGTCCAGCAGAGTCAGGGGCGCGCGCGGGGTCAACCCGGCGCTGCCGTCGACGGCCACCAGCGTCAGCGACGCCGGGTCCGGCACCCCCAGGGACCCCCGGACGTCCGCCACCCGTGCGGCCCGCTCCCCCAGGACGTGGCGCTGCACGAGCTCCGGCAGGAACCGCCCCTCGCCGACGTCCACCTGCGGGGCGCCCCACGCCCGGAACGACCCGGGCACTCCCGTCTCCCAGCGGGGGGAACGCGAACCGACCAGGTGGATGGGGAGGGTGCCGGCGGCGTCGACAAGCGAGCGGATTCCGGCGACGAGGCTCCGGCCGGCGGCGTCGGCGGGGGCCAGCGCCTGAACCAGCGCCGGGCCGGCGGGCATCACTACTAGGTTGGGACTCACCCGGGTCATCCTACTGAGTCCTGCTGACGTTCCCGAACCGTGCGCTGTATGTTTGTTGGAGCACTATCGGCAGCCGTGTCGCGCGGCGTGAGGACCAAGTAAAGGATCCCGACATGACAAACTCCCCGACGCCTTCCCCGACGCCCGGCCCGAAACCCGGTGCACGCCCGGGACCGAAGCCGGGGCCCCTCCCCGGCGCCGGATCCCGCCCCACCCCCTCGCCGCGTCCGGCAGCCGCCGTCGTCCGCCCGGTGAAGAACGACCCCGCCAAGTGGGGCCGCGTCGACGCCGACGGCACCGCCTACGTCAAGACCGCCGACGGGGAGCGGGAGATCGGGTCCTGGCAGGCGGGCACCCCCGAGGAGGGGCTGGCCCACTACGGCACCCGCTTCGAGGACCTGGCCACCGAGGTCGAGCTCCTGGAGGCCCGGCTCACCGCGCACCCCGACAGCGCGAACACCATCAAGGAGACCGCCGCGCAGCTGCGCGCCACCCTGCCGACGGCCGCGGTCATCGGCGACCTCGACGCACTGGACAAGCGGCTGGCCACCATCATGGAGCACTCCGAGGCGGCCGGCGAGCAGGCCCGGGAGGACCGGGCGCGGCGCCGGGAGGAGTCCATCGCGCGGAAGGAGGCGTTGGCGGGTGAGGCCGAGGAGCTCGCGGAGACCTCCACCGACTGGAAGACCGCCGGCGACCGCATGCGCGACATCCTCGAGGAATGGAAGACCATCCGGGGCATCGACCGCAAGACAGACGACACCCTGTGGAAGCGCTACTCCCGCGCCCGCGACTCCTTCAACCGCCGCCGGGGCTCCCACTTCGCCGAGCTCGACCGTGGCCGTATCGCCGCCCGCCGCGCCAAGGAGGCCCTGGTGGAACGGGCGGAGGCGCTGAAGAACTCCACCGACTGGAACGAGACCGCCCGGGCCTTCCGCGACCTGATGAAGGAGTGGAAGGCGGCCGGCCGCGCCCCGCGGGAGGTCGACGACTCGCTGTGGGATGCCTTCCGCGGCGCCCAGGACCACTTCTTCAACGCCCGCAACTCGGTCACCGCCGAGCGGGACAAGGAGTTCGAGGCCAACGCCACGGCCAAGGACGAGCTGCTCGCCGAGTACGACTCCCAGATCGACCCTGCCAAGGGGATCGACACCGCCCGCGCCAAGCTGCGCGAGCTGCAGGAGAAGTGGGAGCAGATCGGCTTCGTCCCGCGCGGCCAGGTCCGCGAGTACGAGGACAAGATCGGTGCCGTGGAGAAGCGCGTCTCCGACGCCGAGGAGTCCCAGTGGCGCCGGACCGACCCGGAGGCGCAGGCCCGCGCCAACCAGTTCCTGGTCAAGGTCGAGGAGTTCACCGCCCAGGCGGAGGCCGCCGAGGCCAAGGGCAACGCCACGAAGGCGGCGAAGCTGCGCGAGCAGGCCGCGCAGTGGCAGGAATGGGCGGACACCGCGGCCAAGGCCGTCGAGGACCTGTAGTTGCGTTTCCTCCCGCTCGATCGGCCGGTTCCGGGAACGGAACCGGCCGATGCCGTTGTCAACCTGGTGTTCCTTGCCAACCTCGCCGCGCAGGAGACCACCGGCGACACCGCCTCCTCCACCTCCGTCGAACGCGTCGTGCACCGTCTGCGCGGCTCCGCCGAGTACGACACGCTCGCCTACGCGCTGGAGACGGATCCGGACGAGGACTACGCCGGTTACCTCCTGGTGAGCACTCCCCTGCTCGAGGACACCCACGTGGCGGAAGCGGAGGTCGTCCTCGACGCGGAGTTTCTCCCCCTCCCCGGCGAACCCCTCTCCCCCGAGGCCCGCGACGTGCTGGGGTTGCTCTACACGGAGGCCGAGGCCGTCGCCGCCCGCCTGGGCAGGTCGGTGGTGCAGACCTGGCTGCTGCACCCCGCGGAGGAAGTCCCCGGCAGCGGCGGCTGGGCTGAGTTGCTGCGCGGGCGCGGCTATGAACTCGGCCTCACGGAGATCCAAGGGGTCGTGCCCGCCGGGGTACCGGCGCCGGCGTGGGAGCCCCCGCTGCGCGTCGACGTGGTCCGCGACCTCGCCTTCCCCGCCCCGCTTATCGACGGCGTCCTCGCCCTCTACCGGCAGGCCTCCGTCGACGTGCCCACCGGCGGGCTGGACGCCGGCGCGGTCGACTGGACGCGGGAGCGCCTGGCGTCGGCGGCCCGCCGGGTGGCCGACACCAACCGGGAGATGGTGAGCGTGGTGGTCTCCGACGCGGAGGGCGTGGTCGGGATCAGCGAGATCACCCGCTTCCCCGGCTCGGAACCGGGGGTCGCCGAGCAGGGCATCACCCTCGTCGCGGGGCGCGCCCGCGGGCGCGGACTCGGCCTGAACCTCAAGCGGGAGGCGCTGCGCCGGGCGGCGGCGGCCCTGCCCGGAGTGAGCCGCGTCTACACCTCCAACGCCACCGGCAACCCCTGGATGATCGAGATCAACCGGCAGCTGGGGTGGCGCGTGGTCAGCGGCGGTTCCGGCTGGCAGCTCAGGCTCCGGCCCCTGAGCCCCTAGTCCTTCTTCGGCTGATGCCGCTCGGAGGCGCGGGCCCGTCGGTCGTCGACGAGCAGCGGGTTGGTTTCGGCCGAGAGGTTGACGTCCTGCTGCAGACGGCCGACCTCGTCGAGGTTGTCCGACTCCGCGCGGGCCTGGGCGATCTCCGCCTGCTCGGGACTGCGGCGCAGGACCACGAAGGCGTAGCCGAAGAAAGCCAGCGCCACCGCCAGGAGCGACAGCCAGAAACCGATGTTGATGTCGACGCCGTCGCCCGCGTTGCCGCGGGTCTGGCGCAGCCAGAGGGCGAAGACGGAGTACGCCAGGCCGACGGTGCTGAACATCCAGGCGAGGGAGGCGAGCGCGGTGCGGCGGGTGATGAGCGTCGCCGTGGTCAACACGCCCACGCCCACGAAGACGAGGGTGGCGTAGATGTACTCGGTGATTTTGATGCCGGCTTCGCGGGCCGGCTCGAGCTGGAGCAGGACCTCGTAGCCGCGGACGTCCCCTGCCTGGGGGAGAAACAGGGACACCAGGTAGATCACGAGCGCCGCGACGAAGAGCCAGAGCTGCCGGCCCAGGACCAGACGGGTGGCGGCGCGCTTCTCCCGGACGGCGAGGTCGGTGCTGGTGGGTTCACTCACTGTGGTGTTCTTCTCCTTGACGGTGCGGGGCAACGGCCCCCCACATTACCCCTGCCCCGGGCGGGGTCAGCAGCCGCAGGCGTCGGCCGGCGTCTGCGGCTGTGCTGGCGCCCCTACGGAGGGCAGCCCCAGGCCGACGCCGATGGGTTCGGTCGTGGGCACCTTACCGGCCGCCGTCATGTCGCCGGCGCGGGTGCGGCGGTGGGAGGTGACGGGGGCGTCGGCAAGCAGGAAGTACGGGGCGGAACCGGTGACGGTGGTGGTGACCACGTCGCCGGGGCGGATCTCGCCGTCGAGCGCGCCCTCCGGACGGAAGTGCACGAGGCGGCCGTCGCGGGCGCGGCCGGTCTTGCGGCCGGTCTTCTTGCGTCCCTCCGCCTGGACGAGCAGCTCGACCCCGGTGCCGACCAGCGCGGCGTTGTCCTCGGCCGAGATGCGCTCCTGCAGCGCGATGAGGCGCTCGAAGCGCTCCTGGACGACCTCCTTGGGCACCTGGTTGTCGTACTCCGCGGCGGGCGTGCCGGGGCGCGGCGAGTACTGGAAGGTGTAGGCGGAGGTGAAGCGGGCCTTCTCCACCACGTCGAGGGTGTCCTGGAAGTCCTCTTCGGTCTCCCCGGGGAAGCCGACGATGAGGTCGGTGGTGATGGACGCGTGCGGGATCTTCGTGCGGACCTCGTCGAGGATGGCGAGGAACTTCTTCGAGCGGTAGGAACGGCGCATCTCCTTGAGCACCTTGTCCGAGCCGGACTGCAGCGGCATGTGCAGCTGCGGGCAGACGGCGGGGGTCTCCGCCATGGCGTCGATCACGTCGGAGGTGAATTCGGCCGGGTGCGGGGAGGTGAAACGCAGGCGCTCGAGCCCCTCGATCCCACCGCAGGCGCGCAGCAGCTTGGAGAAGGCCGAGCGGTCGCGCTCGACCTCCGGATCCGCGAAGTTCACGCCGTAGGCGTTGACGTTCTGACCCAGCAGGGTCACCTCGGTCACGCCCTGCTCGACGAGCGCCTGCACCTCGGCGAGGACGTCGCCCGGGCGGCGGTCGATCTCCTTGCCGCGCAGGCTGGGGACGATGCAGAAGGTGCACGTGTTGTTGCAGCCCACCGACACCGACACCCAGCCGGCGTAGGCGGACTCCCGCTTGGCGGGCAGGACGGACGGGAAGGCTTCGAGGGCCTCGACGATCTCCACCTGGGCGGCCTCGTTGTGGCGGGAGCGCTCCAGCAGGGCCGGCAGGGAACCGATGTTGTGGGTGCCGAAGACCACGTCCACCCACGGGGCCCGGGACACCACGGTGTCGCGGTCCTTCTGCGCCAGGCAGCCGCCGACGGCGATCTGCATACCCGGGCGCCGGCCCTTGGTCGCCTTGAGGTTTCCGAGGGTGCCGTAGAGCTTCTCGTCGGCGTTCTCGCGCACCGCGCAGGTGTTGAAGACGACGAGGTCGGCCTCCTCCCCCTGGGGCGCGGACGCGTAGCCGGCCTCCTCGAGGAGGCCGGAGAGGCGTTCCGAATCGTGCACGTTCATCTGGCAGCCGAAGGTGCGGACCTCGTAGGTCTTCGCGGGTGCGGTCACGGGGGTCTCCACGGGGGTGTTCACGGGTCGTCATTGTAGCTTTGCCCTGCATGGTGGCCCAACTCCCGACGTCGGGCCCCGCCCCGCCACGTTCACATTCCGCGTGAAGTTTTGCCTAGCAAACTTTGCGTCGTGGCAGAAATGTGACTGAAAGACGCACCTCTCCATCAGGGCTGTGCCTAAGATCATCCTATGACCCAGACCACACCCGCGTCGGATCGCGCCTCAGGGAACGCGCCCATGATCCGGATGACGGACGTGCAGAAGTACTTCGACGACTTCCAGGCGCTCAAGGACATCAACCTTGAGGTGCCCCGGGGCCAGGTCGTCGTGGTCCTCGGCCCCTCCGGATCCGGTAAGTCGACACTGTGCCGAACCATCAACCGCCTCGAGACCATCGAACAGGGCACCATCGAGATCGACGGAGTCCTCCTCCCCGAAGAGGGCCGCGACCTCGCCAAACTCCGCGCCGACGTCGGGATGGTGTTCCAGTCCTTCAACCTCTTCCCCCACCTGACCATCCGGGACAACGTCACCCTCGGCCCTGTGAAGGTGCGGAAGTTGAAGAAGGCCGAGGCCGAGAAGCGGGCCATGGACCTGCTGGAACGGGTGGGCATCGCCAACCAGGCCGAGAAATACCCGGCCCAGCTGTCCGGCGGACAGCAGCAGCGCGTGGCCATCGCGCGCGCGTTGGCGATGAGTCCGAAGATCATGCTCTTCGACGAGCCCACGTCCGCCCTGGACCCCGAGATGGTCAACGAGGTCCTGGACGTCATGACCACCCTGGCCAAGGAAGGCATGACGATGGTCGTGGTCACCCACGAGATGGGTTTCGCCCGGAAGGCCGCCGACCGGGTCCTGTTCATGGCCGACGGCGCAATCGTCGAGGACTCCACCCCCGGAGACTTCTTCACCAACCCGAGAACGGACCGCGCCAAGGACTTCCTCGGCAAGATCCTCTCCCACTGACACCGCAACCCCGTAAGGAAACGACACATCATGAAGCGCAACATTCTCCGCCTTTCCGCCCTCGCCTCCACCACCGTCCTCGCCGGTGTGACTCTCGCCGCCTGCGGCGACTCCTCCGGCGGCGACGGCATGCTCGCCGCCATCGAGGCCGGCGAGGTGACCGTGGGCACCAAGTACGACCAGCCGGGCCTGGGCCTGCGCAACCCGGACGGCTCGATGTCCGGCCTCGACGTGGACATCGCCGAGTACGTGGTCAACCACATCGCCGAGGAGAACGGCTGGGAGCAGCCCACCATCTCCTGGCGCGAGACCCCTTCGGCCCAGCGCGAGACCCTCATCCAGAACGGCGAGGTCGACCTCATCGCCGCGACCTACTCCATCAACCAGGGCCGCTCCGAGTCGGTCAATTTCGGCGGCCCCTACCTGGTCACCCACCAGGCGCTCCTCGTTCGGGAGGATGAGACCGAGATCTCCGACCTGGAGAGCCTGGACGGCAAGATCCTCTGCTCCGTCACCGGCTCCACCCCGGCCCAGAAGGTCAAGGAGGCGCTGCCCAGCGTCCAGCTCCAGGAGTACGACACCTACTCCTCCTGCGTCGAGGCGCTGCGCCAGGGCAACATCGACGCGATGACCACCGACGCCACCATCCTCCTCGGCTACTCCGCCCAGGCCCCGGGCCAGTTCAAGGTCCTCGAGATGGAGCGGGACGGCGAGCCCTTCACCAACGAGTACTACGGCGTCGGCCTGGCCAAGGATGACGCCGAGGGCACCGACGCCATCAACGCCGCGCTGGACGAGCTGCACGATTCGGGCGAGTTCGACACCCTCGTGCAGCAGAACCTCGGCGGTGACGAGGCAGTGTCCCCGGGCACCCCGGGCGACCTGTCCTTCCTCGACAACTAACCGCCTGACAGGGAGAGACCCCCATGAGCACATTATGGGCCGACCTGGGGCCCCGGCTGTGGCCCGCCTTCTGGTTGACCATCCAGCTGACGATCTACTCCGCCATCGGCTCGATGATCCTCGGCACCATCCTCACCGCCATGAGGGTCTCCCCGGTCGGGATCCTGCGGGGCATCGCCACGTTCTACATCAACACGGTGCGCAACACACCGCTGACCCTCATCATCATCTTCTGCTCCTTCGGCCTGTACCAGAACCTGGGTCTGGAACTCGCCGACCGTTCGTCGTCGACCTTCCTGGTGGACAACAACTTCCGCCTCGCCGTGCTCGGCTTCGTGGTGTACACCTCGGCGTTCGTGTCCGAGTCCCTGCGCTCGGGCATCAACACCGTGCACTTCGGCCAGGCGGAGGCCGCCCGCTCCCTGGGCCTGACCTTCAGCCAGACCTTCGGCAGCATCATCTTCCCGCAGGCCGTGCGCGCCGCCATCGTCCCGCTCGGCAACACCCTCATCGCCCTGACGAAGAACACCACCATCGCCTCCGCGATCGGTGTCGCCGAAGCTTCCCTGCTCATGAAGTCCACCATCGAGATCCACGCCAACATGCTGTTCGTCGTGTTCGGCATCTTCGCCCTCGGCTTCATGATCCTGACCCTGCCCACCGGCCTGGCCCTCGGCCGGCTGTCCAACCAGATGGCGGTGAGGAAATAATGGCCGTACGCGCGACAGTGCTCTACGACGCCCCCGGTCCCCGCGGGCGACGCATCAACTCCCTCCTCACCATCCTCGCCGCGGCGGTCACCCTGCTGGCCGTCGGCTGGATCGGGTGGACCCTGAACAACAACGGCCAGCTCACCGCCGCGAAGTGGACCCCGTTCCTCGATTCGCAGACCTGGCAGACCTACATTCTGCCTGGCCTGTGGGGCACCCTGCGCTCGGCCTTCGTGTCCATCATCCTGGCGATGGTCCTCGGTGTCCTGCTGGGGTTGGGCCGCCTGTCCGAGCTGGCGTGGCTGCGCTGGATCTGCGCCGTCATCGTCGAGTTCTTCCGCGCCATCCCGGTGCTGCTGCTGATGATCTTCGCCTACCAGCTCTTCGCGGTGTACAACATGGTCCCCCCGCGGCAGCTCGCCTTCGCGGCGGTGGTCTTCGGCCTCACCATGTACAACGGTTCAGTCGTCGCGGAGATCCTGCGCTCGGGCATCAAGTCGCTGCCGAAGGGACAGACCGAGGCGGCCCGCGCGCTCGGGCTCTCCCACCAGCAGACCATGCGGACGATCCTCCTGCCCCAGGCGATCGCCGCGATGCTCCCGGCACTCATCGCCCAGATGGTCATCGCGCTGAAGGATTCTGCACTCGGCTACCAGATCGGTTACGTCGAGGTCGTCCGCTCCGGCATCCAGTCCGCGTCCGTCAACCAGAACTTCCTGGCGTCGCTGACCGTGGTCGCGATGATCATGATCCTCATCAACTGGGCGCTGACGTCCCTGGCGCAGCGCGTCGAACGCCAGCTGCGTGCCGGACGGGCCCGCCGCAACATCCTGGCCAAGGTCCCCGAGATGCCGGACCAGGGCCTGGAGACCAAGGACAACGTCAACGTCGACTGGCACGACCCGGATTACGTCGAGATCAAGAACCCCGGGCAGTAGGGCCCCGGACAGCACTGGACCGCCGCACCCCTCGGGTGCGGCGGTCCTCCCCTGCCGCGGGTTGCTCCGGGGTTTTATCCGTCCAGCTCCGCCAGGCGGCCGTCGAGGGCCTCGCGGGCGATCCGCAGACTCATGCCCTGCTGGAAACCGCGGCGCGCCAGCACCCCGACAATGCGGCGCAGCGCTTTGTCGGTTTCCGCCCGGTCGGCCGGCACCTCCCGGATTCCCCTTGCCTTCTTCTCCGCCAGGGCCCGGGCGGTGGCCTCCTCGTCGGCGGCGCCGATCTGCCCGAGCGCGCCGGCCCTCGTGGCGTCGTCGACACCCTTGTCGCGAAGTTCCCGGTCCAGCACCCGGGCGGATTTGCCGCGGCGCGCGTGACGCTGCCGGACCCATTCGTGGGCGAAGTCGGCGTCGTTGACGAGGTTGACGGCAGCCAGATCGTCGAGCACGTCGTCGACAACCACCGGTTCGAATTCCGCGTCGATGAGGCGGCCACGGAGTTCGTGCCGCGAACGTGCCCGGGCGTCGAGCAGCCCGAGCGCGCGCTTGCGGACGGCAGCCTTAGCTTCCTCCGCCTCCCGGTCCAGCTGCCCCGGGGTGAACTCGGCGATCGCCTGCTTCAGCTGGGCGATCTTCTGGTCCTGGCTACGCATGCTGTCCTCCTACTCGGCGGCGCCTGCCACGAGCCCGGTCTCCGCCCCGGCCTTTTCTCCGTCTGCGTCCTCGTCGTCGTCGAAGTCGACGTCGACGTTGGGGAGCATGTCGACCGGATCATCGCTGAGGGTGTCGTCCACGGCCGCGGCCTCCGGGCCGATGCCGAGCTTGAGGAAGATCTTCCGCTCGATCTCGTCCGCCAGCTCCGGCGTCTCCTTGAGCAGCAGGCGGGCCTTCTCCTTGCCCTGACCGAGCTGGTCCCCCTCGTAGGTGAACCAGGAGCCCGACTTCTTCACGATGCCGTTCTCCACACCCATGTCGATGATGGAGGACTCGCGCGAAATGCCCTCGCCGTACATGATGTCGAACTCGGCGATCTTGAACGGCGGGGACACCTTGTTCTTGACCACCTTGACGCGGGTGCGGTTACCGATGGCGTCCTGGCCGTCCTTCAAGGTCTGGATGCGGCGCACGTCCAGGCGGATGGAGGCGTAGAACTTGAGGGCCTTGCCGCCGGTCGTGGTCTCCGGGGAGCCGAACATGACGCCGATCTTCTCGCGCAGCTGGTTGATGAAGATCGCGGTGGTGCCGGAGGTGTGCAGCGCGCCGGTCATCTTGCGCAGGGCCTGGCTCATGAGGCGGGCCTGCAGGCCGACGTGGCTGTCACCCATCTCGCCCTCGATCTCCGCCTTCGGGGTCAGCGCCGCGACGGAGTCGATGACGAGGATGTCGATGGCGCCGGAACGCACCAGCATGTCGGCGATCTCCAGCGCCTGCTCGCCGGTGTCCGGCTGGGAGACCAGCAGGTTGTCGGTGTCCACGCCGAGCTTCTTGGCGTAGTCGGGGTCCAGCGCGTGCTCTGCGTCAATGAACGCGGCGATACCGCCGGCCTTCTGCGCCTGGGCGATGGCGTGCAGCGCGACGGTGGTCTTGCCGGAGGATTCCGGGCCGTAGATTTCGACCACCCGGCCGCGCGGGAAACCGCCGATGCCCAGGGCTACGTCAATCGCCGTGTTACCGGAGGAGATGACCTGGATCGGCGGCCGGTTCTCGTCGCCGAGGCGCATGACTGCGCCCTTGCCGTAGTCCTTCTCGATCATCGCCAGCGCGGCGTCGAGCGCCTTCTGCCGGTCGTCGCCCTTAGCGGAGGTGGCCTTCTTCTTGGTTGCCATGGTGGTGTTTCCTTCTGTCGGGTGGTCGTCGGTGACGTCGGTGGGTTGCTCGTGTGTGAAAGTGTCCACACCCTCTTGGACTCCGGCAGCCCGCGTCAGGTTCCCGGAACCGGGAGGGTCAACCTCCCGCGCAATTTCTGGCCCCACAGTATCCACAGGCCGGGACACAATGTTCGTCGAGTTCGAACATACACGCACATCTGTTCGAAGGCAACGTCAGTGCTCGCCCATGTCGCGCCCGAGTCGGCGCCCCTCCGGAACATCGAAGTCGTCGCACAGTTCCAACCAGACCTGGCGCAGGTCAGCCCCATCGTCGAGAAGCTCCCCGGGCGTGCGCCCACTGGAGGCCAGGACGTGGGAATGGACGAGAAACCGAGCCTGGGGCCGCCCGAACTCGTCCTCGAGGAGCTGATGGAATTCCGTCAGTCGCATGCCAGCATGATACCGGCAGAGTTGTCCACAGCACTCCCCCACCCCTGACTGAACGCCGTTCAATGATAACGTGATCCACTATGACAACCACCGCGTCCCGCACCTCGCGGTCCTCGATCCAGGACCTGGCCTACATCGCCGTATTCGCCGCGCTGATCATCGTGCTGGCCTTCGTCTCCATCCCGGTCGGCGCGGCCGGCGTGCCCGTCGTCCTCCAGAACGCGGCCATCGTCCTCGCCGGCCTCGTTCTCGGCGGCCGCCGCGGTTTCCTCGCCGCCGCGCTCTTCCTGTTCCTCGGCCTCATCGGACTGCCCGTGCTGGCCGGCGGCCGCACCACCCTCGCGGCCCTGGCCGGACCCACCGTCGGCTACCTCGTCGGCTACCTCGTCTCCGCCGGCGCCGCCGGGCTGATCGCCTACCGCGCGCCGGCCCGCAACAGGCGGGTGCAGGCAGTGTGGTTCAGCGCCGCCGCCGCCGTCGGCCTGGCGCTCCAGTACCTCTGCGGCGCCCTCGGCCTCGTCTGGCGCGCCGGCCTGAGTCTCGCCGAGGCGGTCGTCGCACAGGGCGCCTTCCTCATCCCGGACGCCGCCAAGTTCGCCGTCATGGTCGTCATCGCCCTCGGCATCCACGCCGCGTTCCCGGACCTGCTCTCCCGGCGGAAATAATGCCCGCCGTCACCTTCGACGACGTCTCCGTCCTCTTCGACGGGGACAGCTCGCCCACCCTGGACCGGATCAACCTCGAACTGACGGAGCACCGCATCGGCATCATCGGTTCCAACGGTTCCGGCAAATCCACCCTCGCCCGCCTCATCAACGGCCTGGGTTCCGCCACCTCCGGGCGGGTGCGCGTGGACGGGCGCGACGTGGACAAGCACGGCCGCGAGATCCGCAGACGTGTCGGCTTCGTCTTCTCCGACGCCGAGAACCAGATCGTCATGCCCCAGGTGCGCGACGACGTCGCCTTCTCGCTGCGCCGCCTGAAACTTCCCCGCCTCGAACGGGACGCGCGTATCGACGCCGCCCTCGACCGCTTCGGTCTCACCGGCCTCGCCGACGCCTCCCCCCACACCCTGTCCGGCGGCCAGAAGCAGCTGCTGGCGCTCGCCGCGGTCCTGGTCATGGAACCCGCGCTGATCATCGCCGACGAGCCGACCACACTGCTTGACCTGCGCAACCGCGCCCGCATCGCCCGCGAATTCGCCCGCCTGGAGCAGCAGCTCATCGTGGTCACCCACGACCTGGAGATCCTCGAGGGTTTCGACCGGGTGATCTGCCTCGACAACGGCCGCGTTGTCGCCGACGGGGCGCCCCGCGAGGTGTGCGAGCGCTACCGCGCCCTGATGCTGGCATGAGGAACATCCCGCTCGGCGTCTATCTTCCCGGCCGCACCCTCATCCACCGCGCCCCCGCGGGCGGTAAGTTCCTGGCGCTCCTCGCCTTCATCCTGGCGTCCACCGTCCTCGTGGACACCCCCCTCGCCGCCGCCGGATGGCTGGGCGCGGTGGCGGCGGGTTACGCGGCCGCGCGCGTGCCGCTGCGGACCGCCGTCGGACAGACCGCCCCGGTACTGCCCGTCCTCCTGGTGCTCGGCGCCTTCCAGTGGTGGCAGCGCGGCCTCGACTTCGCGTTGACCACGGTCATCGTGCTGCTGGCTTCGGTGGCCGCCGCGGCGCTGCTCACTCTGACCACCACGATCTCCGAACTCATGGGGGCCATCGAGAAGGGGTTGTCCCCCTTCGGACGTTTCGGGTTGCCCGTGGAGACCATCTCCCTGGCGGTCTCGCTGACCATCCGACTCATCCCCCTCCAGCTGGCGACGGTCACCGAGGTGCTGGCGGCCCGGAAGGCCAGGGGCGCGGGATTCTCCGTCACGGCCTTCGGCACACCCGTCCTCATCCGCTCCATCCGCCGCGCCCGACTCCTGGCCGAGGCCCTCATCGCCCGTGGCGTGGCGGACTGACCCTGGTTCCACGGGCCGCGGCGGTTCATCCGAGCGGAACGGCCGGAAGGTCGGCCGCAACCGAGGCCACCACCGCCTGGCCGGACGTGAAACGCGGGGATCCCAGCTCCCGGGCGAACAGGAGCCCGGCACGGGTGTCCTCCGTGGCTGCGCCGAGCCGGTCCTGCGGCGCCAGCCGCAACCCGCGCGCGGGCCGGAGCTGGTAGAGCGTGGAATGGCCGAAGAACTCCACGTGGACCACCTCCGCGTCGAAGGAGAGCCGGGCAGCTGGTCCGACCGCGGGCGCGGCGGGCGTGAGGGTGATCTGCTCGGGGCGCAGCACCCGGCCGTCCTCGAGGATTGCGCAGGTCCCCAGGAAATTCGCCACCCAGGCATGGGTCGGATGCGCGTACAACTCCGCGGGGCTGCCCGACTGCGCCACCTCCCCCGCGCGGAGGACGGCGACGAGGTCCGCCATCGACAGCGCCTCGTCCTGGTCATGGGTCACGATCACCGCCGCGGTGCCTGCCTCCCGCAGGATCGCGGCCACATCCCGGCGCAGGCGTGTGCGCAGCGCCGCGTCGAGGGCGGCGAAGGGTTCGTCGAGGAGCACGAGGTCCGGGGCGGGCGCCAACGCGCGGGCCAGGGCCACACGCTGGGCCTGGCCGCCGGAGACCTGGGAGGACCTGCGGTCCGCCAGCGCCGTGACGTCGACCAGCTCCATCAACTCCGCCACCCGTGCGCGGCGCCGGGCGGCGGGGACGTGCCTGATGCCGAACGCGATGTTGTCCGCGATGGTCAGATGCGGGAACAGCGCCGCCTCCTGCGGGACCAGCCCCACCCGGCGCTTCTCCGGCGCGAGGGCGGTGACCTCCCGCCCGGCCAGACTGACGGTCCCGGACGTCGCCGGCAGGAGTCCCGCGATCACCCGCAGCAACGTTGTCTTCCCGCAGCCGCTCGGACCGAGCACCGCCAGGAGTTCTCCGTCGGGCAGGTCGAGGGAGATCTCGCGGAGCACCGGCGTCGACCGGCGGCCGTACGTCGCGCTGAGGCCGCGGACGGAGAGGTCGGGGGTCATCGGGGTTGTCCTTCCGGGGAACGCGCCAGGGCGAGGGCGGGAATGGTCGCCGCGGCGATGAGCAGTAGGGCGTACGGGGCCGCCGCGCCGTATGCCTGGATGTCGGTGAGCTGCCACAGGCGGGTGGCCAGGGTGTCGGTGCCGATGGGACGCATCATCAGGGTGGCGGGAAGCTCCTTCATGATGGTCACCGCCACGATGAGGGCGCCGGCGGTGATGCCCGGCCAGGCGATCTTCGCGGTCACCTCGGCCCACACCTGGCGGGGGCTGCGCCCGAGCGTGCGCGCGACGTCCTCGTAGGAGGTGGGAACCTGGGCGATGGCCGAGCGGGCCGATCCCATTGCCTTGGGCACGAACATGATTCCGTAGGCGATGACCAGCAGAGTCGTGGTCTGGTACAGGCCCGGGGCGAAGGCCAGGGCAAAGTAGACCATGGACAGGCCGATGACGATGCCCGGCAGCCCGTGGCCCAGGAACGTGACGGTCTCCAGGCTGCCGACGACGCGGCCGCGGTGCCGGGCGGCGAGGATGCTGATGGGCAGCGCCATCACGGTGGCGATGAACGCCCCGCCGAAACCCAGGGCGAGGGTGGCCCCCGCGGCACGGAACATCCGCGCCCATTCGACCTCGTTCTCCGCGACGCTGAGTCCGAGGCGCAGGAGGAAGGCCGTCAGCGGCACCATCACCGCGGCGATGAAGACGGCGGCCAGGGCGGCGCTGACGGCGGCGCGTGCCCAGCCGGGCAGCACGATCGGCGCATTGGCGTCGTCCCCGGTCCGCGTGGTGACGACGGGCCGGCGCACGATCCGCTCGCCGACCACGGCGACGAGCGCCATGGCCACCAGAATCACCGAGAGCACCACTGCCAGCGAGCGGTTGAAGCTCCCCGAGAAGGCCTGCTGCACCGCGGTGGTGAGCGTGGAGTAGCGCATGATCGCCACCACGCCGAATTCCGCGATGGAGTAGAGGGCGACCAGCAGGGCCCCCGCCCCGGCGGCCGGGGCGATCTGCGGCAGCGTCATCGTGGCGAAACTACGGACCGGCCCGTATCCGAGCGTGCGTGCCACGTGCTCGTAGGAGCGGTCTGCCCGGCGGAACGCCGCCGCGGCGGGGAGGGTGACGTAGGGGGTGGTGGCCAGCACCAGAACGAGCCACGACCCGGTGAATCCGCGCAGCGGCGTGAGGTCCACCCAGGCGATTCCCGCGACGTAGGAGGGCACGGCCAGGGGCAGGGTGGCCGCCAGCCACCACAGCTTCTCTCCCCCGAGGCGCAGCCGCGTGATGGCGAAGGCGGTGGACACCCCGAGGACCAGCGCGCTGGCGGTCACCGCCAGGGTGAGTTTGAGGGTGTTGAGCACCTGGATCCAGGTGCCGGGCCGTGAGAAGGCCCGCGCGACGGCCTCCGGCGGGGCGTCGACAAGCTCCCTGAGCAGGAAGGCGAGCGGAGTGGCCACCGCAGCGGCGGCGAGCAGCGCCGGAAACACCACTGCGGGTGAGGGCTGTCGCACGGGCGGGTCCTTCTGGTTTCGGAGCGAAGAGCGGGGCCGGGCCGCAGACGTGGAGGCCCCGCGTCGGGTCTAGTTGACCGTCAGACCGACCTCGTCGATGAGCGCGGCCGTCTCATCGACGCTCGACAGGTCCGACAGGTCGAAGTCCGGGTTGGCGTCGGCGTCGAACGCCGGCACGCCCTCCGGACCTTCTGCGCCCTTGAGGAGAGGATACTCGTACGTCTCCCCGGCGAAGTACGCCTGCCCCTCCTCGGAGAGCAGGAACCGGATGAACTCGAGCGCCTGCGGGTCCTGGGCGTCCTGCTTCAGCATGCCGGCCCCGGTGACGTTGACCAGTGCCGCGAGGTCCCCCGGCTGGCCGAACTTGAGCTGTGCGCGCATGTTCTCCGGACCCACCTCAGCGGCGGACTGGTACCAGTAGTAGTGGTTGATCAGGCCCAGGTCGACTTCGCCGGAGTTGACCGCCTGGAGGATGTCGCCGTTCTTCTGGTAGGTCTTGACGCCGTTGTCCTTGAGCTTCTGCAGGAAATCGCGGGCGGCGTCCTCCCCCTCGGACACCCGGATCGCGGTGACGAAGGACAGGAAGGAGGCGTTGCCCGGGGCGATCGCGATCTCGCCGGCCCACTTCGGGTCGACCATCTCCGCCAGAGTGTCGGGGGCTTCCTCCCCGGTGACCTCTTCCCCGTCGTAGGCGACGACGCGCGCACGGCCGGTGAGGCCGACCCAGTGGCCGTCGTCGGAGTTGAACGCGGACGGCACCTGGTCGAGGACGTCGCCGGGCAGCTCGACGAGCATGCCTTCCTCCGCCACCAGGCCCAGAGCGCCCGCCTCCTGGGAGAGGAAGACCTCCGCCGGGGTGTTGTCCCCCTCGGTGAGCAGCAGCTGGGCCTGTTCGGAGGTGCTGCCGTAGCGCACCTCGGTCGTGATGCCGGTGGTGTCCTCGAACTTCTCGATCAGCGGCGCGATGAGGCTTTCGTCGCGGCCGGAGTAGATCACCAGGGTGTCGTCGGACGCGGCGCCGTTCGTGGTCGAGGCCTCCTCCGAGGTGTCGTCCGTGCAGGCGGTGAGACCGGCGACGACGCCCGCCGAGGCGACAGCGGCCAGGGCCATCCGGGTGAAAGAGCGCATGTGTTGATCCTCCGTGGGGGTGCGGGTCCGCCGCGGGAGGCGGCGGCGTGGAGGCCGGGTGGCCCCCTTAACAAAACAAGGCAAGGTTAGCCTTATCTGACTATTAAGGTCAATGCTTTCCATCATCGTCCCCCAACGAAAAATTCCCGGACCGTAGCGGGCTACGGTCCGGGACAACCCGGGCGGGAACATCCGCCCGCGGTGGAGGGTGAGGCTACTCGCCGCGCAGCTCCCGCATGCGCTGCGCCACCGCGTCATCGGTGACGTTGCCGGCGCCGCCCGCGCCGCCTTCAAGGGCCTTGTCGGCCGCCGGGGAAGCCAGCTCGTGGCTGCCCTGCATCTCGGCGCGGATCTGCTCCAGGCGGGAGTGGCCGGCCATCTGGATGCCGGCGTGCTGCACCTCCGCCATGCGGCCTTCGACGGAGTTCTGCGCCAGCTCGGCCTGGCCGAGGGCGTTGGAGTAACGGCGCTCGATCTTCTCGCGCACCTGATCCAGGTTCGGGGTGGATCCCGCGGTGATCGAGTTCATCGACTGCAGGGACTCGGAGACCTTCTCCTGCATCTTGGCCTGCTCCAGCTGGGAGAGCAGCTTGGTGCGCTCGGCGACCTTCTGCTGCAGTGCCATGGAGTTGCGCTCGACCGCCTGCTTGGCCTGGGCGGCCTGCTGCAGAGCCTGATCGTGCAACTGCTTCGTGTCCTCCACGGACTGCTCCGCGGTGACCAGCTGGGCGGCGAAGGCCTCGGCGGCGTTCTCGTACTCGAGGGCCTTCTTCTCGTCGCCCTCCGAGCGCGCCTTGTCGGCGAGCTGGAGTGCCTGGCGGGTGTTGGCCTGGAGCTTCTCGATCTCACCGAGACGGCGGTTCAGCTGCATCTCCAGCTGACGCTGGTTGCCGATGACCGCGGCCGCCTGCTGGGACAGCTCCTGGTGCTGACGCTGCGCATCCTCGATGGCCTGCTGAATCTGCACCTTCGGATCGGCGTTCTCCTCGATCTTCGAGTCGAACAGCGCCATGAGGTACTTCCATGCCTTTACGAAGGGGTTAGCCATGTCGGATCGGGCCTTCCTAGTTTTTGTTCAACGTTAACGTCACCATGGTAGCCGACAGGGCCGGGTCCCGTCGGCCGCCGTTAAGCGTGGAGGGATTCCGTCGCGAGTTCCTCCGCCACGGACTGCAGCGCCATGGAACCGGCGGCTTCGATGAGGACATCCGCCACGGAGGTGCCCAGCGCATGGCATACCGAGGCCAGCAGTTCGGAGGAGACCTCCTTGCGGCCTCGTTCCAGCTCGGAGAGGTAGCCCGGGGAGACCCGGGCGGATTCTGCCAGTTCGCGCAGAGTGATGCCCTGGTCCGCCCGGAACGAGCGGAGGGCAGCACCGAGTGCCTCCCGGAGCAGAAGTTCAGGTGCACGGCGGGTGGAAAGGATCGGGGTATCTATGACAGCGGTAGTAACCATTACTCCTTCTAACGACCCGGCAGCGCGGTTTGTTCCACCCTGGTTAACAACCCGTTCAACGCCTCTTCGACCGCGGCCTCGCGAATGTCTCGCCGGGTTCCCCTGAGATTCAGCTTCCGCGTCTCGACGCCGCCCTCCCCCGCGTAACCGATCCAGACCTCGCCGACCGGGTGCCCGTCCTGTTGTTCCGGTCCGGCCACGCCGGTCAGGGACACACCCCAGTCGGCGAGGCACACCTCCCGGGCGCCTTCCGCCATTTCGGCCGCCACCTCCGCGGACACCGGGCCGTGGGTCCGCAGCGCGTGGGCGGAGACACCTGCCAGCAGCCCCTTGAGGTCCGTGGCGTAGGTGATCAGGCCGCCACGCAGCACGTGGGAGGCGCCGGGAGTGTCGGCGAGGGTGGCGGCGGCGAGGCCCGCGGTCAGCGACTCGCAGAAGGCGACGGTGAGGCCGCGGCGCCGCAGCGCCTCGACCAGGTTCACGCCTGCCTCCGGGAATCAATGAGGTACTGCACACCCGTCCACACGGTCACCGCCACGGCGGTGAGCATCACCAGGTAATTGGGCAGATCCATCCACGCCGGCAGCGGTATAAGGTACAGGCCCACGGCCACGGCCTGCAGCGTCGTCTTGACCTTGCCGCCCTTGGAGGCCGGCACCACCAGGCCGCGGCGCAGCATGTACATCCGCCAGATGGTGATCCCGAACTCGCGCACCAGGATCACCACGGTGATCCACACCGGCAGCTCGCCGATGAGGTTCAGTCCAACCAGCGCGGCGGTCATGAGCGCCTTGTCCGCGATGGGGTCGGCGATCTTGCCGAAGTCGGTCACCAGGTTGCGCGCCCGGGCGATGTCGCCGTCGAGCTTGTCGGTGATCATCAGGGCGACGAACACCCCGAACGCCCACCACATGTGTCCGCCGAGCAGCAGCCAGAGGAACAGGGGTATGACCAGGATGCGCAGACTCGTCAACACGTTGGGGAGGTTGAAGTTGCTGGGCTTCGCGGGCGTCGGTGCAGTCACGCCCCACACCCTACCCCTCCGGGACGGGAGTAGAATTTCTCAGTATGAAATACTTTGCCGTCCACTACCAGTACGCCGACGAGTCACCCGAGATCGTCGCCCTGCGCCCCGTGCACCGTGAGTGGCTGGCCGCCCTCGGCGCAGCGGACCAGCTCGTCGGCTCGGGCCCCTACACCGACGGGCAGGGAGGTGCGCTGATCATCATCCGCCTCCCGGAGACCGCCACCGTCAGCGACGCGGAGGAGCTCATGGACGAGGACCCTTTCTCCCGGGAGAAGGCCCTCGAAGGCCGCAGCATCCGGGAATGGAACCCCGTCCTGAACGTGTTCCGCTCCCCGGATGAGGACTTGAACTAGCTAGTCCCGTTTCCTGTCGGGCCCGCTCCACTTCGTGGAGCCCCCGCGTGCCTCCGCCGGACCGTCGGGCAGCTCCGCATTGTCGGCGGCGAACTTCTCCTCCTCCGACAGCTCGTGGTACTCCTGCCCGGTGCTGACCCGGGTGTCGACGGCGCCCTGCGCCTTGTCGTAGTAGTTGCGCCAGATCGACGCCAGGACCGTGACCACGAGGATTCCCACGATCACCACCAGCGAACCTTCTGTCGGGATCTCCGGCACCGTCACGTTCTCGCCGGCGTTGATGAAGGGCAGGTTGTTCTCGTGCAGGGCGTGGAGCAGCAGCTTCACGCCGATGAACGCCAGGATGAGGCCCAGGCCGTAAGGCAGGTACACCAGACGGTCGAGCAGGCCGTCCAGGAGGAAGTACATCTGGCGCAGTCCCATGAGGGAGAACGCGTTGGTGGTGAACACCAGGTAGGACTCCGTGGTGATGCCGTAGATGGCCGGGATGGAGTCGAACGCGAACATCACGTCCACCAGGCCGATCGCCACCAGCGCCACGAACAGCGGGGTCAGCGCGAACTTGCCGTGGAAGCGGGTGGTCAGCTTGTCGCCGTCATACCCCGGGGTGACGTGCACGACCTTGCGCAGCCACTTGATCACCTTCATCTCGTTCGGGTCCGTCTCCGGGGCGTCGGTGATCTCGTCCCACAGCAGCTTGACCGCCGTCCACAGGAGGAAGATCGCGAAGAGGTAGAAGACGTCCGACCAGGCGGAGATGATGGCCGCGCCCAGGAGGATGAAGATCAGTCGGAAGACCAGCGCCAGCACGATGCCGATGAGCAGCACCTTCTGCTGGTATTTGCGCGGGATCTTGAAGGCGCCCATGATGAGCGCGAAGACGAAGAGGTTGTCCACGCTCAGCGCCTTCTCCGTCACGTAGCCGGTGAAGTACTCGACGCCGTGCTGGTGGTCCCACATGACGTACACGAAGACGCCGAACAGGAGCGCGAGGCCGACGTAGAACGTCGTCCACAGCGCGGATTCCCTGATGGTGGGTTCGTGCGGGGTGCGCACGTGGCTGTAGAAATCAAAGATGAAGAATCCGAGGATCATCACGATGGTGGCGATCCAGATCCACAAAGGAACGGTCAAGGTCCCTGCCTCCGGTCTGTTCTGGGTAAATGAATGACCGGAGGTCTCCCCCGCCCGCAGTGTGTGCGGGCCGGCACATCCGGGCCCGAAGGCCGTGCTGACGGTGTGTGCCGATTATGGGGTACTCCCCTCCATGACAGGTGAGACTATACACGCCCCGCCCGGCCGGCAGAACCACTCGACGCCTGCCCCGGATTCAGCCGGTCAGAACGCCCCCGAGGACGGGTTGTAGGTCGCCTGGACGACCCGGGTGTCGTTCTCCCCGGCCTCCTCAGGGACGTCCTGCTCTTCCCAGCCAGCCTCCTTGGGGGCGTCGGCAGGGTCGGCGCCCTTGATCATCCAGAGGATGGTGTCGAGCTCGTCCGGCTTGACCAGGACGTCGCGGGCCTTGGACCCCTCGGAGGGGCCCACGACCCCGCGGGTCTCCATGAGGTCCATGAGACGGCCGGCCTTGGCGAAGCCGATGCGCAGCTTGCGCTGCAGCATCGAGGTCGAACCGAGCTGGGAGGTGACCACGAGCTCGACGGCCTCGAGGAGGTCGTCCATGTCCTTGCCGATGTCGTCGTCGATCTCCTTCTTCGCGTCGGAGACCTTGTCGTCGGTCACGCCCTCGGTGTAGTTCGGCTGGGCCTGGAGCTTGGCGGCCTCCACGACGGCGGAGACCTCTTCATCGGTGACGAAGGCGCCCTGCAGGCGCTGGGGTTTGCCGGCGCCCTGGGGGATGAACAGGGCGTCGCCCATGCCGATGAGCTTCTCCGCGCCCGACTGGTCGAGGATCACCCGGGAGTCGGTGAGTGAGGAGGTGGCGAAGGCCAGCCGGGACGGGACGTTGGTCTTGATCAGGCCGGTGACCACGTCGACCGAGGGGCGCTGGGTGGCCAGGACGAGGTGGATGCCGGCGGCGCGCGCCTTCTGGGTGATCCGGACGATGGACTCCTCGATCTCCTTCGGCGCGGTCATCATGAGGTCGGCGAGCTCGTCGACGACGCAGATGATGAACGGGTACGGGCGGTACTCCCGCTGCGAGCCCGCCGGAGCGGTGACCTCGCCGGACCTGACCTTGCGGTTGTAGTCCTTGATGTGGCGCACGCGCGCGGACTTCATGTCCATGTAGCGCTGCTCCATCTCCTCCACGAGCCACTGCAACGCGGCCGCGGCCTTCTTCGGCTGGGTGATGATGGGGGTGATCAGGTGCGGGATGCCCTCATAGGGGGTCAGCTCGACCATCTTCGGGTCGACCAGGATGAGGCGGACCTCTTCCGGGGTGGCGCGCGTGAGCAGAGAGACGAGCAGGGAGTTGATGAACGCGGACTTGCCGGAGCCGGTGGAGCCGGCGACGAGCAGGTGCGGCATCTTCTGCACGGAGTGGGAGACGAAGTCGCCCTCGATGTCCTTGCCCAGGCCGATGAGCATGGAGTCGTGGTTTCCGCGGGTGGCGGGCGCGTTGAGGACGTCGGCCAGCCGGACCATCTCGCGGTCGAGGTTGGGCACCTCGATGCCGACCAGGGACTTGCCCGGGATCGGGGTGAGCAGGCGGATGTTGTCCGTCGCCACGGCGTACGCCAGGTTGGACTGGAGGTTGGTGATCTTCGAGACCTTCACTCCCGGCCCCAGCTCCACCTCGTAGCGGGTGACGGTCGGGCCGCGGGAGAAGCCGGTGACGGTGGCGTCCACGTTGAACTCGCCGAAGACGTCGGTGATCGCCTCGATCATCCGGTCGTTGGCCTCGGTGCGGGTCTTGGGCCGGTCACCGTCGATGAGCAGGTCAGTGCTCGGCAGCCGGTAGTCCGTGCTGGTCTCCGGCTGGCGCGGCGCCGGGGCCGGATCGTCGGCCAGCTCGGATTTCGGGGTGGCCGCGGGGACGGCGGCGGCGTCGATGCCCGAACGCGCGACGATGGCCTGCCGGATGGCCTCGCGCGACTGCGCGACAGCGTCCCCTGCGTCTTCCCCGGCAGCCGCCGCGTCGGGCTGAACGGCCGGGAATTCGTCGGTGTCCGGGGCGCCGCGCTTGACGGGGGTGTCGAAGAGCGTGTGCTGGGTGTCGTGCTCGAACTCGTCGGCGTGGTCGGGTTCCGCCGGGTAATTGTCCAGCGGCGTGCTTCTCGACGCCCGCGGGAGCTCCCGCTTCCTCGGCGCCGGCCGCACCGCCGGGCGGGGCGCCCGCTGGCGGCCCTCCGCGAGATCCTCGATGTCGTCGTGGACGTGGCCGTAGAGGTCGTCGCCGTCGTCGTCCACGGTGTGGTCGCCGGGCCGGCGGATGTCCCCGATCAGTTCACGGGCGTAATCGAAGGCCTGCCGGGTGGTGATGCCGGTGACCTTGAGCGCGCCGTAGACGATGATGAGGATGAGCAGCGGAATTGCTACGTAGGAGCTGAATCCTGCGGCGAGCGTGCCGCCGGTCCACGCCCCCAGGGCGCCGCCGGCCGTTCCGCGGCCCGCCCAGTCGGCCGGGTTGCCGGCGAGAACGTGGACGAGGCCGAGCATCGACACGACGATGAGCGCAGTGCCTGCGGCGATGCGCGGCCGGTCGCCCGGGGCGTTGCTCACGCCCAGCATGAGGGCGATGGCCAGGCCCACGAGAGCCACGGGGAGGATGAGCGCTCCGGCGCCGATGACCAGGTGCGCGGCGTGGGAGATCGCGGCGCCCACCGGACCCGCGATGTCCAGCCACACTGATGCGCCGAGCACGGCGGCCAGGCCGATGAGCGCCAGTGCGACTCCGTCCATGTCCGCGCCGGGGCGGGCTTCGTCGTCGGTGCGTGCGTCCTTGTCGATGATGACGGTCTTCTCCGGCTCCTTGTTCTTGGTGTCGTGGTCGGGGTTGCTTCTGCCCGCTCCCCGGGTGAGGTTGCCCATCCCTCGGGCGGTGGCTCCGAAGATGGAACTGATCCCGTCGCTGACGGCGCGGAAAGCGCTGCCGGTCCTCTCCTCGGAGGTTTCGGCGGCGCGGAACGCGGACGTCGGCGCGGCCGAAGCCTTCGGGCTCCGGGACCGGGACGTGCCCGCGGGCCGGGTGCGGTCAGCCTTCCGCCCCCCGTGAGGGGAGCGCTTGGTGGAGCGTGGCGCCGAGCTTCGTACAGACATGGCTCCCACTGTAGTAGTTCAGGCCACACTATTCACATCAGCCACACCGGACACGGGCAGGATACCTGCCTCAGTAAGCTCAAGGTTACAGACTTGACCTTACGGCGTCATCGGGATTTCCCTCCATGGTCAGCTCGACGACGTCCCGGCCGAACACCCACAGGAGCAGCTCCCCCACGTCGCCGGTGACGCTGAGTACGCCCTCCCCGTCGAGGCTGACCCCCCGCTTGTCGGCGGCGACGATCCGTGGGAAACCCGTGGGGTGGAGGATCACGGGAACCGTGCTGTTTTTGAGGAACCTGGGGGCGGAAGACGAGAGCGCCCGGTAGAGCTGCTCCTCCACCGCCCGGCTGAGATCACGGGGGCGGGCGACCCCGTCGCCGCGCCGGACGTCCTCGTGGTGGATGAAGTGTTCCGCCGTGTTCATGAGCGGATCGATGTACCTCACCGGGTTGAACCTGCCCGGGCCCGCCGCCCAGTCGCGGACCAGCTCCGGGTAATCCCGCTCCCCCGCCTTCGCGCTGGCCTTCGCCAGCTGGCCGGCCAACGGCGGCGCGAACATTCCGGCGGCCGCCAACGGGTTGTGCTCCCGGAGGTAGAGATGCACCGCCATGTCGCGGGTGTCCCACCCCTCGCAGAGGGTGGGCGCATCGGGGCCGAGCTGGATGAGCAGATCGGCGAGGCGGGCGCGTTCAGCTGAGGAAAAAGACATGCACCCCAGCATAATGAATGCCGGGGTGCACGGTAGATCAGGAACTACAGCGACGGACGCGCGGAGACCTTGACCTGGTCGTCGTCGATGGCCTGGTCCATGTCGGAGCTCATCGGCACGACGGTCGGCAGGATCACCGGCTCGCGGCGCCACTTCTGCTCGACGAAGCGGGCGACGCGGCGGCGCAGCTGCTGCACCATCCGGTAGGGGTTGTTCTCCCCCTCGGCCGCGAGGTCGTTCATCACGTTCTCTGCCAGCTCGCGGACCTCCGGCATCATCGCCTTGGCGTCATCGGAGAAGCCGCGGGTCTCCACCGTCGGGGACTCCATGAGACGCCCGGTGCGGTTGTCGATGACGGCGGTGATGGAGATCAGGCCGCCGGAGGCCAGGCTGGTGCGGTCGGCGAGGATGTCCGCGTCGACGTCGCCCATGGTGGTGCCGTCGACGTAGAGGTTGCCCACCGGGATCTGCCCGACGACCTTGGCACGGCCGTCGACCAGGTCGACCACGACGCCGTTCTGCGCCAGCACAACGTTGTTCCGGTCGACGCCGGTGGAGATGGCCAGTTCCTTGTTGGCGCGCAGGTGGCGCCACTCGCCGTGCACCGGCATGGCGTTCTTCGGACGGGCCGCGTTGTAGAGGAACAGCAGCTCCCCGGCGTAACCATGGCCGGAGGTGTGCACCTTGGCGTCGGCGCCGGTGACGACGGTCGCGCCGATCTGGGAGAGCATGTTGATGACGCCGTAGATCGCTTCCTCGTTGCCCGGGATGAGGGAGGAGGAGAGGATGATCATGTCGCCCTCGCGGACGGTGATCTGGCGGTGCTCGCGGCGGGCCATGCGGGACAGGGCCGCCATCGGCTCGCCCTGGGTGCCCGTGGTGATGAGCAGGACCTTGTGCGGTGCCAGCTTCGAGGCGTCGTCCATCGACACGATGGTGCCGCGGGGGGCCTTGAGGTAGCCCATCTTCTCGGCGATCTCCATGTTGCGGATCATCGATCGGCCGTTGAACGCGACCTTGCGGCCGTTGGCCACCGCCGCGTCGATGGCGGCCTGCACCCGGTAGACGTTGGAGGCGAAGGAAGCGAAGATCACGCGCTGGTTGGCCTCGCCGATCAGGCGCTTGAGGGTCGGGATGATCTCCGACTCGGACGCCGAGACACCGGGGGTGGTGGCGTTGGTGGAGTCGCAGAGCATCAGGTCGACGCCCTCGTCGCCGAAGCGGGACAGGGCCGGCAGGTCGGTGGGGCGGCCGCTCGGCGGACGCTGGTCGAGCTTGATGTCGCCGGTGTGGATGACCAGGCCGGCGCCGGTCTTGATGGCCAGGCCGAGGCAGTCCGGGATGGAGTGGTCGACGTTCCAGAAGCGGATGTTGAACGGGCCGCGGTTCTCGTCGGACTTGTCGTTGACCTCGATCATCTTGGGGCGCAGGCGGTGTTCCTTGCACTTGGCCGCGATGAGCGCGAGGGTGAAGCGGGAAGCCAGGATCGGGATGTCCGCGCGCAGCTTGAGCAGCCACGGGATGGCGCCGATGTGGTCCTCGTGCGCGTGGGTGACCACGAGAGCGTCGATGCGGTCGAGGTGGTCCTCGATCGGGCCGAAGTCCGGCAGGATCAGGTCGACGCCCGGCTCGCCCGAGGAGGGGAAGAGCACGCCGCAGTCGACGATGAGCAGACGGTTGTTGTACTCGAAGACCGTCATGTTGCGGCCGATCTCGGAGATGCCGCCGAGAGCGTAGATGCGCAGGCCGTTGTTGGGCGCCTTCGGCGGGGCCGGCAGGCGCTTGGTCAGGTCGGCGCCCTGCATGGACTTGACCACGTTACGACGGCCGCGGCCGCCTTCCTGGCCGCCCTGACCCTGGCCGCCCTGGTTCTGACGGCCCTGGCCGCCACGGCCCCGGCCGTTTCCGCCCCGGGAGCGGCCGGAGCTGCGGTTGGTGGTGGGGGCGTCTTCTGCGGCCTTCTCGGCGGCAGGTGCCTGGGACCCCTTCGTCTCCGGTGTCGGAGCCTGGAAGACCGGCGATTCAGTCGAGCTGTCGGTCTCCGGCGGACCCGCCTTGCGGGTGACCTTGCGGGGACGATTTCGGGATTCAGTCATATTTAAAGGACTCCAGCCTTTTCCATGTCACGGCGGAGGCCCTCGATCTCCTGCTCGTCGGGAGCGACGACAGGCAGACGCGGGTCCCCCACCTCAATGCCCTGCAGTCGCAGAGCAGCTTTGGCCATGCTGGCACCACCCAGGCGGGCCTGGGCGGCGATCAGCGGTGAAAGAACGGTGGCGTTGATTTCCCGCGCACGGGCGAGGTCGCCTTCCTCGAAACTTGTGTACAGCTCACGCAAGGCGCGCGGTGCGGCGTGGCCGACCACGGAGATGAACCCCGAGGCGCCGATCGACAACCACGGGATGTTCAGCGGATCATCGCCCGAGTAGTAGGCGAGACCGGTCTCGTGCATGAGCAGTGCAGACTCCGCCATGTTACCCTTCGCGTCCTTAACCGCAAGAATATTCGGGATCTCCGCGAGTCGGCGGAGGGTTTCCGGTGCGATAGGGATGGAGGAACGCGGCGGAATGTCGTAGAGACAGATCGGGAGGTCGGTGGCTTCCGCGACAACCGAGAAGTGCTGGAAAAGCCCTTCCTGGCTGGGCTTAGAGTAGTACGGGGTGACCACGAGGAGCGCGTCTGCGCCGGCCTCGGCGGATGCCCGCGCAAGCTCGACAGAGGCCGCGGTGTTGTTGGTGCCGGCACCCGCGATGATCTTCGCGCGGTCGCCCACCTCCTCCTTCACGGCCCTGATCAGGGCTATCTTCTCTTCCGTGGTCGTCGTCGGGGACTCACCGGTGGTGCCCGCGAGCACCAGGGAGTCGAGTCCGTTGTCGACGAGGTGCGCGGCGAGACGACGGCCGGTCTCCGTATCGAGGGCGCCGTCGCGGTCGAAGGGGGTGACCATGGCGACACAGACGGTTCCGAAGTGCTCGGCCCCGTTCTTCACTGCCAAACCTGTACTCATGGTGGTCAAGGTTACCTGCTTACCTTTCCTCTGGGGGAATCTCTAGAATTCTGTGGCGTAGGGGCTGACGGCCATTTCGGTGCCGTCGGAGAGCCGGGAGATCTGGAAGTCCGCGAACAGCACCGGGGACTGCTCCACCAGCAGCCGCAGGCAGGCGACCGCGAGGGCGCGGATCTCCACGTCGGCGTGCTCGGTGGCGCGTGCCCCGATGAAGTGCCGCCAGGCGCGGTAGTTGCCGGTGACGACGATGCGGGATTCGGTGGCGTTGGGCAGCACGCTGCGCGCGGCCTGGCGGGCCTGTTTCTTGCGCAGCAGCGCGTTGGGCTCGTCGGAGAGCCTTTCCTCGAGGGCGTCGAGAAGCTCCTGGTAGACGAAGCGTGATTCGTCGACCGCCCGCAACATCAGCTCGGACAGCTGCGGGTCGTCGGCGATGAGCTTGGGCAGCACCACCTCGGCCTCGTTGGTGTGGACGAAACGCTGGGAGAGCTGGGAGAAGCTGAAGTGCCGATGGCGGACCAGCTCATGGGTGGCGGAGCGGGAGATGCCGCGGATGTAGAGCGTCGCGGTGGCGTGCTCGAGAAGCGCGGTGTGCCCGACCTCCATGATGTGGCGGAGGTAGGCGTCGTTCGCCGCGGTGCGCGGGTTGGGCTTGCCGAAGGATTCGTAGCAGGCGCGGCCCGCGAACTCGACGAGCGCCTCCGCGTCGGTGGCGGTGGCGTCGGCGGCCCAGTCCACCCCGGGGGGCGGGGTGAAGCGGGTGGCCGCGATCAGCTGGACCTGGAGCTCGACAGGTTTCGCCACGGTACTCAGACCCCGAGGTAGCCGTCGAGTCCCACGGTCAGGCCGTCGTGGCCGGCCACCTCGCGCACGCCGAGGAGCACGCCGGGCACGAAGGAGGTGCGGTCGTAGGAGTCCTGGCGGATGGTCAGGGTCTGCCCCTGGGAGCCGAAGATGATGTCCTCGTGCGCGACCATGCCGGTCATGCGGATGCCGTGGACGCGGACGCCGTCGACGTCAGCGCCGCGGGCGCCCTCGAGGGTCTGATCGGTGGCGTCCGGGATGGGGCCCAGGCCTGCCTCCCGGCGTGCCTGGGCGATGCCCTGCGCGGTGTGGATGGCGGTGCCGGACGGCGCGTCCAGCTTGTGGGGGTGGTGGTACTCGACGACCTCGGCGGAGTCGAAGAACTTCGCCGCCTGCTTGGCGAAGGCCATGGCCAGAACGGCGGACACGGCGAAGTTGGGGGCGATGAGCACATTGCCCGCACCTTCCGCGGCGCACCACTGGCGGACCTGCGCGAGGCGCTCCTCGTCGAAGCCGGTGGTGCCCACCACGGCGTTGATGCCGTTGGCGACACAGAACTCCAGGTTGCCCATCACCACGCCCGGGGTGGTGAAGTCAACGACGACCTCCGCTCCGGCGTCGACGAGCGTCTGCAGGTCGTCGCCCTGATCGACCTGGGCCACCAGCTCGAGGTCGTCCGCGGCGTTGACGCCGTCGCACACCGCCGATCCGACACGCCCCTGAGCGCCGAGCACTCCCACCTTGATGGCCATGGTTCCTCCTGTGTTGTCCGCTGCCGTTGTCCGGTGTACCAGTCTAGGCCCACGCCCCCGGAGAAACCCCACGGCACTCCCGCCGGGCCGCCGCAAATCTCGACGAGGCAACGTTTCGGCCATAACCGGTGACAGGTTCCGGTTATGACACCTACCCTGAAGGCATGACCGCTTATCGACGCCCCCTCGTCCCCGCCGTCCTGACCGCCGCGGCACTGCTGCTCGTCGCCTGCGGCGACGGCGCCGGCTCCGGCGGCTCGGGCGGTTCCGGCACGACGGGAGGCGACCCCGCACCCGGGCGGACCACCGTGACGTCCACCGCGGTTTCCACTGCCTCCCCCTCCCCCGCCTCGGCCACGGACCGCCCGCTGGGCAGCCCGGACCTGGCGCCGAAGATTCAGGAGCGGTGGTCCGAGAACCCCGTCCTGGTCTCCGGGATCCGGACGGGACGCCACGAGGGTTTCGACCGCGTGGTCTTCGACCTGACCGAGGGGGACGATCCGGGCTGGCGCATCGACTACGTCGACGAACCCATGCAGCAGGCCTCCGGCCTCCCCGTCGAGGTGGCGGGCGATGCCTACCTGCACGTGATGATCACCAACACCACCTACCCCTTCGAACTCGGGATCGAGGATCCCCTTCCGCCCGGCAACTTCCCCGGTGCAGGCGTGGTCGAGGAAATCGCGTACACCAGCGTCTTCGAGGGTTACTCCGAGGTCTATCTCGGCGTGACGGAGGAACTGCCCTATTCGGTGTCCGTGCTGCAGGACCCGAAACGGCTGGTCATCGACGTCAAGCACAACTGATTCCCCCCCCTCACCTGCCGGCGGGCGGGCAACGGCGGACGCCCCGGCCGCCACGTGGAAGAACGTGGCGGCCGGGGCGTCGTGAAGCGGGTGTCTAGCCCTCGACCGGGGTGAGGGAGATCTTGCCGCGGTTGTCGATGTCGGCGATCTCGACCTGGATCTTGTCGCCGACGTTGATCACGTCCTCGACCTTCTCGACGCGCTGGTCGCCGCCGAGGTTGGAGATGTGGATCAGGCCGTCACGGCCCGGGGTCAGGGAGACGAACGCGCCGAACGCGACGGTCTTGACCACGGTGCCCAGGAACCGCTCGCCGACCTTGGGCAGCTGCGGGTTCGCCAGGGAGTTGATCTTCTCCAGGGCGGCGTCTACGGACTCGCCGGAGGTGGCGGAGACGTGGACGGTGCCGTCGTCCTCGATGGAGACCTGTGCGCCGGTCTCCTCCGTGATGGCGTTGATCGTCTTGCCCTTCGGGCCGATGAGCTCGCCGATCTTGGAGACGGGGATCTTCACGCTGGTGATCTTCGGCGCGAGCGCGGACATCTCGTCCGGGCTGTCGATGACCTCGGCCATCGTCTTGAGGATCTCGGTGCGGGCCTCCTTGGCCTGCTCGAGGGCGTCGGTGAGCACCTGCGACGGGATGCCGTCGAGCTTGGTGTCCAGCTGCAGGGCGGTGATGAACTGGGAGGTGCCGGCGACCTTGAAGTCCATGTCGCCGAAAGCGTCCTCCGCGCCCAGGATGTCGGTGAGGGCGACGTACTTGGTCTCGCCGTCGACCTCGTCGGAGACCAGGCCCATGGCGATGCCCGCGACCGGGGCGCGCAGCGGCACGCCCGCGTTGTACATCGACAGGGTTGCCGCACACACGGAGCCCATGGAGGTGGAGCCGTTGGAGCCCAGCGCCTCCGACACCTGGCGGATCGCGTACGGGAAATCCTCGCGGGAGG
Source organism: Corynebacterium marinum DSM 44953 (assembly GCF_000835165.1). Lineage (NCBI taxonomy): Bacteria > Bacillati > Actinomycetota > Actinomycetes > Mycobacteriales > Corynebacteriaceae > Corynebacterium > Corynebacterium marinum. The sequence goes on from NZ_CP007790.1 coordinate 1,560,175, forward strand.
GGATCACCGGCAGGAGCGCACGCTCTGCGAGCGCGCCGTGTCCGATCTCGCGGCGCTTCGGGGAACCGACGCGGCCCGTCTCGCCGGTGGAGTACGGCGGGAAGTTGTAGTGGTGGATGTAGCGCTTGGAGGTCTCCGGGGACAGCGAGTCGATCTGCTGCTCCATCTTGAGCATGTCCAGGGTGGTCACGCCGAGGATCTGGGTCTCACCGCGCTCGAAGAGGGAGGAACCGTGCGCGCGCGGGATCAGCTCGACCTCGACGCCGAGGTCGCGGATGTCGGCGACGCCGCGGCCGTCGATACGGAAGCCCTCGGTGAGGATCTTGGTGCGCACGATCTGCTTCATCAGCGCGTTGAAGGCGGCACGGATCTGCTTGGAGGCGTCGTCGGTGTTGAACGTGCCGAGCAGGGACTGCTCGATCTCGACCATGTAGTCGTTGGTCGCGTCCTCGCGCTCCTGCTTGCCCTTGACGGACATCAGGTCGGCGAGCTTGCGGCCCGCCTTCTTCTCCACGGCCGAGTAGACCTCGTCGGAGTAGGCCGGGAACAGCGGGAACTCGCGGCGCTCCTTGGCTGCGCGCTCGGCCAGGCCGGCCTGCGCCTTGCACAGCAGGGCGATGAACGGCTTGGCCGCCTCGAGTCCCTCGGACACGGTGGACTCGGTCGGGGCCGGGGAGCCGTCCTTGATGCGCTCGAGAGTGTTCTCACCGGCGGCCGCCTCGACCATCATGATCGCGACGTCTTCGCCCTTGTTGCGGCCCTTCTTGCGGTCCACGATGCGGCCGGCGACGACCATCTCGAAGACGCTCTTGTCGCGCTGCTCGTGCGTCGGGAAAGCGACCCACTGGCCCTTCGGGTGCTTGTCGTCGGCGACCAGCGCCATGCGGACGCCGCCGACGGCGCCGGACACCGGCAGGCCGGAGAGCTGGGTGGCGGCGGAGGCGCCGTTGATGGCGACGACGTCGTAGTAGTCCTCGGGATTCTGGGAGAGGACGGTGATGACGACCTGGACCTCGTTGCGCAGCCCCTTGACGAAGGTCGGGCGCAGCGGGCGGTCGATCAGGCGGCAGGCGAGGATCGCGTCGGTCGACGGGCGGCCCTCGCGGCGGAAGAAGGAACCGGGGATGCGGCCGGCGGCGTACATCCGCTCCTCGACGTCCACCGTCAGCGGGAAGAAGTCGAGGCCTTCACGCGGCTGGTTGGACGCAGTGACCGTCGCCAGCAGCATGTTGTCGTCATCCAGGAAAGTGGTGACGGATCCGCCGGCCTGGCGTGCCAGCTGGCCGGTCTCGAATCGGATGGTGCGGGTACCGAAGTCCCCGTTGTCGATGGTGACGGCTGCCTCGGTGGTGCCGAAATCCTCGTCCACGTGAAATGCCACGGGATTGTTCATGTATCTCCTCGAAAAAAATGTTTGGCGATCGTCGATGCCGCCAGAAAGCGCTGTCTTTGATACAACGAAGGTCTATTCTACCAGGCATGGTCATGCTGGTCATATGGTGCTTGATCACACTGGTGCTCCGCACCCTCCGCCGGGGCGGGGCCGCAGCTCCGCGACTCAGGGACCCAGCTCCGCGCTGACCTCGGGGGAGAAATCGGCCGGATCCGGCCGGGAGGTCCACTCGATGCCGGATCCCTGAACTCGGCCAGGAAGGCGCAGACGACAAAACCCGCCCTGCCGTAACGGCGGGGCGGGTGATGGAGACGTCTGGAAGAACCAGTTAGCGGCGCAGGCCCAGGCGGGCGATCAGGTCGCGGTAACGGGTGATGTTCTCGGCGGCCAGGTACTTCAGCAGCGCGCGACGGCGACCGACCATCAGCAGCAGGCCACGACGGGAGTGGTGGTCGTGCTTGTGGAACTTCAGGTGCTCGGTCAGGGTGTTGATGCGGTTGGTCAGCATTGCGACCTGGGCCTCCGGGGAGCCGGTGTCGGTCTCGTGGAGACCGTACTCGCCGAGGATGGCCTTCTTCTGCTCAGTGGTCAGAGCCATGATGATTCTCAATTCCTTGTTTCAGTCCACATGAAATGTCACCGCGCGAGCGGTGGGCGCAACTGCTGTGGACCGCAGATGCTTCAAAGCCTTGTGGGATCTTACCGGTCTGGCGGACAGTCGACCAAATCCCGCAGCGCTGCCGGAGTCCCCTGCGCCAGGAAGCGTTCGACATCTACGGCCGCGGCGACGCGTGCGGTCTGAAGATCGCAGGCTGGCGGCAGTGTCGTCATTATCCACTTCCCGAACGAATCGAGAAAGCACGGCTGCATTTTCGCTGAGGGCTCATCTACGGCCTCCAGGAAATGTGCTTTCACTCAAACAGCTCACACACTTTCGCCATGAATCTGCTCGATGATTTGTCCCCTTCCTGAATTTCTTTCCCCATCCCCACCCGGCATGTCACCTTGCCGTATCCCCGTTCGAATTAGAGCTCCGCAACCAGGCGCCGTGTCCGACTTCCATGCTTCAATGCCGCTACAAGCAAGTATTTGAATCTGGGAGTTGTTTAGCGCCGTGCCAATCACGATCACCAAAGAGTTTGAGTCCGCCCTCGAGTCGATCCGCTCGGGGAAACACATATTGATCACGGGTAAGGCAGGTACCGGAAAATCAACTCTGCTGCGGACCTACCTCGAATCGCTCAACGATGAGAATGTGCTTGTCACCGCACCGACCGGCGTTGCTGCCCTCAACATCGACGGGTTCACCATCCATCGGTCGTTCGGGTTCCGCCCCGGCATGTACCCCGATGACCTCAAACCAGGTGGTTCGTGGCGACCGGGCAGTCGAGTCACCAGCGTGCTCAAAGCTGTGGATGTGCTCGTGATCGATGAAATCTCCATGGTCCGTGCCGACCTCTTCGACATGATCGACATCGCTCTCCGTCGGATTCGACAGAGCGATGAGCTCTTCGGCGGCGTTCAGCTGGTTCTGGTCGGCGACCTGCTGCAGCTGCCGCCGGTGGTCACGAACCACGAGGCGGAACTATTCAGTTCCCTGTGGGACACACCGTACTTCTTCTCTGCTCACTGTTTCGGAAATCTCGCACTGACCAACATCAACCTGACCACGGTATGGAGGCAAACCGATGAAGAGTTCATCGAAGTGCTGAACCAGGTCCGCGAAGGAAGCGTCGGAGATTCCGCCCTTGCTGTTCTGAACGACCGGGTGGATCCCCATTTCCGCGTGCCGAGTGACTGGGTGACGCTCGCCTCCCACCGTCGCACCGTGGAGAAGATCAATCATGAACGATTGAATGAATTGGAGTCTCCTCGATTCGTCTCCGTCGCTGAGCACGAAGGCCAGACCGACAACAACTCGTTCAGCGGTTCAGAAGAACTGCACTACGCAGTCGGCGCCCGGGTGATGACCATCATCAATGACCAGGGCGGACTCTTCGTCAACGGCAGCTTCGGAACTCTGGTAGCGGCATCCGCTGACACCCTCAGCGTTCGATTGGATCACAACGGCAAGACCGTTGAGCTGGGCAGATACACGTGGGAAATCAAAAGGCCTTCGATGGAATCAGGGGTCCTCTCCAGCGATGTCGTCGGCACCATCACGCAGTTTCCCGTGATCCTCGCGTGGGCGATCACCATCCACAAGTCCCAGGGCAAGACGATCCCGAAGCTCTTCATCAATCTCGTCGGCGGCACCGCCACCGACGGACAGTTTTACGTCGCTCTGTCTCGAGGGGTCGACCTGGCCCACCTGAGGTTCAGTGCGCCGGTGGAGCACCGGCACATCCGCGCCAACAACAGTCTCGTGCGCATGATCCGCCGTGAGGTCAGCCCGCTTACCTCCGCCTCCCGGCTGGTCTTCCTCTCCTTCGACGGAGTCAACTTCGGCATCAGCGACCACGTCGCCCGGGTGCACGCGATCATCCTGGAGGACGGTCAGGAAGTCGCGAGCTTCGGGTCCTGGATCAACCCGATGTCGGACCTCGGTGAATTCGGACGGGTCAACGATGTTCCCTCCGGCGGTCTCGCCATGGCGCCGTCGCTGGGGGATTTCTGGCCGCTCCTTCGCCGGCAGGCAGCGGGAGGAATCATCATCGGCGATCAATTGCCAATGGTTGAGCGTGCCGTTCGCCACCAGGAGAAAGGAATGGACCTGGCGCTCGGCACCGGATACGACATCGCCGAGTTCGGCGTCGCACCCGTCGGCGACGACGTCGTCTCACGCTGCCGCAGCATGGTCGACGCTTATGTGCGCGATCCCTTCGCCGTAACCCACGGGCAAGTCGTTCCGAGTGCTCCGCTGGATACGGAGGGGGCGGTTTTCATCCCGGGATGGGCTGCGGGCAGCCCAATGCACCTGGACCCCGCACGCGCCACAGACTCAGACAACGCCTGGGCGGCATTCTCCGGCGGCATCACGGGATCATTGGTTCCAGCTGAGTTGGAGGAGACAGCAGAGTTATTGTCCGCTTGGGCGATCTCCCGCGGATTCTGGAACGACGAGCAGTATGAGGAGGTCCAGGAGCGGGCTCGCCGTGCAGGGATCGATGGCGTGGATATCAACCAACCCGCCGAAGACACACAAAACACCTCCGATCTGCTCACCCCGGGAACAAGGGTGGTGTTCACCGGCCGGAACGAACTTTTGGGAGGACCCGCTGACGACGAGCGGCTGACCCAAATCTGCCGCGACCGGCAGCTCGAGTACAAGTCTTCGGTGTCTAAGACACGGTGCGATGTCCTCGTGGCCGGAGACCCGGCGTCCATGTCACGCAAGGCGCAGAATGCCCGGGAGTTCGGGAAGCCGATCATCTCTCAGGCTGACTTCGAGCATTGGTACGAGAACGGCCCGTTCACTACCTCTGTGACGGAAACACAGGCCACCCCGGTCGCGGAGAGTGCCCAACCGATCGAGGTTGCCGCCGTTTCCTCGGCGGCGACATCCCTCAACAAACCGGAACGGGAGGACACCCAACCCGCCCATGAATGGGTCAGTCCGTGGGAGTTCTTCCGGGAAGGGTCCCGTGTGGCCTTCCGTGGTTCCACGATCATCGAAGGGAAACTGTATCCCCACGGTTCCGCGCTTCAGTCGCTCTGCGACTCTCTCGGGCTGGACTACAAACAGGCGGTGACCAAGACCCGCTCGGATGTTCTGGTCACCGACGATCCGAATGCGAGCGACGGCAAGATGAGTCTGGCCCTCCGGTATGGAAAGCCCCTCATGACCCAGACTGACTTCAGCGCCTGGGTTACCGAGCAGTTGGCGAACAGCTCCGAGAACGATCTTTCCGGCCCCGCAATTCACGGCGAGTCGGTGGATGATGCAGAGATCGCAGACGACGAGAGCTTTCCGGTCGCGACTCTTGCGGAACCCGTCGTCGAACACGCGACCCCGGATGAGCCTGTGGCCTCCCCGCCGACATCGACGTCCGTCACGCACGGGGACGTCCCCGAGGCAGATCCCACTCCCCATGAGCTCATGGCCCGTGCCCTCGAGCAACAGCTGCAGGCCACGCAGCATTACGCGAACACCTCCCCCGCTGGCCCACTTATCCCGACGCCCAGCACCCCGGCTGCGTCAGTACCAGAGAACAAAGCGGCTGTCCGGTTCAAGAAATGGGGCATCGCCACCTTCATCGTCTTCGCGGTGAGCAACGTCCTCGGGATCGCCGGTCTGGCCTCGGTCGGGATCGCGGGCGTCATGGCGTCCTTCTTCATGGCGATCGCCGTGGTCGTGTTCGGTGTCCAGGCCCTGGTTCAGAAGTCGAAGAACTCGAAGCTGGATAATTCCGGTGAGTGAGACGAGTTCTCGACGGCCCGCTGATCTGCCGCCCCGGACTGGACCGTTTCATCGCAGACATGCTCCAGCGTGAACGCGCGCTGCTCTACGTGGCCGCCTCCCCCGCCCGCGACGCCCTGATGATCACCCTCAGCGGCGAGCCCTCGGAGCTGCTGCCGGCTCAGTGAGCCGGCGTCTGCTCCGCCAGCGTGGTCAGTCGCCCCATGAACTCCCCCAGGAAGCGCTCGACATCGACGGCCGCGGCGACCCTGGTGGTCTTCACCGGATCGTTCAGGCGGGTCTCGTCGGCGATGGTGCGGCCGCGGGTCTCGCCGCCCACGTCGACCTTCATGTTGATGTCCAGGCAGGTGATCAGGCCGGGGTCGGCGGCGACGGCGACCGCGAGCGGGTCGTGCAGGCCGCAGCCGCCCAGGTGCGGCGAGGTGGTCTCGTAGGCCCGGATGTAATACTCGGCGGCGTCGGCCAGGAAGGTTCCGCCCCGGGTGCCCAGCTTGCGCCAGACGGCGGTCTCCCGGGTGGTCAGCAGGGTCTGCAGAGTGACGTCGAGGCCGACCATGGTGACATCCCGGGCGCGGCGGAAGAGCACGTCGGTGGCCTCGGGGTCCTGGTGGACGTTGGCTTCAGCCCAGGGCCGGACGTTGCCGGGCACCGTCAGGGCGCCGCCCATCATGACGATGCTCGCCCGCTCGGCGAAGGTGTCGTCGGCCTCGACCGCCGCGGCGATGGTCGTGGACGGCCCGGTGGGGACGATGACGAGGTCCTCGCCGTGGGTGCGCACGGCGTCGATGAGAAAGTCCACCGCGCCGCCCTCGGCGGGGGCCGCCGTGGGTGCGGGCAGCTGCGCCCCGCCGACGCCGTCGGCGCCGTGGATGAACTCGGAGACCTCGAGTACCTCGAAGGAGTCGCGCCCGCGGGCGTGCGGCAGGCCGGCGACGACGGGGACGTCCGGGCGGCCGAAGAGCTCCAGAATGGCCAGGGCGTTGCGCACCCCGGTGTCCACGGTCACGTTGCCGTAGGTGCCGGTGACGCCGATGAGCTCGAGTTCCGGGGAGCCGAGGGCGTAGGCCAGGGCGAGGGCGTCGTCGATGCCCGTGTCCAGGTCGAGGATGATCTTCCGTGCCACCGCGCTACTCCGGCTGTTCCGCTCCGGTGATGCCGAGGATCTCGCGCGTCTTCTCCACGTCCGCGGTGATGGCTGCGGTGAGTTCCTCGACCGAGTTGTACTTGACCATGTCGCGGATGTGCCCGACGAAGGAGACGTCCGCGGTGTGGCCGTAAAGGTCCGCCTCGCGGTCCAGCAGGAAAGATTCGACGCTGCGCGGCTCGTCCCCGAAGGTCGGGTTGGTGCCCACGGAGATCGCCGCCGGGTAGGCCACGTCGCGTTCCATGTTCCCGTCGATGGGGCGGTCGTCGCGGATGGTGAACCAGCCGGCGTAGACCCCGTCGGCGGGCAGGGCCACCGATTCCGGGAAGTACTGGTTGGCGGTGGGGAAACCCAGCTCGCGGCCGCCGCGGCCGGCGCCGTGGACGATCTCGCCGGTGACGAGGAAGTCCCGGCCCAGGGCCCAGGCCGCGCTGCGCACGTCGCCCTGCCCGAGGTACTCCCGGATCTGGGAGGAGCAGATCCGGGTGTCCTCGTCGTAGAGCAGGTCGACGATGTTGATGTCCACGCCGTACTTGGCGCCCAGCTCGCGCATGGTGTCGGCGGTGCCGGCGGCGTGGGCGCCGAAGGTGAAGTTCTCCCCCACCACCACGGTCCGGGCCTTGAGCCCGTCGCGCAGCAGCACGGTGAAGTAATCCTCCGGCGACAGGCCCGCCAGCTCGTGCCGGAAATCCAGGACCAGCACGCCGTTGACGCCGAGTTCCATGGCGTGGCGCATCCGCTGCTCGACCGGGATGAGCAGCACCGGGGTGCGCTCGGGGGCGAACACCGAGAGCGGGTGCGGGTCGAAGGTGACCATCACGCATGGCAGCCCCTGCGCCCGCGCGGACCGGACCGCCTCCTCGATGAGCGCGCGGTGCCCGCGGTGAACGCCGTCAAAGACCCCGATGGTGACCACCGATGCCTCGAGGTCTGCGGGGATGTCCTCAACTCCGTGCCAAACAATCACCGCTACAGACTACGGCATAGACTTCCGGTATGACTGATCCCCTGGCCGGTTCCGGACTCGTCGTCGTCGACAAGCCCGCGGGCATGACCTCGCATGATGTGGTCTCCCGCCTGCGGCGATACTTCTCCACCCGGCGGGTCGGCCACGCCGGCACCCTCGACCCCATGGCCACCGGCGTTCTCGTCGTCGGCATCGAACGCGGCACGAAGTTCCTCGCGCACATGGTCGCGGCCACGAAGTCCTACGACGGCACCATCCGGCTCGGCGCGTCCACCACCACCGACGACGCCGAGGGGGAGGTGACGGGCGGGGCGGACGCGGCGTCGATAAGCGAGGAGCAGGTGCTGGCCGGCATCGCCGCGCTGACCGGGGAGATCATGCAGCGCCCCGCCTCGGTCAGCGCCATCAAGATCGGCGGCAAGCGCGCCCACGAGCGGGTGCGTGACGGCGAGGACATCGAGATCCCCGCCCGGCCGGTGACCGTGACGCGTTTCGACGCCCTCGCCTTCCGCCGCGAGGGCGCGTTCCTCGACATCGACGTGAGCGTCGACTGCTCCTCGGGCACCTACATCCGCTCCCTGGCCCGCGACCTCGGCGAGGCCCTCGGCGTCGGCGGCCACCTCACAGCGCTGCGCCGCACCGCGGTCGGGTCCTTCCTGCTCTCCGACGCGCAGACCCTCGCGCAGCTGGAGGAGCAGCCGCAGCTCTCGCTCTCCCTGGATGAGGCGCTCACCCGGAACTTCCCGGTCCTCGCCGTCACCGACGAGGAAGCCGCCGCCCTGGCCATGGGCAAGTGGCTCGAACCCCGCGGCCTGGCCGGCGTGCACGCGGCCGTGGCTCCCGACGGGCGCGCCATCGCCCTGATCAAGGAGAAGGGCCAGCGGCTGGCCACCGTCTTCGTGGCGCGGCCCTCGACGCTCTAGCTGCGCGACCGGGGGCCCGCCGGGTAGGGGCTATTCGCAGTTGATGCCGTCGTTGTCCCCGTCGCCGTACCAGTGGTACTCGGGGTCGATCCCCGCGACGTAGGGTCCGTACCCCGCGGCCTTCGCCTTCCGGCAGCTGCTGAACTGCGGATCCGTCCCCTCCGGCTGCGCCGCCGGGGCGGGAGCCGGGGCGGGAGCGGGAGCCGGGGCCGGGGCCGGGGCGACGGCCGCCGGCTCGACCGCCGGGTCAGCGAGCGGTTCCGGTGCCGGAGCCGTCGCTGTGGGCTCGACGGCGGGGCTGGTCCGGCCTTCGGGGAGAACCTGCCCGGGGCAGGCGTCCAGCACACGTGCCATGGCGTCGCGTTCCGCTGCGGTGACCCACAGGTCGTAGTTGGCCTTGACCGCGATCTGCCGGGCGACGTAGTCGCAGCGGAAGGAACGGTTGGCGGGTAGCCAGGTGGCGGCGTCGCCGGCGCCCTTCTGCATGTTGGCGGGACCGTCGACGGCCAGCAGGTTCAGCGGGTCGTTGGCAAATTGACGGCGCACCTCCGCGTCGAGCTGCTGGGCGCCCTTCTGCCACGCGTCCGCCAGCGCGACGACGTGGTCGATATGGACTGCCTCGGAGGTGCCCTGCCCGCGGAGGAAGGCGATGTCGGTGGCGGTGTAGGGGTCGTTGAGCACCCCGGTGAGCACCACGCAGTCGTTGGTGCCGGGCCGGAAGGTGACGGAGGTCAGGTCGCGGGCGAGCATGTCGTTGCGGGTGTCGCAGCCGTTGTGGTCGGTGTCGGCCCACGCAGGGCCGAACTGCTCGCGGTCGTAGCCCGTCATGGGGGCGCGCCCCTTGACCTCCAGGGACGCCAGCGCGGCCGCCGCGGTCCCGGCCGCCGCACCCGGCTCCCCGATCTCCTCCGGCGCCTTCGCAGACGTCGTCTCCGACTCCGCCGGGGTGCTCTCCCCCGGGGCAGCGGAGTCCGATGTCGCGGCGGCGGTCGAAACCGTCGCTTCCGGCGACCCGGACCCGGCCGTCCCGCCGTCCGGCGCCGAACATCCGGCGGCCGCCAGCCCGAGTACCAGGGCCGCCCCGGTCAGTGTGAGCCAACGCCGCAACGCCATGATGATTCCCTCCGGACGGTGATGAATGAACGTCCGGAGAGTATGCCACGGGCGTGCCGCACCTCCGGGCAGCGGGGGTCACCGCCACCCCGGTTCCGGCTAGGTCACCGCGGTCGCGGCGATGACATAACCGTCGCGCACCATCCACCGGCCGGAGATGAACGGCACCGGGGTGGGCCGGGTCAGGAGGTAGGAGATGAAGGAGCCGTCGGAACGGATGTCTATCTCCGCCTCCTCGAAACCGAGCCAGCGGTGCGTCATCGGGAACCACGCCTTATAGGTGGCCTCCTTGGCGCAGAAGAGCAGGCGGTCGGCGCACTCGATGCCCTCGGAACGTAGGCGTTCGAGCTGGGGCATCTCCCCCGGGCGGGCGATGGAGCTGATGACCTCCCGGGGCAGCGCCTCCGCCGGTTCGGCGTCCAGCCCCATGGAGCGGACGTGCTTCTTCGGGGCGACGACGGCGGCGCGGAATCCCTCGGTGTGGGTCATGGAACCGGTGACGGAGTCCGGCCACAGGGGCATGCCCCGTTCGCCGCGGAGGATCGGTTCGTAGTCGCAGTGGCCGAGGTCTCGCAGCGCCTGGTGCGCGCACCAGCGGGCGTCGCCGAACTCGGCCTTGCGCACGTCGACCGAGTGCGACACCAGCGCCTGCTCGAGGGGATGCAGGCCGTGGTAGTTCTGCAGGTCGGGGTGGTTACGGTCGGTGATGACGTAGCAGAAGCGGGCGGCGTCGGGGAAGAGGAACTGCTCAAGCATCGTGACCACCCCGCACCGTGCGGACCCGGTAGGGCCAGGGGTTGAGGTGGCCGTGGCGTTCCCATTCGCGGGGGTAGCCCAGGGACACCTCCACGTGCGGGACGCCCGCGACGACGGTCTCCCCGGGCATGTGCAGGTGCCCGTAGATGACCACCTCCGCGTTGTAGCGCTCTGCCCAGGTCCGGGTGTGCCGGGTGCCGCACCACAGGGCGATCTCCGGGTGGCGCAGGGTCAGCGTCGGCTCCTGCACGAGCGGCCAGTGGTTGACCAGGATGGTGGGGCCCTCGATGAGGGAGAGCCGTTTGATGGAGTAGGCCAGCCGGTCCCAGCACCAGGCGCGGACGTCGACGAAGGGGGCGATGGCGAACTCGTCGGTCATCATGATCTGCCGGTCGTGGGCGGCCTGGACCGCCTCCTCGACGGTCATGCCCGGTGCGCGGAAGGAGTAGTCGTAGAGGGTGAACAGCGGCACGATGGTGAGGCCGTCGAACACCGGGTACGGGTCCTCGGGGGTGAGGACGTCGATCTCCCGGCACCCGTCGACGAGTTCGGTGTACTTGTCTCTGCCCTGGTAGCGGTCCGTGGATCGCGAGAACAGCTCGTGGTTGCCGGGCACCCAGATGACCTTGGCGAAGCGTCCCCGCAGCTGCCGGAGGATGCGCAGCACCAGGTCGGTGCGTTCCGCCACGTCACCGGCGACGATGAGCCAGTCCGAGGGGTCCGCGGGCTGGATCTCTTCGATCCGGATGACGTTGGCCTTGACGGCGCCGTGCAGGTCGCTGACGGCCCACAACGTTGTGTTCATCGACGCACCTCCTTATCTCCCCGTGTCTACCACAGCCCACGCCATGGACCGGAAGCGCCAGACCACCGCGATGAGCCGGATGACGATGAACGCCAGCAGTCCCAGCCAGATGCCGGTCAGGCCGCCGCCGACGGCGTAGGCGATCCACACGCCCGGCAGGAAACCGAGGACGACGGACGCGATGGTGATCGTGCGGAGGAAGGCCGCGTCACCGGCCCCCAGCAGCACCCCGTCGAGCGCGAAGACGACGCCGCCGAGGACGATCATGACGATCATCAGCCACCACGGCCCCGCGATGGTTTCGAGGACGGTGGCGTCGCCGGTGAACAACCGCGGGATCACTCCGGCGCCGGCCGCGAACACCGCGCCGAGCGCCCCGGCGAAGAGCAGGGAGTACACGGTCACCCGCTGCCCCACCTGCTTCGCGACGTCCACCGTCCCACGCCCCAGCGCCGCCCCCGTCAGCGCCTGCGCCGCGATGGCGAGGGAATCGAGCACGAGCGTGATGAAGTTCCACAGCTGCAGCATGATCTGGTGGGCCGCCAGCGAGGACGTGCCGAACCTGGCGGCCACCGCCGCCGCCGACACGAAGGCCACCTGGAAGGACAGGGACCGCAGGATCAGGTCCCGGCCCATGACCAGCTGCCGCCGTATGACCGACCAGTCCGGCCGCCACCTGCCCCGGTGTTCCCGGGCCAGGGCGACGAGGAAGCACAGGGCGGTGACGGCCACGCCCGCCACGTTGGCCATCGCGGAGCCCGGGAGCCCGAACTCGCCGACCAGGACGGGGATGAGGATTGCCCCGGGGATGACCCCGGCGAGGGTGAACCAGAGCGGGCGCCGGGTGTCCTGCACACCGCGCAGCCAGCCGTTGCCGGCCATGACCACCAGCGTCAGCGGGATGGCGAAGGCCGCGATGTGCAGCCACTCCTCCGCCGCCGCGGCCGTGGCCGCGTCACCGGAGAGCCACAGCCCGATGCGCCCGGCGAAGAGCCAGATCAACGAGGCGATGACCAGCCCCACCCCGAGCCCCACCCAGGTGGCCTGCACGCCTTCTGCGACGGCGTCCCCGCGCCGCCCCGAACCGTAGAGCCGGGAGGCGCGGGCGGTGGTGCCGTAGGACAGGAAGGTCAGCTGCGTGGTCACCGTGGACTGCACCGTGGTGCCGATGGCCAGCGCCGCGAGTTCGAAGGCGCCGAGGCGGCCGATGACGGCGGTGTCGAGAAGCAGATACAGCGGGGTCGCGGCGAGGACGCCGAGGGCGGGCAGCGCCAGTGCGAAGATCTGCCTGGCGGAGACCGTCACGACGCCCGCAGCTCCCCCAGCAATTCCTCGAGGACCTCGTCGATGGTGCCGTGGGCGGTGTAGCCGGCGGCCGGGATGTGCCCGCCGCCGCCCAGGGCGACGGCCAGCAGGGAGACGTTCATCTGGTTGGAACGCAACGAGACGTGCCAGATCCCGGGCATCGACTCCTTGAACACCGCGCCCAGGTTCGTGCCCTCCAGGGAACGCACGAAGTCCACCAGGCCCTCGACCGCGGGCAGCGAACCCGTCCGGACGAGATCGTGGTCGGCGACGATCACCGCCAGGCGGTGTTCACCGGCCTCGTGCACCCGCACGCTCGACAGGGCGCGGCCCATCATCCGCAGATCCACCACGGTGCCGGAATCGAGCAGGTCGACGGCGATGGACCGGACGTCCAGGCCCGTCTCCATGAGGCGGGCGGCGAAGGTGTGCATCTGCGGGGTGCCCCACCGGAAACTGCCGGTGTCGGTGAGCAGGCCCGCATACAGGGCATGCGCGATCGGCTTATCCAGCGTGACGTCCAGCAGCTCGAAGAGCCGTCCGAGGACCGTGGTCGTGGATTCGGCCCCGGCGTCGATCAGGTCCACGTGTCCGTAACCGGGGTTGGAGGAATGATGGTCGATGACCACGGTGTCACCGGGGCGCTCCGCGATCGCCGCGGCGAGCGTACCCGTGCGGTCGAGTGAACCGCAGTCGACGGTGATGATGAGGTCGACGTCGGGCAGCGAATCGCTGAGCAGGATCTCCTCCGCACCGGGGATGGTGCGCAGGTTGTCCGCGAAGGGGAAGGACTGCCCGATGAGCCCCACCGCCTGCTTGCCCAGCTGGCGCAGTGCGCCGACAGTGGCGCACACGGAGCCGATGGCGTCCGCGTCAGCGCGCACGTGGCCGACGACGGCCACGCTCCGCGCAGCCTCGACGGCGGCGGCCGCTTCGGCGTAGGGGGGCACTACTGATCGCCCTCCGTCTTGTACGGGTTGGGGTCGCCGGCCGGTTTCGCGTTCTCCTTCAGCTTCGCCAGCTCGGCGTCGCGCGCCCGGGCGCGGGCGAGCAGCCCCTCCATGTGCGCGGAGGCCTCCGGGACGGTGTCCACCTCGAAGGAGAGGGTCGGAGTGAAACGGACGCCCAGCTGGTCGCCCACGATCTTGCGCAGCTGGCCCCGGGCGCGGTGGAGCGCCTCCGCGGCGGCGTCGTAGTCGGGGGCCTCGTCGAGGGAGCGGCCGCGGACGGTGTAGAACACCTTCGCGTCGTGGAGGTCGCCGGTGACCCGGGTGTCGGTGACGGTGACCAGCTCCAGGCGGCGATCTTTGACCTCGCGCTCAATCGCAGAGGCCACGATGGTCTGGATGCGCTTGGCCATGCGGGCGGCGCGGGCGTTGTCTGCCATGTCTGGCGTCTCCTTGATAGTCGAACTCAGAACTTCCACAGATTCTACCCCGTGCGCCCGCCGGCCCTCGCCCCTCCCCGGCTCCGGGGTCCGTCACCGGATTTTCAGGGCCGGCAGCGGCCAGGCGCGCCGCGGCATGCGTTCCTGCTCGAAAGGGTAACCGAGGGACACGTCGAAGTGCGGGACGCCGTCCACCCTGATCTCCTCCGGCATGTGCAGGTGCCCGTGGATCACCCCGACGGCGTCGTGTTCCACGGGCAGGTCGCGGGTGGCGGCCGTCCCGCACCACAGGGCCATCTCCTGCTTCGCCAGGCGCAGCGTCGGTTCGACGACCAGCGGCCAGTGGTTGACCAGCAGCGTCGGCCCCTCGATCGACGACAACCGTTCCCGGGAGTAGGCCACCCGCTCGGCGCACCAGGCCGGGATGTCCACGTAGGGGGCAATGAACAGCTCGTCGTCGAGCATGGCGCGCGCGTTCCTGGCCCCCTCCAGCGCCTCGGGCACGCTCAGGCCCGGCGGGCGGAAGGAGTAGTCGTACAAAGTGAACAGCGGTGCGACCGTGACGTCCCCAAACACCGGGTAATCATCCTCGGGCGTATCGACGCCCACCTCACGCAGCAGCTCCACCAGGCGCAGGTAGCGTTCACGCCCCTTGAAGCGGTCGGCGCCGCGGGAAAAAAGTTCATGGTTGCCCGGCGTCCAGATGACGCGGGCAAAACGCCGCCGGAGACGGGCGAGGGTGTCGACGACTACGTCGATACGCTCGGCCACGTCTCCGGCGACGATGAGCCAGTCCCCCGGATCCGCCGGCCGCAGGCGCTCAGTGCGCTCGCGGTTGGCGGGCCAGGTGACGTGCAGGTCCGAAACGGACCACAGTGTGCGCGGCATGCTAGTCGCGCGGGACCTCGACCTGCTCGAAGACCTGGATCTTGTCGCCGACCGCGATGTCCGGGTAGGACAGCACGAGACCGCACTCGTAGCCTGCGGTGACCTCGGTGACGTCGTCCTTCTCGCGTCGCAGGGACTCGATCTTGACGTTGTTCGCGATGACGTTGCCGTCCCGGACCAGGCGGGCGGATGCGTTGCGGCGCACCTTGCCGCTCTCGACCATGCAACCTGCGATGAGGCCGATGGCCGAGGCCTTGAACAGCGCGCGGATCTCCGCGACACCGACCTCGCGCTCCTCGTAGACCGGCTTGAGCATGCCCTTGAGGGCAGCCTCCACCTCTTCGATGGCCCTGTAGATGACGGTGTAGTAGCGGATGTCCACACCTTCGGTGTTGGCCTCTTCGGTGGCCTTGCCCTCAGCGCGGACGTTGAAGGCGATGATCACCGCGTTGGAGGCGTTGGCCAGCGAGACGTTCGTCTGCGTGACCGCACCGACGCCGCGGTCGATGATGTTGAGCTCGACCTCGTCGTTCATCTCGATCTTGAGCAGGGACTCTTCCAGCGCCTCCACGGAGCCGGCGTTGTCGCCCTTGAGGATGAGGTTGAGGACCGAAGTCTCCTTGAGCACCGCATCCAGATCCTCGAGGGAGACGCGCTTGCGGCCGCGTGCCTGGGCAGCGGAACGCTTGCGGGCGTCACGCTGCGCCGCGATCTGGCGTGCGACACGGTCGTCCTCGACGACGAGCAGGTTGTCGCCGGCGCCGGGGACGCCGTTGAGGCCCTGCATCTGGACCGGACGGGACGGACCCGCCTCTTCCACGTCGTGGCCGTGCTCGTCGATCATGCGACGGACGCGGCCGTAGGTGCCGCCCACGACGATGGAGTCGCCGACGCGCAGCGTACCGCGCTGGACCAGGACGGTGGCCACGGGACCGCGGCCGCGGTCCAGGTTCGCCTCGATGGCGACACCCTGGGCGTACATGTCCGGGTTGGCGCGCAGATCCAGGGAGGCGTCCGCGGTGAGGACGACAGCCTCGAGCAGCTCGTCGATGTTCGTGCCCTGCTTGGCGGAGATGTCGACGAACATGGTGTCGCCGCCGTACTCCTCCGGAACCAGGCCGTACTCGGTGAGCTGGCCGCGGATCTTCTCCGGGGAGGCGTCCGGCTTATCGATCTTGTTCACCGCCACGACGACCGGCACACCGGCCGCCTTCGCGTGGTTGATGGCCTCCACCGTCTGCGGCATGACGCCGTCGTCGGCGGCGACCACGAGGATCGCGATATCCGTGGACTTCGCACCACGGGCACGCATGGCGGTGAACGCCTCGTGGCCCGGGGTATCCAGGAACGTGATGGGACGCTCGCGGCCGTCGACGACGCGACGGATCTGGTAGGCACCGATGCCCTGGGTGATGCCGCCGGCCTCGCCGGCACCGACATCAGCCTTACGGATGGTGTCCAGCAGTCGCGTCTTACCGTGGTCGACGTGACCCATGACGGTCACGACCGGCGGACGCTTCGCGAGGTCTTCCTCGCCGCCTTCGTCCTCGCCGAACTGCAGGTCGAAGGACTCGAGCAGCTCACGGTCCTCATCCTCCGGAGAGACGACCTGGACGACGTAGTTGATCTCCGCACCCAGCAGCTGCAGGGTCTCCTCAGACACCGAAGCGGTCGCGGTGACCATCTCGCCGAGGTTGAACAGAGCCTGCACCAGTGCGGCCGGATCAGCGTTGATCTTGTCGGCGAAGTCCGACAGGGAAGCTCCGCGGCGCAGACGGATGGACTGGCCGCGGCCGTCGGGCAGGCGGATGCCGCCGACGACGTTCGGGGCCTGCATCGCCTCATACTCGGAACGCTTCTGCCGCTTCGACTTGCGCCCACGGCGCGGTGCGCCGCCCGGACGTCCGAAAGCACCGGCAGTGCTGCCGCGACGGGGTCCGCCGCCACGGAAACCGCCGCCGCCACCGCCACCGGGGCCGCCCGTACGGCCGCCGGGGCCGCCCTGGCCGCCACGGCCACGACCTGCGCCGGCCGCCTTCTGCGGCATCTGACCCGGGGTCGGAGCCTGCGAGGTCGGCATCATTCCCGGCGACGGACGGCGTCCGCCGCCCTGTGCCGGACGATCGCTGCCCGGACGCGGTGCGCCCTGGCCACCCTGGCCGCCGGGGCGCGGTGCGCCCTGACCGCCACGGCCACCGGGAGCTCCGGCGCCGCCGGGACGCGGTGCGCCCTGGCCGCGGCCGCCGCCCGGACGCGGTGCCGGACGGTCACCGCCGCCCGAAGAGAACGGGTTGTTGGCGACACGCGGGCGGCCGCCCGGACGCGGCATCGGCCGCGGCATGGCGGAACCCGGCTTGGGTGCGCCGCCCGGCTTGGGTGCGGGCTTGGCTGCGGGGCCCGGCTTCGGGCCGGGCTTGCCTGCCGCTGCGGCCGGCGTGGGTGCGTCAGCCTCGGGCTTCGGGGCTGCCGCCGGCGTCGGGGCAGGCTTAGCGGCTGCCGCCGGCGTCGGGGCAGGGGTCGGCTTCGCCGCTGCGGCCGGGGTCGGGGCAGGGGCGGGCTTAGCGGCTGCGGCCGGCGTCGGCTTCGCTGCTGCGGCCGGAGCCGGGGTCGGCTTCGCGGCCGGCGCCGGCTTGGGGCCGGGCTTGGTTGCGGCACCGGGCTTCGGTGCGCCACCGGGCTTGGGGCCGGGTTTGCCTGCGGCACCCGGCTTGGCGGACGCCGCTCCCGGCTTCGGGGCGGTGTCCTTCTCGTAGACGTCGAGCATCTTCCGGACCACCGGGGGTTCGACGGTGGAAGATGCGGTCTTGACGAACTCGCCCTGCTCCTTGAGCGTGGCGAGCAGTTCCTTGCTGGTTACGCCGAGCTGCTTTGCAAGCTCGTGAACGCGTAGCTTTCCGGGCACTTTACTCCTCTTGTTGTTGCCAGAGATCGAGTATCAAGCCCCGGAAAGGGAACTCGACCTCTAGGCGATGTATGTGACGTTCATCGCTGATGCTTCATCGTGGTGTGCTCATCAGTGTTCGGTCTTCCTTACAGTGTCGGTTCCGGCAGCTTGCGCCGTGAGGTACGTGCGTACGTGACCTGTGTCCAGGTTTTTCCCGGACTTCCGGAACGCCCGCCCAAAGGCGTGACGTTGTTCCGCCAGCTCGAGTGCCGCGAGATCAGGAGTGATCCAGGCTCCCCTTCCGGGAAGTCTGCGGGACGGGTCCGCCAGTAGGCGGGACTCGTCCCTGCTATCGACGACCACCCGGAGCAGGTCCGTGTCGGACTTGCGCTCGCGGGTGGCGATGCAGGTCCGAATGCGCATTTCACGGGTCCGCGTCATTCGTCTCCTACATAAATCCTGTTCATCAACGGCACATGGGCCATCCAACAGTTTACGCTATTTTCACCTGAAATTGAACTTCAGCGGGAAACCGCCCTAGTTGACGTCCGAATGGATGTCGATCTTCCAGCCCGTGAGCCGCGCTGCGAGGCGGGCGTTCTGCCCCTCCCGGCCGATGGCGAGGGAGAGCTGGTAGTCCGGCACGGTGACACGCGCGGTCTGCGCCTCAGGATCCGTGATCTCCACGCGGATGACCTTGGACGGGGCCAGGGCGTTGCCCACGTAGGTGGCCGGGTCCTCGGAGTAGTCGATGATGTCGATCTTCTCCCCGCCGAGCTCGTTCATGATGTTGGTCACCCGCTGGCCGCGGGGGCCGATGCAGGCGCCCTTGGCGTTGAGCCCCTTGATCCTGCCGGCGACGGCCACCTTGGAACGGTGGCCGGCCTCCCGGGCGATGCCGAGGATCTCGACGGAACCGTCCGCGACCTCGGGGATCTCCAGCTCGAAGAGCCCGCGGACGAGCTCCGGGTGGGTGCGCGAGAGATTGATCTGCACGCTGCGCGGACCCTTGTTCACGCCGACGATGAAGGCCTTGACCCGATCGCCGTGCTTGAGCTCCTCGCCCGGGATCTGCTCGGCGGGCAGCAGGATGCCGTCCTGGGGGTCGGTCTCGGTGCCCAGCTGGACGATGACCATGCCCCGCGAGTTGGCGGCTTCGTCCTTCTGCACCACGCCGGAGACGACGCGGCCCTCGAACGCCTGGTACTCGTCGAAGAGCCGGACGTTCTCCGCCTCACGGAGGCGTTTGACGATGGCCTCGCGGACGGCCTGGGCGCTCAACCGGACGAAGTTGTCGGGGGTGTCGTCGTACTCGGAGGAGACTGCCCCGTCCTCGTCGAGCTCGGAGACGATGATGGCGACAGAGCCGTTCACCCGGTCGATGTCCACCCGGGCGCGGGAGTCGCCCTCCTCGCCGCGGTAGTCGCGGTAGGCGTGGAGGAGCGCGCCGCCGATCGTCTGGAGCATGTCATCCACCGGGATGGACTTCTCCTTCTCGATGTTGTGCAGCGCAGCCATGTCGATATTCACTTGTTTTCCTCCTGCCAGGCGACGGCCTGGTCATAGTCGAGTCCCGTCAGCTCGGTTTCCGCCGCCGGGGGGTTTGAGAACTCAATTTCTACCACCGCCGGAGTATTTTCCGAAAATTCCAGGACCCGCACCTCACAGTCCTTCTTCACGGTGCGCACCAGGACCACGGAGGTCTCCTCCGGGGAGACAGGTCCGACCCGCCACACCGACTTCTGCCCGTCCTCCGTGAGTTCCACGAGGTGGTTGCGGTTGCGGCGCCAGTGACGCGGCAGCGTCAACGGGGCGTCGACGCCCGGGGTGGACACCTCGAGGGTGTAGCCGGCGCCGAGGTTGACCTCGCCGCGTTCCTCGGCGGCGTCGAGAAGCGCGGAGACTTCCTGGGAGACCTTCTCCAGCAGGTCCAGATCCGGGCGGGAATCCGAGTCCACCCGGATGCCCACCACCGACTTGCGTCCGGCGCGCGTCACCTTGACGCCCTCGATGTCGAGGCCGAACCCTTCGGTGACGGGAGTGATCAGGGTGACTAGTTCTTCTTCGCCGGGGAATGCCATGGCCACCAGCCTATCGCGGGTAGGGTGTCGGCTGTGAACCGTCGACTCGCCCTGCTCCTGACCGTGCCGCTGCTGACCTCCTGCACTGTCGAGGACGTGGCCGCCACCTTCGGGCCCCGGCCCGACGCGCAGGTCGCCGCCCTGGCGGACCGGGCGGCCAGCGACGCCGCCGCGCTCAGCGGCGAGGAGGCCGAACTGCGTGCGCGCCACGCCGGGGAACTCGGCGACGAGATTGCCCGGCTCTGCGGCACCCACGCCGACGGCACCGTGCCCGAGTCCTGCGCCTTCGAACCCGAGGTGACCGCCCTGCCGCAGGTGAGCATCGACGACTCCCTCGCGCTCACGCTCGGAGCCGACCTCCCCGCCGAATCCCACGCGCTGGCGGTCCGCCAGGCGGTGGACATGGCGGCCGTCTCCCCCGCGGACCTGCCGGCGCGCCTCGACCCCTCCCCCGACTCCGGTGCCGCCGACGCCGCGCGCGAGCTGCTCGCCCGCGAGTACGCGACGGCCTGGGGCCTCGGGGTGGCGCGGGCCCGGCTGGACCCAGCGCGGCAAGAGGCCGTCGACGAACTCCTCGACGCCCACGAGTCCCGCATCCGCATCCTCCGCGAGGTCCTCGAGCCCTTCGGCGAGGTTCCCGTCGCCGAGCCCGGATACGAGCTCGAGGGACTCGACGAGCCCGTCGACGCGGCCACCGCGGAGGATTTCGTCACCCGCGTGGAGGAGAGCCTCGCCGGGGCCTGGCTGGCCGCCGCCGCCGAGGCCGCCCCGGGCGCGTGGCAGGAGTTCGCGGTGCGCGGCACCGCCGAGGTCGAAACCGCTCTGGGCTCGTACTCGGCAGGGTGATCTTTCAGTAACGTTTGAGGGGTGAAAACCTCCACTGCGCGGGCCTTCCGCTGGCTCGCCCTCCTCCTGCTGATCCTGGGGATCGGCGCCATGTCCTTCGGGGCCGCGACGGCCCCGGCCTCCCCCACCGCGACCGCCCCCGAGAACGTCGACTCCACCCGCGTGGCGGAGATCCTCGAGCAGCGCCCCGACGACGACGACGGCGGTGCCGCGATCGTCCTGTTCACCGGCGACGGCCCGCTCGACCCGGGTGCGCTCGGGGCCAAGGCCGCCGAGTTGGGCGGGCCGTTGATCCCCAACGAGGATCTGTCGGCGGCGCTCGTCCCGGTGACGGTGGAGTCCGAGGGCCTCAGCGACAACGCCGACCGGGTGGCCCAGCTGCGTTCCGACGCCGCCGCGGGCCTCCCCGCCGGAGTCACCGCCCAGGTCACCGGCCCCGCCGCCATCCAGGCGGACCTGGCCGGCGTGTTCGAGGGTGCCAACTTCCTGCTGCTGGCGGTCACCGGTGCGATTGTCGCGGTGCTGCTCATCATCACCTACCGCTCCCCCGTCCTGTGGCTAATCCCGCTCCTGGTCATCGGCGTCGCCGACCGGCTCGCCGCGATCTCTTTCACCTGGGTCCTCGACGCCCTCGGCGCCTCCTGGAACGAATCCACCTCCGGCATCCTCTCCGTGCTCGTCTTCGGCGCAGGCACCAACTACGCCCTGCTGCTGATTTCCCGCTACCGGGACGAACTGCACAGGTACGAGGACCGCTTCGAGGCCATGTCGGCCGCCTGGGGGCCGACGGTGCGCACCGTGTTCGCCTCTGCGTTCACCGTGATCCTGGGTGTGGCCTGCCTCCTGCTCTCCGCCGTGCCCACCACCCGCGGCCTCGGCCTGGCCTCCATGGTCGGCATCGCCGTGGCCTTCATCTTCGCCGTCTTCGTCCTGCCCGGCATCCTGCTCCTGTTCGGCCGGTGGATCTTCTGGCCGAAGATCCCGCGCCTGGACGAGGAACCCGACCACCGGTTCTGGGACCGCATCGGCGGGCTGGTGCGCTCCCGCCCGGCCCCCGTCGCCGCAGTGTCTCTGGTCCTGCTGGGCGCCGCGAGCCTCGGTGCCCTGCAGATCAGCACCGGCCTGAGCCAGGCGGAACAGTTCATCGAGACCCCCGAGTCCATCTCCGCGGCCGCGGTTCTGGAGGAGAAGTTCCCCGACCAGCAGGCCACCCCCGCGATCGTGGCCACCCGGCAGGCGCAGGACGTCACCGCCGCGCTGGAATCCGCCGGGGCGACGGTCCGGCCGCAGGATCCGGCCGGGGACTGGGAGATCCTCCAGGTCGCCGGACCCGACACCGAAGAGCTGCGGAGCACCCTCGAGGGCACCGACGCACTGGTGGGCGGCCAGGACGCGCAGCTCTACGACGCGGAAGCCTCCGCCGCCGCGGACCGCACGCTGATCTTCCCCGTGATCCTGCTGGTGCTGCTCATCGCCCTGATGGTGCTGCTGCGCTCCGTCGTCGCGCCGGTGCTCATGACCGCCACGGTGCTGCTGACCAACGTCGCCGCGCTGGGCCTGGGCTGGTGGGTGTCCACCGGCCTGCTCGGCTTCGAGCGTTTCGACGCCTCGACGCCCCTCTACGCCTACGTCTTCCTGGTGGCTCTGGGCATCGACTACTCCATTTTCCTGATCACCCGCGCCAAGGAGGAGGCGAAGACCCACGGCACGAAGGAGGGCGTACTGCGCTCGCTGTCTGCCACGGGCGGCGTGATCACCTCCGCGGGCATCCTGCTGGCGGCGGTCTTCGCCGCCCTGGGCGTCCTGCCGCTGGTGGTGCTGGCGCAGGTGGGCATAGTCATCTTCATCGGCGTGCTGCTGGACACTCTCGTCGTGCGCACGCTGCTCATCCCGGCGCTGGTGCAGCTGCTGGGCGAGAAGTTCTGGTGGCCGGGCGGGGTGAAGCGGGAGGCGGTCGACGTCAGATAAGGCGACGCATCGTCATATCTGACACTGCGCGTCCCTCCGGGCAGGTCATATAAGAAGACGTCGACACGTTTTCGTCAGATTGGACGGCGCACCGTCTTTTCTGGCGCGCCCACCGCGGAAAAAAGAACCCTCGGACACCCTGCACACGGCGGGGAATCGAGGGTTCTCGTCGTGGCGGCCGGGGTCTAACCGCGCACGAGCTCCACGACCTCGGCCACGGCCTCGTCGGCGGCGACCTCGAGGGTGTCGCCGCCGCGGATGCGCAGTTCCACCTTGCCGTCGGCAAAGGAACGGCCGAGGACCACGGCGAACGGCATGCCCAGGAGTTCCGCGTCCTTGAACTTGACGCCGGGGCTGACTTTCGGACGGTCGTCGAAAAGCACCTCGACGCCGGCGGCGTCCAGCGCGGCGGCGAGCTGCTCGCCCGCCTCGAGGGCGGCCTGGTCCTTGTTCGCGACGACCACGTGGACCTGGTACGGAGAGACCTCGACGGGCCAGTTGAGCCCCTTGTCGTCATGGCGCTGCTCGGCGATCACCGCCATGAGGCGGGAGACGCCGATGCCGTAGGAACCCATGGTCGGGATGGCGCGCTTGCCGTTGACGTCGAGGATCTGGACGTCGAAGGCGGTGGTGTACTTGCGGCCGAGCTGGAAGATGTGCCCGATCTCGATGCCGCGCTCCAGGGTGAGGGTGCCCTGCCCCTCCGGTGCCGGGTCGCCCTCGCGGATCTCGGCGGCCTCGATGAAGCCGTCCACCTCGAAGTCGCGGCCGGCGACGAGGCCGACGACATGGCGGTTTTTCGCATCGGCGCCCGTGATCCAGGCGGTGCCGGTGGCCACGCGCGGGTCGGCGAGGACGCGGACACCGTTGGCGGCCAGGCCGCGCGGCCCGACATAACCCTTGACCAGGAAAGGGTTCTTCTTGAAGTCCGCCTCCTCCGCCATGGTGACCTCCGCGGGCTCGAGGGATGCCTCGAGGCGCTTCATGTCCACCTCGCGGTCACCCGGGACGAGCACGCCGAGCAGCTCGGGATCCTCTGCGCCGGGCTCGGTGACCTTGACCACCACGCACTTGAGGGTGTCGGCGGCGGTGACCTCGCGGTCGTCGACACGCACGCCGGCCGAGTTGGCCCAGTCGACGAGGGTGGTGATGGTCTCGGCGTCCGGGGTGTCGTGCTCGACGGCCTCGGGCTGGCCCTCGATCGGGCGGGGCTCGACCGGCTGGGTGACCACGGCCTCGACGTTCGCGGCGTAGTCGCCTCCGGTGGCGCGCACGAAGGTGTCCTCGCCGTTCCGGCTGACGGCGAGGAACTCCTCGGAGGCGGAGCCGCCCATGGCACCGGAGGTGGCCTTGCAGATGGCGTAGGAGACGCCCAAGCGGTCGAAGATGCGCTGGTAGGCGCCGCGGTGCGCCTGGTAGGAGGCCTCGAGGCCCTCATCGTCCATGTCGAAGGAGTAGGAGTCCTTCATCACGAACTCACGGCCGCGCAGGATGCCGGCGCGGGGGCGCTCCTCGTCGCGGTACTTGGTCTGGATCTGGTACAGCGTGACCGGGAAATCCTTGTACGAGGAATACAGGTCCTTCACCGTCGAGGTGAACATCTCCTCGTGCGTGGGGCCCAGGAGCATGTCGTTGTCCTTGCGGTCCTTCAGCCGGAACAGGTGCTCGCCGTACTCGGTCCACCGGCCTGTGGTCTCGTAGGGCTCGCGCGGCAGCAGCGCCGGGAAGAGGAGCTCCTGGCCGCCGATCGCGTTGATCTCCTCGCGCACGACGTCCTCGATCTTGCGCAGGGTCCGCAGTCCCAGCGGCAGCCACGAGTAGACGCCCGGGGCGGCGCGGCGGATGTAGCCGGCGCGGACGAGAAGCTTGTGGCTGGGGACCTCCGCGTCAGCGGGGTCTTCGCGCAGCGTGCGCAGGAAAAGCGTGGACAGGCGTGTGATCATGAGCAGTCACATTACCCGGTACTCTCCAAAGCATGATGATCGTGCTCCCGCCTTCCGAAACCAAGGCCCCCGGCGGCGACGGCCCCGCGCTTGACCTGGGGGAACTCTCCTTTCCCGGACTCACTTCCGTGCGGGAGAAATTGGCGGCCGACCTGGCGGCGCTGCCGGCGGACGAGGCGCTCGGCGTGCTGGGGATCTCGGAGAAGCTGCGCGCCGAGGCAGAAGCCAACCGCGAGCTGTTCGCGGCGCCGACGATGCCCGCCATCCGCCGCTACACCGGCGTGCTTTTCGACGCCCTCGACGCCCCCTCCCTCCCCGACTCCGCGTTGTCCCGCCTCGCCGTCGGTTCCGCCCTGTTCGGTGTCGTCCGGGCGCTGGACCCGATCCCCCGCTACCGGCTCTCGGGCGGCACGAAGCTGCCCGCCGCCGACGGCTCGGCACCGACGATGAAGGCCCGGTGGGGAACATCGGTGACGGAGGCGTTGTCGTCTGTGGACGGACTGATCGTGGACCTGCGTTCCGGCGCCTACCAGCAGCTGGGCAGGGTCGCCTCGGCGGTGACCGTGCGGGTGGAGTCCGTGCGGCCCGACGGTTCCCGGAAGGTGGTCAGCCACTTCAACAAGCAGTACAAGGGGCACCTGGCCCGGGTGCTGGCGCTCTCGCCGGTGGCCGCGGAGGATGCGGCGGGGGTGGCGGCGATCGCCACGGACGCCGGGCTGACCGTGGAGCAGGATTCGGGGACCGCGCTGACGCTGGTGGTGTGAGCGACAGAAATTATCAATTTATCAACGTCCGCGGCGAGGTAGGCCGTCGGGCATGAGCAGACGTGACCCGTTCCGCCCCACCTTCGGCGCCTCGCCGTACTTCTGGGCCGGTCGGACGCTGATCCTCGACCGCTTCACAGACGCCGTCGAGGACAACCCCGGCAACCCGAACCGCAGTCTCATCACCGACGGGGCCCGCGGCATCGGCAAAACGGTCCTGCTTACCGAGCTCGAGAACATCGCCACCCTGGTGGACTCGACGATCCCGACCCGCATCCGTGAGCTCTCCCCGCCGGCCACCCGCACCATCACGGCCGTCACCGTCGGCGGCCTGGGTCGCGTGGACACCGAACTTCTCGACGTCCCCTCCCCCACCCCCACCCTCAACTCCCGGCTCCGCGAGCTGCTGGGCCTCCTGCGCGGCACGGGTGTGCTCATCACCGTCGACGAGGTCCAGGACGCCGACCCGGAGGCGCTGAGCCAGCTGGCCACCACCTACCAGGACCTCATCCGCGACGACCGGCAGGTCGCCCTGGTCATGGCCGGGCTCACCCACGGCATCAACCGCCTGCTGGACCTGCCCGGCACCACGTTCCTGCGCCGGGCACGCCGTTTCGAGCTCGGCCCCCTCACGGACGCCGACGCCCTGGCCACCCTCACCACCACCGCAGCGGACTCCGGCCGACCTTTCGACGACTCCTCCGCCCGTTCGGCAGTGCAGCTCGCCCGGGGCTACCCCTACCTGGTGCAGCTGGTGGGCTACCTGGCGTGGGACCACACCGAGGACGCGATCACGCAGGATGACGTCGCCGCCATCGCCGAAGAGGCGATCGAGACCATGGGCGCCCAGGTCCACGCCCCCTCACTCAAGGGAGTTCCCTCCGCCCAGCTCGCCTACCTGCGCGCCATGGCCGATCTGACGGAACCCGGCCGGAACACCGTCTCCTCGACCGAGGTCGCCGAGGCGGTAGGCAAGAAACCGAACCAGGCGACCGACACCCGCGGAAAACTGATGGACCGTGGCCTCATCGAGGCGCCCGCCTGGGGTCGGGTCTCCTTCACTCTCCCCTACATCGCCGAGCACGTGCGCTCACAGGGGCGTCGGACGCGGATCAGTTAGACGGAGCGCCGTCATTCCCGCCCCAGCACCCGGGCCCCACCCCATACGCCGGCCGCCGCGATGACGGCGGTGACGAGCATGACCACGGTCATGGCCACCGGCTGGGACATGCCCGCCGCGGCCGCCAGCCCCACCAGCGGGGAGAGCAGTCCGGCCATGATGAACTGGCCCGAGCCCATGAATGCCGAGGCGGAGCCGGTGACCTTGCCTGCCCGGGAGATCGCGAGCGCGGAGTTGTTGGCGAAGTTCACGCCCATCGACGCGACGACGACGAAGAGTCCGGCGAGGATGAACCACCGGGAGGCGTCGAGAAGCGCCGCGACGACCAGGTAGACCACTGCCGCCAGCAGCACCGCGTTGCCGATCTTGGCCAGCGGCAGAGGGCCGACCCGGCGGACCAGCCGCGCGTTGGTCAGTGCCACGAGGAACATGCCGGTGGTGTTCACGGCGAAGATGACGGAGAACTGCACCGGGGTGAAGCCGTAGTACTCCTGGAGGATGAAGGGCGAGGCGGAGACGTAGGCGAACATCGTGGAGAAGCTGAAGATGAAGCCGAGGGTGAAGCCGACGTAGGCGCGGTCGCGCAGGAGGCCGCCCATCGCCGCGAGCAGGGGGCGCAGGCCGCCGGTGGAGCGGTTCCCAGCGGGCAGGGTCTCCGGGATGAAGCGCCACACGGCCGCCGCCATGAGGAGGTTGAGGCCGGCCAGGACCCAGAACACGCCGCGCCAGCCGACGCCGTCGACGATGAGGCCGCCGAGGACGGGACCGATGACCGGGGCCAGTCCGCCGAGCAGCATGAGCAGGGAGAAGACGCGGGCCAGCTCGGGCCCCTTGGCCAGGTCGCCGGCGACGGCGCGGGCGAGCACGACGGCGGTGCCGCCGGCCAGTCCCATGACGAAGCGGGAGGCGAACAGTATCCAGGCGTGGGTGGCCAGAGCGCTGGCGGCGGTGGCGAGGACGAGCAGCACGACACCGGCGAGGAAGAGGCCGCGGCGGCCGCGGGCGTCGGAGAGCGGGCCGGTGACCAGCTGGCCGATGGCCATACCGGCGAGGAAGAAGGTGAGGGTGAGCTGCGCGCCGGCCTGGCTGAGGTCGAGATCGCGGCCGAGTGCGGGCAGGCCCGAGAGGTACATGTTGATCGAGAGCGGCTCGACGGCCGAGACCAGTGCGAGGACCCCGAGAATGATGGGCGGGATCACCGCTTTCGGGCCGGACGCCACAGCCGGCCGGGTGGTGTTGGTCATGGACTTCTCCGCTTCTTGAAAACGATTATTGATTATGCGTCAACAACCATAGCAACATATACCCCAGGGGGTACATCCGAGCGGCTCAGAGGCCGGCGACCTGTCCGATGACGTAGACCGCGGGAGCGCCGATGCCGTGCTCCACCATGATCGCGCCCAACGTCCCCAGGGTGCAGCGCACCGCGCGCTGGGCGTCGGTCGTGCCCTCCTGGATGACCGCCGCCGGCGTATCGGCGGGCAGGACCTCCAGCAGCTCGGCCGCGATGACGGGCGCGTTCTTCACGCCCATGATCACACAGATCGTGCCCCCGGACTCGGCGACCGCCCGCCAGTTGACCAGGGAATTGCGGTGCCCCGGCGGGAGATGCCCAGACACGACGGTGAAGGAGTGGACCATCCCCCGCTGGGTGACCGGAATCCCCGCGGCCGCCGGCACGGACACCGCCGACGTCACGCCCGGCACGACCTCGCACGGGATGCCGTGCTCGCGGCAGACGGTCAGCTCCTCGAAACCGCGGCCGAAGACATAGGGGTCGCCGCCCTTGAGCCGCACCACGTTCCGCCCGGCCGACGCGTGGGAGACGATGAGCTCGTTGGTCTTCTCCTGCGCGACCTGCCGGCCGTAGGGCAACTTGGACACGTCGATGATCTCCTTCGACGCGGTGTCGCAGAGCTGGCCCAGCTCATGCGCCGGACCGAGGTGGTCGGTGAGGATCACGTCGGCGCGCTCGAGGGCGCGCTGCCCCCGGATGGTCATGAGGTCCCAGGCGCCCGGACCTCCGCCGACGAGGGTGACGGAACCGGTGGCGGGAGATGCTGCAGTCATGGCAGATAAGTGTAGGGGGCTGACTCCCAGGGTCCACGTCACTAACCTGGAGGCATGAGCGCACCGCACCTGGACCACCGCTTCGCCGACGCATTTCCCGAGCTTGTCCACGCCGCCCGCGGAGAACCCCAGCCCGATCCGCGTCTGATCCTGCTGAATGAAACCCTCGCCCGGGAGCTCGGACTCGACCCGGGGTGGCTGCGCAGCCCCGAGGGCGTGACCTTCCTCCTGGGCCGGGGAGGCGGCCGGACCGTGGCCATGGGCTACGCCGGGCACCAGTTCGGGCAGCTCTCGCCCCGCCTCGGCGACGGCCGTGCGCTGCTGCTCGGCGAGCTCACCGACACGGCGGGCCGGGTCCGCGATCTCCACACGAAGGGCACCGGCCCCACCGCCTTCTCCCGGGGCGGCGACGGCCGCGGCGCACTGGGACCCATGCTCCGCGAGTACCTCGTCTCCGAGGCGATGCACGCGCTGGGCGTGCCCACCACCCGCGCCCTCGCCGTGGTGTCCACCGGCCGGAAGATTCAGCGCGGCGGCGTGGTCCCCGGCGCGGCGCTCGTGCGCACGGCCGCCAGCCACCTGCGTATCGGCACCGTCCAGTACGCGCGCCTCATCGGCGACGAGGACCTCGTCGACCGGCTGTGCACCTATGCCCGGGAACGCCACCACCCCGCCCTGGACACCCACGAGGCGTTCTTCCGCGCGGTGATGCACGCGCAGGCGGAGACCATCGCGAAGTGGATGCGGCTCGGATTCATCCACGGGGTGATGAACACCGACAACACCACCCTGTCCGGCGAGACCATCGACTACGGCCCCTGCGCCTTCCTCGACCGCTTCGACCCTGCGACGTTCTTCAGCTCCATCGACACCCACGGCCGCTACGCCTTCCGCAACCAGCCCGCCATCCTCGGCTGGAACCTCGCCCGCCTCGCCGAGGCGATGGTCCCGCTTTTCGACGCCGACGAGAACGCGGCCGTCGAGAAGGCGCAGGCCGCCATGGACGACTTCCCCGGGGTGTGGGAGAAGGCGCAGGAACGCGAGCTGGCCCGCGCGTTGGGGACTTCCGACGCCGACCTCGGCCGCCGCTGGCTGGAACTCCTCGAGGAACGCGCCCCGGACCTGACTTCCACCCACCGCCTGCTCGCCGACTCCCCCACCGCGCTGGCCGAGGTCGTCGGCCGGGAATGGGTCGCAGACTGGCAGGCCCTGTCCCCGGACACCGCCGCCCTGGACCGCCTCCATCCGCGGTACATCCCGCGCAACCACCTGCTCCAGGCCGCGCTCACCGACGCCGAGGCCGGCGACCTGGTGCCCTACCTGCAGTTGCTGGCCGCGGTCACCGATCCATACACGGACCACGGCCCCGAGCTGCGGAGACCTGCCCCGGAGGGTTTCGACGAGATGTTCCGCACCTTCTGCGGCACCTAGCAGGTCACAGTTCGTCGACGACGATCTTCTTCATCCCCATGAACCTGCCGTAGGCGCCGGGCCGTTCCAGGAGTTCGCCGAGGTTGTCGGGGACGATCTGCCAGCTGACCCCGTAGCGGTCGACCAGCCAGCCGCACTGCTCGGCCTCCGGCACCGCCGACAGCGCCTCCCAGACCCGGTCGATCTCCGCCTGGCCGCGGGCCCGGAACATGAGGGAGATCCCGGGCGAGAACGTGAAGGACTGCGCCACGGCCGAATCCATGGCGGAGAGCCACTCACCACGGATCTGGAAGTCCGAGAAGATCACCGACTCCGCGGTCACCGGCCCCTGAGCCTCGTCGTAGTGGACCCGGCTGCCCAGCTCCGCGTCCGGGAACACCGACAGGTAGAAGTCGACCGCCTCCCGCGCCATGTTCTGCGCGGGGCCGCAGAACATGAGGTCCGGGATGACGAACGGCCGGGGTTCACCCTCCGGGTTGGTGAGCATGAGCTGCCAGCTCACTCCGTAGCGGTCCATCAACCAGCCGTAGTGCGGGCTGAAGGGGTAGCCCCCCAACTCCATGAGCACGGTCCCGCCGTCGACGAGCCGCTCCCAGCAGCGGGTGAGATCCCCCCGGGCGTCAGCGCGTTCGGAGGGGTCGAAGTTGAGGAAGAAGCTGATGGCGGGGGTGGGCGCGAATTCGTCGCCCGCGTTGATCAGCGCCATGCGGTAGCCGGAGACATCGAGTTCCACCGCCAGCGTGCGTCCGGCGAACTCCCGCTGGAAATCCAGGAGCCCCTCGGCCGGGTAGGTCTGCCGGTCCACGACCGCGGTGTCGGGCAGCGCGGAAACGTAGAAATCCGCGGCGTCGTCGGCGACGCGGTCGATCCAGATGTGCGGGATGATCGTGGGCATGCGTTCCTCTTTCCGTGACGCAGCGTCAGTGACAGACCTCACATTACGCCCCGCCCGGCGCAAGATCCACGGATTTTCCACGGTCCGCACCGCTCCCGGCAATACACTGGTGGACACGGCTACCGTGCGTCAACCGCCAGCTGCAGGAGACACAATGAGTGACACCGCCATCACCATGGTCAACCTGTCCAAGACCTTCGGATCGACCCGGGCCCTGGACGACTTCAACATCTCGGTGCCGGCCGGAGAGGTCCGCGGATTCCTCGGCCCCAACGGTTCCGGCAAATCCACCGCCATCCGGGTGCTGCTCGGCGTCCTCCGCGCCACCGCGGGCTCGGCGCAGGTTCTGGGAATGGACCCGTGGCGGGATTCGGTGGAACTGCATCACCGCCTCGCCTACGTCGGCGGTGACACCAGCCTGTGGCCGAACCTCACCGGCGGAGAGGCCATCGACCTGCTCACCCGCCACCAGAGCTCCGACGCCCTGCGCCGGCGCCGGGACGACCTCATCGAACGCTTCGAACTCGACCCGCGGAAGAAGTCCCGGACCTACTCCAAGGGAAACCGGCAGAAGGTCGCGCTCATCGCCGCGCTCTCCCTCGACGTCGATCTCTACCTGCTCGACGAACCGACCGCCGGCCTCGACCCGTTGATGGAGTCGCTGTTCACCGAGGAGATCAGGGCGCGCCGGGACGAGGGCCGGACCGTGCTGCTGTCGAGCCACATCCTCGGCGAGGTGGAGAAGTTGTGCGATTCCGTCACGATCATCCGGGCCGGCCGGGACGTCGAGCACGGGACGATGTCCGAGCTGCGCCACCTCACCCGTTCGGCGGTCGCCGGCACCGTCGCCGCCGACGCCCAGGGTCTGGCGTCCGTCCCGGGGGTCCACGATCTCGCGGTGGACGGGGGAAAGTTCCGCTTCCAGGTGGAGGACCACAACCTCGACGACGTCCTGCGCGTGCTGCCCGACATGGGGGTGCAGAACCTGACGATCACTCCCCCGTCCCTGGAGGATCTCTTCCTCCGCCACTACGGCACCGGTGAGGGGGCGCGGCGATGACCACGCAGTTCACCGGAACAGGCCGCCTCCTGCGCCTGTACCTGCGCCTGGACCGGTTCCGGCTGCCCGTCTGGGTCCTGTCGATGTTCGTCGTGGTGTGGGCCAGTGTGGACGCGCTGCAGACGAGCTTCTCCGACCCCCTGAGCCTGCAGGCCCGGGGGGTCCTCGGCGCCAACCCGGCGGCGGTGATGATGTCCGGGCCCGTGTTCGGGCTCGACAATTACACGATGGGGCTGATGGTCGCCAGCGAGCTCTCCCTATGGACGCTCATCGTCGCCGCGGTCATGGGTGTGCTCTTCATGGTCCGGCACACCCGAACCGACGAGGAGACCGGCCGGCTCGAGATGCTCCGCGCCCTGCCGGTCGGGCGCATGGCGGCACCGACGGCGTCGATGATCCTCGTCGCGCTGGCCACCCTCGCGATGGGTGCCGCCGTCTCTGCCGGGCTACTGATAACGGGCATGCGGGTCGCCGATTCGCTGGCCTTCGGGCTCGCCACGGCGCTGACCGGCATGGTCTTCGGCGCCGCCGCGGCTGTGGCGGCGCAGTTGAGCGACAACGCACGCGCGGCCTCCGGGCTGGGGATCGCCGCCATCGTCGTGGCCTTCCTCATACGAGCCGCCGGTGACGTCATCGACTACCAGGGGTCCTGGCTCTCCTGGTTCTCCCCGCTGGCCTGGGCCCAGCAGACCCGCCTCTACGCCGACCTGCGCTGGTGGCCGCTGGCGCTGTCCGCCGTCACCGTCATTGTGCTGGTCACCCTGGCCTTCTGGCTGGTGGGGCGCCGGGACCTCGGGGCGGGTCTGGGGCACGGCCGCCCGGGCCCCGGACGGGCGTCGTCACGCCTGCTCTCCCCCGCTGGACTGGCCTGGCGGCTGGAGAACCCGACGTTCCTCATCTGGGCGGTGGGCCTGTTCGCCTTCGCCGTGGTCTTCGGCACCCTGGCCGACGAACTGGAGGGCGTGGTGGACGTCATGCCGGCGATCGACGACTGGGTCAGTCTCGACCTGACGGATCTGACCAGTTCCTTCGGCGCCATGCTCCTGTCCTACCTCAGTCTCGGCCCCGCGCTTCTCCTGGTCTCCGCGTTCCTCCACCTGCGCGCGGAGGAACGCGGGGGTCGACTGACATCCATGCTCATCGGCGGCAGCTCCCGGTCGAGTTTCCTGGCGGTCTGGTTCGCCGTCGTGGCGGCGCAGGCGATTGCCGTGCTGATCCTCCTCGGCTTCGGGCTCGGAATCGGGATCGCCGTCGGCTCAGGGGACACCAGGTGGATCGGCGACATGACGGCGGCGTCGTTCGCCTACCTGCCCGCGGTCCTGCTCTACGGCACGCTGGCGGTGCTGGTGTTCGGACTGTTTCCCAGGCTCACCGCACTCACCTGGTTCTATCTGGCGTGGAGCATTCTCGTCCTCTTCCTGGGCGAGCTGCTCCGACTCCCCGACTGGGCGCGCAGCACCACGCCGGTCTGGCACACACCCGCCGTGCCCGGGACGGAGGTGGATCCCCTCCCCCTGATTCTCATGACGATCCTCGCCGTGAGCTTCCTGGTGATCGGCCTGGTCGGTTTCCGCAGCCGCGACATCGCCGAGGGCTGAGAGCAGAAAACGCCCCCTCCGCCGGAAAGCGGAAGGGGCGCACCCCGGAAATGATGCTAGCGGGCCAGCTTCAGGGTCTTCTGGGAGTAATCCCACAGCTCGTCGAACATCTTCTTGTCGTCGCCCAGCTTGACGCCGTAGGACGGGATCATCTCGTAGATCTTCGGACCCCACTCGATCATCCGCTCACCGAAGCAACGCTCCAGCAGCTCCAGCATGGCGGCCGGGGCGATGGAGGCTCCCGGGGAGGCGCCGAGCAGACCGGCGATGGAACCGTCGCTGCCGTTGATCAGGGTGGTGCCGAACTCCAGGGAGCCGAAGCGCGGGGCGGCGGTCGGCTTGATCACCTGGACGCGCTGACCGGCGACGACAGTCTCCCAGTCCTCGGCCTTGGCGGAGGGGACGTAGTCGCGCAGGTCGACGAGACGCTTCTCGAAGTCCTTCGCCACCTCGGAGATCAGGTACTTGGTCAGTGCGAACTCCTGCACCGCGACACCCAGGTAGGAGGGGATGTTGTCCGGGCGGATCGACTTGAACAGGTCGAGGTAGGAACCCTCCTTGAGGAACTTGGGGGTCCAACCGCCGTAGGGGCCGAACAGCAGGCCCTTCTCGCCGTCGATGACCCGGGTGTCCAGGTGCGGAACGGACATCGGCGGGGCGCCGACCTTCGCCTTGCCGTAGACCTTGGCGGAGTGCTTCTCGATGAGCTCCGGGTTGGTGGAGCGCAGCCACATGCCGGAGACCGGGAAGCCGGCGTAGCCGTTGACCTCGGGGACGCCCGCCTTGCGCAGCAGGTCGAGGGCGTAGCCGCCGGCACCGACGAAGACGAACTTGGCCCGGATCACGGAGGTGTCGCCGGTGTGGACGTTCTTGACGGTGACCTTCCAGTGCTTGCCGTCCTTCTTGAGGTTCTTGACCTCGTGGCCGTAGCGGATCTCCGTGCCGGAGGCCTCCGCCGCGGTCAGGAACTGCCTTGTCAGCGCACCGAAGTTGACGTCGGTGCCCAGGTCTGTGCCCGCGTAGGCGACCTTCTCCGCGTCGAAGTCGCGGCCCTCGGCCATGACGGGCAGACGCTCGGCGAACTTGGCGTCGTCGTCGACGAACTCCATGCCCGGGAAGAGGATGTTGTCCTTCAGCGCCTCGTGGCGGCGGCGCAGGTAGTCGACCTGGTCGTGGCCCTGGGCGAAGGCGAGGTGCGGGACCGGCTGGACCCAGTCGCCCGGGTCGGCGAGCACGCCGTTGTCGACCTGGTGGGACCAGAACTGGCGTGAGACCTGGAACTTCTCGTTGATGTCGATCGCCTTGGAGACGTCGATGCGGCCGTTCTTCTCCGGGGTGTAGTTCAGCTCGCAGAGAGCGGAGTGTCCGGTTCCGGCGTTGTTCCACGGGGAAGTGGACTCCTGGGCGGGTCCGTCGAGGCGCTCGAAGATCATCTGGGACCAGCTCGGCTCCAGCTCGCGGATCATGGCGCCCAGCGTGGCGCTCATGACACCCGCGCCGACGAGGGCGACATCGACCTCGTCAGCGATCACGGCAGCGTTCTTCTTGTCAGTGGACACCTTGAATTACCTCATTCATCGTCGAAGGTTGTGGCCCTCGCCGGGTGGCGGCACTCTTCCCGGCGGGCAGGACAATCGGGGGTACGGCCTATCCGGCCTCGGCTCCGTCCTCGGCAGGATTCCGCTCCCCATGTCCGGTACCCAGATACCTTACGCCCTAGGTTTGTGGCGGGTGGGTAGAAGGTGGGCATTTAGTGAACTTCCCAACACCTCAACGTCCCCCCGGCCGGTGCCCCCGAACCCGACCTAGAGTGGTGGGCATGACAGTTGCTGACATCTCCGGCTGGCACGAGGACGTTCTCGGCCCCGACTTCCAGGCCTGCGACATCAATCTGGGCCCCGACCCCGAGGGGGAGGGTGACGTCGTCGCCACCCTGGTGCGGTTCGGGGATCCGGCGGCGTCGACACGCGCCGTCCTGTGGGTGCACGGGATGACGGACTACTTCTTCCACGAGCACGTGGCCCGCGCGATGGACGAGGCGGGTTACGCGTTCTACGCCCTTGACCTGCGCAAGTGCGGCCGGTCCTGCCGGGAGGGGCAGCGCTGGCACTACAGCGGGGACTTCCGGCACTACTTCCCCGAGTTGACGGCCGCGCTGGACATCATCACGGCCGGGCACCCCGACGTCACCCCGATCGCCCACTCCACGGCCGGGATGATCGTGCCGTTGTGGGCCGCGCATCTGGCGCGCAACGACTCAGCCCGGCATGCGAAACTGGGCGGCATCATCCTCAACTCGCCGTGGCTGGACATGATGTACCCGCGGGCGGCGGTCGCGCTGGGCCGGCCGGTGGTCGGGGTGCTCGGCCGGCTGATGCCCGGCCTGGAGGTGCCCGGCGGCAACCTGGGCTCCTACGGGATGTCGATCCACCGGGACCACCACGGCGAGTGGGACTTCGACGTGAACTTCAAGCCGGTGCGGGGCCACCGGAAGTACCTGGGCTGGCTGCGGGAGGTGCTGCGCGCCCAGGCCCGGATTCAACGGGGCAAGGTCGACGTGGGCGTCCCGGTGCTCACGGTGTGCTCGGCGGAGTCCCGGCTGGGCAAGCCGTACTCGGCGGAGTCCGCCGGAGTGGACACCGTGCTGGATGTCGCGCAGATCCAGCGGTGGGCCCCGCTGCTCGGCAGGGACGTGACGGTGCACCCCGTCGAGGGGGCGATGCACGACGTGTTCCTGTCGCAGACCGGGCCGCGGGAGGAGGCGCTGGCTACGGCGCTGCGGTGGTTGGGGCGCAGGTAGACTCGGGCGTCCGACCATCCCCCGTTGATTCAAGGAGCTCCTCCCCCATGACTGCTGACCTGAAGGTCGACAAGCACTATGACCTCATCATCATCGGCACCGGTTCGGGCAACTCGATTCCCGGGCCGGAGTTCGACGACCTCTCGATCGCCATCGTGGAGAAGGGCACCTTCGGCGGCACCTGCCTGAACGTGGGCTGCATCCCGACGAAGATGTTCGTCCACGCCGCCGACACCGCGCTGGCCGCCCGGGAGTCCGGCAAGCTGGGGCTGAGCTCGCAGGTGTACCACATCGACTGGCCCGGAATCGTCTCCCGCGTGTTCGACGAGCGCATCGACCTCATCGCGGAGGGCGGCGAGGCCTACCGCCGCGGCCCGGAGACCCCGAACATCGACGTCTACGACCGGCACGCCCGCTTCGTCGGCGAGCGCACGCTGCGCACCGGCCAGGGCGAGGAGGAGATGACCATCTCCGGCGACCGTGTCATCATCGCCGCCGGTTCCCGCCCCATGGTCCCCGAGTCCATCGCCGAATCCGGCGTGCACTTCCACACCAACGACGACATCATGCGCCTGCCGCAGCAGCCCCAGTCGATCATCATCGTCGGCGGCGGTTTCATCGCCATGGAGTTCGCGCACGTCTTCGACGCGCTCGGCACCAAGGTCCACATCGTCAGCCGTTCCGGCCTCCTGCGGCGTCTCGACGCCGACCTCGGCTCCCGCATCAACGAACTCGCCGCGAAACGTTACGACGTCCGCGTCGGCCGCACCGTCGCCGACGCCGTCCAGGACAGCCGCGGCATCACCGTCACCCTCGACGACGGCGGCACCGTCACCGCTGACGTCATGCTCGTCGCCACCGGCCGCACCCGGAACGGCGACCAGTTGGACCTGGACCTCGGCGGAGTGGAGATGACCGACGACGGCCGCGTCAGCGTCGACGAGTACGGCCGTTCCACCTCCGCCGAGGGCGTGTGGGCGCTGGGCGACGTGTCCTCGCCCTACATGCTCAAGCACGTGGCCAACGCCGAGATGCGGGCCGTCCGCCACAACCTGCTCCACCCGGACGACCTGCAGAAGATGCCGCACGAGAACGTGCCCTCCGCTGTGTTCACCAACCCGCAGATCGCCACCGTCGGCTTCACCGAGCGGGAGGCCCGCCGGGCCGGGCACAACATCTCGGTGAAGATCCAGAAGTACGGCGACGTCGCCTACGGCTGGGCGCTGGAGGACACCACCGGCATCGCCAAGCTCATCGCCGACAAGGACACGGGCAAACTGCTCGGCGCCCACTTCCTCGGCCCTCAGGCCTCCACCCTCGTCCAGCAGATGATCACGGTCATGGCCTTCGACCTCGACGTCCGCGAGGTGGCCACCAAGCAGTACTGGATCCACCCGGCGCTGCCCGAGGTGACGGAGAACGCGCTGCTGGGCCTGGAGTTCTAGCCCCTCCGCCTCTCCCCCGCCCGGCGCCGGCGGAGCTTAGTCCTCGTCGGGCAGGGTGAGGATCTCGTTGCCGTCCTCGGTGATCACGATGGTGTGCTCGAACTGGGCGGTGAATCTGCCGTCGGTGTTCTGCACGGTCCAGTCGTCGTCCCAGATGGTGTAGTCGAGGCTGCCGAGGTTGATCATCGGTTCGATGGTCAGCGTCATACCCGGCTCCAGGATGTCGCGGTAGGTGGTGGAGTCGTAGTGGAGCACCACCAGGCCGTTGTGGAAGGTGGGGCCCACGCCGTGGCCGGTGAAGTCGCGGACGACGTTGTAACCGAAGCGGTTGGCGTAGGACTCGATGACCCGGCCGATGACGTTGATCTCGCGGCCCGGCTTCGCCGCCCTGATGCCGCGCATCAGAGCCTCGTGGGTGCGCTCGACGAGCAGGCGGTGCTCCTCGGAGACGTCGCCGACCAGGAAGGTCGCGTTGGTGTCGCCGTGCACGCCGTTCTTGAAGGCGGTGACGTCGACGTTGACGATGTCGCCGTCCTGCATGACGGTGGTGTCGGGGATGCCGTGGCACACGATCTCGTTGAGCGAGGTGCAGGAGGACTTGGTGTAGCCCCGGTAGCCCAGGGTGGAGGGGTAGGCGCCGTGGTCAACCATGTACTCGTGGGCGATGCGGTCGAGTTCGTCGGTGGTCACGCCCGGGGCGACGGCCTTGCCCACCTCCTTGAGCGCGTTGGCGGCGATCTTCGACGCCTCGCGCATCGCCTCGATCACCTCGGGGGGCTGGATGAACGCCTCGCCGATGTTCTCCCGGACCTCGTCCTTCCACACGTACTCGGGGCGCTCGATGTGGTCCGGGACGGTGCGGATGGGAGTGGGTTTACCGGGGACAAGAAGGGAACGATTCGACATGCCTGACATGGTAGTCCTTCAGGCGGCGGGCTCCGGAACCGCACCGGGCACGCGGGAGGCGCGCATCTGGTCCAGCGTGACGAACATGTGGTCGGTGATGGCGGTCGCGGCCTCGGAACCCCCGCCGAGGACCACCAGGGTGGCGAACGCGATGTCGTCGTCGCGGAAACCCGCGAACCACGCGTGGGAACCCTCGTTGATCTCCGCTTCGCCGGTCTTGCCGTAGAGCTCGCCGGAGGCCTGCATGCCCCGGGCGGTGCCGGAGGTGACCACGGAGCGCATCATCTGCCGGATCTGATCCACGGTCGCGGGGTCCGGGGCGGGGACCTCTTCGCTGACGGTGGTGGCGTGGCCCTCGATGAGCACGGGGACGGGAGTTTCGCCGCGGGCGGCGGTAGCGGCGACGAGCGCCAGCCCAAACGGGCTGGCCAGGTCGAGGCCCTGGCCGTAGCCGGCCTCGGTGCGGTCGAGCGGGGTCTCGCCCTCGGGGACGGTGCCGGTGACGGTGTGCAGCCCCGGGATCTGGAAGTCGACGCCCAGGCCGAACTGCTTGGCGGTGTCGGCGAGCTCCCCCGGCGCCAGGTTGGTGGAGATGTCCGCGAAGGTGGTGTTGCACGAGGAGGCGAAGGCGCGTTCCAGGGGGACGTTGCCCAGGGAGAACTGGTTGTAGTTGTTGACGATGCGGCCGTAGATGTTCATCGACCCCGGGCAGGGCACGATCGAGCCGGTGTCCAGGCCCTGCTCCTCCAGTCCGGCGGCGGCGGTGATGATCTTGAACACCGAACCGGGCGGATAGAGGCCGGACAGCGCGACGTCGCCTTTCTCGTCGGCGGCCTTCGTCTGCGCGACGGCGAGCACCTGGCCGGTGGAGGGGCGGACCGCCACGATCATCGCCTGTGACTCCGGCCGGAGGTCCACCGCCTGCTGGGCGGCCTGCTGGATGTCGTGGTCCAGCCCGATGCGGATGGCCGGGGCGGGCTGAGCCGGATGGTACTCCACGTCGTCGATGGGGGCGCCGTGCTCGTTGACCGCCGTGACCCGCCAGCCGTTGGCGCCGTCGATGTCCTCGGCGACGATGGTGGACACGCGCGCCATGATGTCCGGCGCAAAGGAGGGGTCCATGTTCACCATGGCGGCCTCGTCGTTGACGATGACCCCGGGCACGTCGGCGAGCTCCCCGGCCACGACGGGACCCTCGAGATGGTTGATCATGGCGACGGAGTAGACGCCGGAGGCGCGGTCGAGCTGCTCGGCGAGGGCGGCGGCGTCGATACGCGCGACTGTCTCATCCCGGCCGTGGGCGGCGTTGACTGCCGCGGCGATGTCGGCGGCCACGGGGCGCACGTCCCCGACCTCGTCGGTGTCGACGAGGATGCGCCACATGGTGCCGGGCTGGAGGATCTCCACCCCGTCCGAGCTGACCACGCTCGCCCGGTCCGCGGTCACCGGGTGCAGTTCCAGGTGCTGGTTGGAACCCAGGCGCGGGTGGAGCAGCGTGGGCTGCCAGCGGACGGTCCAGTCCTCGTCCGTCTTGGTCAGCGTGAGGGCGGTCTCGTAGGAGAGGGTGCGCTCGCGCGGCAGCCGCCAGTCGAGCGTGTAGTGCGCGGTGGCGACGTTGCCGTTCTCCCGCACGTCGACCTCCCCGAGCCTGGCGTCGAGGGACTCCGCCTGCAGGCCGTCCCAGGTGGCGTCTATGACGGGCTGGGCG
This sequence comes from Corynebacterium marinum DSM 44953, assembly GCF_000835165.1. Classification (NCBI taxonomy): domain Bacteria; kingdom Bacillati; phylum Actinomycetota; class Actinomycetes; order Mycobacteriales; family Corynebacteriaceae; genus Corynebacterium; species Corynebacterium marinum. The sequence continues at coordinate 1,600,735 of NZ_CP007790.1, forward strand.
GCGGCGGGGACGTCGATGAGCGACGCGATCGTCGACGCGTCGCGCGTCGCCAGGGCCTCGAGGAAGTCCTCGGCCGCGGGCGAGGCGTCCACCGGCTTCGGGGTGCAGGAGGCGAGCGTGAAAACGGCGGCCAGCGCCGTCAACGCGCCCGCCAGAGCTCTTGCGGTCCCGGTCATGCAGGCAGGTTAACAGGGCGTCCGCTTATCGACGCCCAGGCGCGCCCGCCGCCCTCCGCCGGGGACCGGGGGTCTAGTGGGTGACCTTGATTTCCGCCTTCGTGCCCTCAATCTCCTCGAGTCCCTGCTCCTCGGCGAGGCGCAGGGCCTCCTCGATGAGGGTCTCGACGATCTTGGACTCGGGCACGGTCTTGATCACCTCGCCCTTGACGAAGATCTGGCCCTTACCGTTGCCGGAGGCGACGCCGATGTCAGCGTCGCGGGCCTCGCCCGGACCGTTGACGACGCAGCCCATGACGGCCACGCGCAGCGGGAACTCCATCCCCTCCAGGCCGGCGGTGACCTCCTCGGCGAGTTTGTACACGTCGACCTGCGCGCGGCCGCAGGACGGGCAGGACACGATCTCGAGCTTGCGGGGACGCAGGTTGAGCGACTGCAGGATCTGATCGCCGACCTTGATCTCCTCGACCGGGTCGGCCGACAGGGACACGCGGATGGTGTCGCCGATGCCCTGGGACAGGAGCGCGCCGAAGGCGACGGAGGACTTGATGGTGCCCTGGAACATGGGGCCCGCCTCGGTCACGCCGAGGTGCAGGGGGTAGTCGCTCTGCTCGGCGAGCTGGCGGTAGGCCTCGACCATGATGACCGGGTCGGAGTGCTTGACGGAGATCTTGATGTCGCCGAAGCCGTACTCCTCGAAGAGCCCGGCCTCCCACAGCGCGGACTCGACGAGGGCCTCGGGGGTGGCCTTGCCGTACTTGTCCATGATGCGCTTGTCCAGGGAACCGCCGTTGACGCCGATGCGGATCGGGATGCCCGCGTCCCCGGCCGCCTTGGCGACTTCCTTGACGCGGCCGTCGAACTCCTTGATGTTGCCGGGGTTGACGCGCACGGCGGCGCAACCGGCGTCGATGGCGGCGAAGATGTACTTCGGCTGGAAGTGGATGTCCGCGATGACGGGGATCGGGGACTTCTTGGCGATGATCGGCAGCGCCTCCGCGTCGATCGTCTTCGGGCAGGCGACGCGCACGATGTCGCAGCCCGACGCGGTCAGCTGCGCGATCTGCTGGAGGGTGGCGTTGATGTCGTGGGTCCTGGTGGTGGTCATCGACTGTACCGAGATCGGGTGGTCCGATCCGACGCCGACGTTGCCGACCATCAGCTGGCGGGTTTTCCGGCGCGGCGCCAGGATGGGCGGCGGGGTGGCCGGTATTCCAAGTCCGATGGAGGTCGACACGTCAGTAATTCTCCTCAGGCGATCGTGTAAAAGGGATGACACTACTCTAGCCGAACAATCTGACGGGATTCACCACGTCAGCGACGATGACCACGAGCCCGATCGTCAGCAGGGTGGCCGCCATGGCGTAGGTCAGCGGCAGGAGCTTCTCGTAGTTCGCGGGCCCCGCGGGGGCGAGGCCGCGCAGGCGGCGGAAGAAGTCGCGGACCTTTTCCCAGAGCACCACCGCGATGTGGCCGCCGTCCAGCGGCGGGAGGGGGACGAGGTTGAACAGGGCGAGGAAGAAGTTCAGCGACGCCAGCATCATCCAGAACACGTTCCACAGCGAACGTTCCACCAGTTCGCCGCCCACCCGGGAGGCGCCGACGACGCTCATCGGCCCCTCGACGTCGCGTTCCGCGCCGAAGATGGCGGCCACGACCCCCGGGATCTTGGTGGGGAAGGCCGCCAGGCCCTCCACCGTGCCCTGGAGGAGCTGCCCGGTGAAGGCGAAGGTGGCGGGCACCGCCTGCAGGGGGCCGTAGGTCTTCACCGCGTCGGGGATCGGCGCGCTGCTCAGGCCCACGGCGCCGGCCTCGTAGGGCGCGCCCTGCGGGTCCAGGCGGGTCACCGACTCGACCTGCACGGCGAGATCCAGGATGCGGCCGCCACGGTCGACGGTGAGCACGACGTCCTCGCCCGGGCGGGTGAGCACAGTGTCGCGGACCTGGCGGAAGTCCGCCATCTCATCCCCGTCGATCGCGAGGATGCGGTCCCCGACCAGGACGCCGGCCTCACCGGCCGGACCGGTGCCGGTGCACTCCGCCAGGGTCTGCGCATCGATCTGGTCGGAGACGCAGACGACCTCGCCGACCGTCGGGGTAACGTCCGGATTCGGGTTGGGCAGGCCGCTGCTCACCGCCACGCAGTAGAGGATGATGACGCCCACCAGGACGTTGGTGATCACGCCGCTGGAGAGGACGATGACCCGCTGCCACCACGGCTTGTTCACCATGGCGTGCGGAGCCTCCTCCGCGGTCACCGGATCCTGCGCGGTCATGCCCGCGATGTCGCAGAACCCGCCGAAGGGCAGGGCGGCCAGGCCGTAGGTGGTGTGCCCCCGCCGGACCGACCACACGGTCGGCCCGAAGCCGATGAAATAGCGGCGGACCCGCATGCCGAAGGCGCGGGCGGTGAACATGTGGCCCGCCTCGTGCAGCGCGATGGTCACCGCGATGCCGAGGGCGAACAGGGCCACGCCGAGCAGGTAGGCGCCCACTGATCTCCTCTAGAGCTTGTCGACGATCGCGTTCGCCCGCATCCGGGCCTCCCTCTCGACCGTCAGGATGTCGTCGACGCTAGACGGTACACCAGCGAACTGGCCCGCCCCCGAGACAACCTCGGCGACGACGTCGACGATCTGCGGGAACCTGATCCTCCCCTGCAGGAAGGCCGCCGCGGCTTCCTCGTTGGCGGCGTTGTACACCGCCGGGAAGGTGCCGCGCCGCGTGGCGACGTCCCGGGCGAGCTGGACCGCGGGGAAGGCGGCGTCGTCGAGCGGTTCGAAACGCCAGTCGTGGGCGCGGGTGAAATCGAGGGCGGGCTGCGCCGCCGGGACCCGGTGCGGCCAGTGCATGGCCAGGGCGATCGGCAGCTTCATCGACGGCGGCGAGGCCTGCGCGATGGTCGCCCCGTCGGTGAAGGTGACCATGGAGTGGATGATGGACTGGGGATGGACGGTGACGTCGATGCGTTCGGCCGGGATGCCGAACAGCAGGGTCGCCTCGATGAGCTCCAGCCCCTTGTTGATCAGCGTCGCCGAGTTGAGGGTGTTCATCTGCCCCATCGACCAGGTCGGGTGCGCGGCGGCCTGTTCCGGCGTGGCGTCCCACATCTGCCCGCGGTTGCGCCCGCGGAAGGGGCCGCCGCTGGCGGTCAGGACCAGCCGGTCCACCTCGCGTTCCGTGCCGGACCGCAGGCACTGGGCCATCGCGGAATGCTCGGAGTCCACCGGGACGATCTGCCCCGGGGCGGCGGCCGCCATGACCAGGTCGCCGCCCGCGACCAGGGACTCCTTGTTCGCGAGCGCCAGGATTGCTCCGAGTTCGATCGTGGCCAGCGTGGCGGCCAGCCCGAGGGAACCCACCAGCGCGTTGAGCACGGTGTCGGCCTCGACCTCGCGGACCAGCCGCTCCGCGGCGTCCGGGCCGGCGATGACCGCGCCGCCCAGCTCCCGGCCCACGGTGTACGCGGCCTGCTCATCGGCCACGGCCACCCTGCCCGGGGCCAGGCCCAGCTGCCGCGCCTGGGCGACGACGAGGTCCGGGGACGAGCCGCCGGCCGCGATTCCGACCACCTCGAAGAGGTCGGGGTTGTCCAGCACCACCTCGATGGCCTGAGTACCGATCGATCCTGTCGAACCGAGAAGGAGAATACGCCGGGGGGAAACGGAGGAGTCAGTCACGGACCCATTCTGTCACCCGGCGTTTCGCGGGGGTATTCGGTCGCGACGGGGGCGGGGATGTGCAAAGATGTGAGCAAGTAAAAGACGCTGCAACGTGCTCTGCGCCCGACCACGGGTGTGGCGCGTTCATGAGAAGGAGAAGAACGTGGCTGCTTCCCACGAGATCGTGCCTGAGGTTCACAACGGAACCTCCACCCTTGACGTGCCGTCCGCCGCACACGGCTGGAGCGAGCTGTCCCGCACGACCGTCCAGGTCTCGGGCTGGGTGTCTGTGCTGATCCTGCTGGGTCTGAACTTCGGCAACCACGAGGGTCAGGTCGAGACCATCTGGCTGCTCGTCCTCGCCGCGCTGGTCGCTATCGGCCTGGTCATCCACCTGTTCGAGCCGAAGCTCAACCAGGTCCGCACCCTGTCCGCCCGCAACCAGCCGGTCGGCCACAAGGAGCCGGAGTGGGCCTACGACCAGAAGACCCTGTCCGGCGCGTACTCCGGCCTCAGCGACTCGCAGCTGCGCTCCATGAACATTGACCCGGCCCGCGTGCAGCACCTGCGCGAGCTGGACGCCAAGCACGCGAAGCACTCCAAGCACTAGCGGCTACCGGCCGAGAAACCGCCCTCCCCCCTCGGGGAGGGCGGTTTTTGCGTCCCCCGCGGCCTCAGTTCACCCAGTGGTGGACGCGGGCGTAGATCTCCGGCATCCGCTCTTCCGCCCGCCGGGCACTCAGGCGCAGGCCGAGCCAGTAGAGGGCACCGGGGATGGCCAGGGACACCGCCAACCCGAGCAGCATCAGCCCGGTGCGGTCGGTGGCGTAGCCGAAGGCGAGGAGCGCGCCACCCGGGGCGGAGGGGATCCAGCCCAGCAGGAGGGACGCGAAGGCCGCCACGAAGGCCGCGCCGGAGAAGCCCGCCTTGTCGGACCAGGGGCTGGTCCCCGGCCGGGAGGTGGGGAAAGGGTTGTACGCGGTCAGAACCAGCGCCAGCGCCGCGACGGAGACGACCACGCCGACGGATCCGGCGGCGACGAGCAGCGCGGCGCCGCGGTTGTCGGCGAGGAGGACGGCGGCGGCGTCGAAAAGCACCAGCAGCACGATCATGGGGGTCAGCGAGGCGAGGTGCCGGGCGACGAGAACCGTGCGGGCGGGCACCCCGGAGACGATGTGCAACCAGAGCGGCGGCCCGTCGTAGCCGAAGTCGTTGACGGCCAGTGAGCCGGAGATCAGCGCGAGGACGACCATGCCCACCAGCAGCACGGAATCATCGACCAGGATTCCCTGGGCCAGCAGGACCACCGCGATCACCGGGTACGTGACCAGGCTGCCCAGCATCCGCGGGTCGCGGCGGAAATACCGGACCGCCCGGGAGTAGATCACAGCGGCCGGGGTGTACGGGAGGCCGCGCAGCAGCACGGCGGCTTCCGCGGCTTCCGCACCGCTCCCCTTCTCCCCCGCCGGGTCCCGCCGGACGGCGTCCAACGGGGCGGCCAGACGCCGGGCCACGGTGCCCAGCCACCACCGGGCGCCCAGGACGAGCGTCGCCGCGGCGATACCCGCGTGGGCGAGGGCGCGGAGGTAGTCGGCGTCGATGAACGCGGCCACCATCGCGGGGGCCGCGCCGACAGGAGTCCAGCCGAGGATCCGGCCGATTCGGTCCAGCGGGATATTCTCCACACCGTAGGACATGAGCAGGTTGAAGCCGAAGATCATCACCATCACCAGCACGCCGCTGATCACCGCGCTGCGTTCGGAGGACACCCGGCCAGAGCCGGAACTCACGCCGAGCGCCACCTCCCCCAGCAACAGGGTCAGCGCCAACGCCGCCGCCATGACGGGCACGGTCAGCGCGGCGGCCGCGGGCTGGCCGGCGTCGACGAGGAGGACGACCGTGAACACCGTGGTCAACGCAGTAGCCGTCACGGCCGTGACCCCGCGGCTGGTGAGCAGCGTCGACCAGGCCATCGCCGGCAGCAGCTGCCGGGCGGTCAGCGGCAGGGAGGCGAAGTCGCCGGCGCGCAGCAACGCCTCGCCGGAGGGGATGACCACGGACACCGCCAGGTAGGACAGGGTGCCGATCCCCACCACCGCGACGATCCCCCACCACCGGTCGGCCGGCTCGAGCAGCCACACCGTCGCCGCGAGGCTGACCATGCCGAGGATGGTGTACAGCCCGATGAGGGCGATCATGGTCCAGGCGGCGGAGTTGCCCTTCATCGTCCGGACCCAGAGCGTGCGCTGCAGCCGGAGAAGCAGCCGGGTGGTCTCACTCATGGCCGGCCTCCCTGCGCAACCAGCCGAACGCGCCCTCCGCGAGTTCTCCCCCGCCGACGAAACCGACGAACGTGTCCACCAGCGACTCCCCCTGGCGCACCTCGTCGACGTGGCCCGCGGTGAGCACGCGCCCCTGGTCGATGATGGCGACGTGGTCGCACAGCCCCTCCACCAGCTCCATGACGTGCGAGGAGAGCACCACTGTGCCGCCGCGGGCGGCGAAGTCCCGCAGGATGTGCTGGATGAGCCGGCCGGACACCGGATCGACCGCCTCGAGCGGCTCATCCAGGATGAGGATCTCGGGGTTGTGCAGCAACGCGCCCGCCAGCAGGATCTTCTTGGTCATGCCCGCCGAATAGTCGACGATGTACTTGGCTCCGGCGTCGGCGAGGCCGAGGGCGTCGAGAAGCTCCGTCGACCGGGCAGCCACGTCGGCGGGCTCGAGGCCGCGCAAACCGCCGAGATAGGAGAGGTACTCCCGCCCCGAGAGGCGGTCGAAGACGGGTACCCCGTCGACGAGGAGGCCCATCGCGCGTTTGGCGGCCAGCGGATCGGCCCACACGTCGTGGCCCGCGATCCAGGCGCGCCCCTCGGTGGGCCGGGCCAGACCGGCCGCCACCGTGATCATGGTGGTTTTTCCCGCGCCGTTCGGGCCGACCACGCCGTAGATCGATCCGCGCGGGATGTCGAGGGACAGCTTGTCGATGGCCCGTTGCTCCCCGAAGACCTTCGTCAGGTCGCGGACGGCGAGGGCCTGGGTCTCCGGATCGGGAACCAGCGGCGGCAGATGGGGAACATTCATGTTCCCCAAGCTACCGGGGATGCGCCGTGCTACCTCTCCTCGGCGGCGAGCTGGCCGCAGGCGGCGGCGATCTCCTGGCCGCGGGTGTCGCGCACCGTGCAGGGCACGCCCTGGGCGATGACGCGGCGGACGAAGGACTCCTGGCGGTCCTTCGGGGAGGCGTCCCACTTCGAACCCGGGGTGGGGTTGAGCGGGATGAGGTTGACGTGCACCTTGGGGCCGAGCGCCTTGTGCAGCTTCTTGCCCAGCAGGTCGGCGCGCCAGTCCTGGTCGTTGATGTCCCGGATCAGCGCGTACTCGATGGAGACGCGTCGGCCGGACTTCTCCGCGTAGTAGCTCGCCGCGTCGAGCACCTCCTGCACCGAGAACCGGTTGTTGATGGGCACCAGGGTGTCGCGCAGCTCATCATCCGGGGTGTGCAGGGAGACGGCCAGGCGAACGCTCATGTTCTCGTCCGCCAGCTTCCGGATCGCCGGGGCGAGGCCGACCGTGGACACGGTGACGTTGCGCTGCGAGATGCCGAAGCCCTGCGGGGAGGGCTGGGTGATCTGCCGGACGGCGGAGACGACCCGCTTGTAGTTGGCCAACGGCTCGCCCATGCCCATGAACACGATGTTGCTCAGGCGGGAGCCCTCAGACTCCATCTCCGCGGCAGCGGCGCGCACCTGGTCGACGATCTCCGAGGCGGAGAGGTTGCGGTCCAGCCCGGCCTGGCCGGTGGCGCAGAACGGGCAGGCCATGCCGCAGCCGGCCTGGGAGGAGATGCACAGGGTCGCCCGGTCCGGGTAACGCATGAGCACGGACTCGAGCAGGGTGCCGTCGTTGAGGCGCCACAGCGACTTGGTGGTGTCTCCGTTGTCGGTCCGGATGCTGCGCACCGGGGACAGCAGCGTGGGGAAGAGTTCCTTCGCCACCGTCTCTCGGGCGTCCGCAGGCAGGTCGGTCATGGTGGAGGGGTCGGCTTCGAAGCGCCCGTAGTAGTGGCGGGCGATCTGGTCGGCGCGGAATTTCGGCAGGCCGAGCGCGGTGATGCGCTCGACGCGTTCCTCGGGGGTGAGGTCCGCGAAGTGGGTGGGCGGCATGCCCTTCTTCGGGGCGGAGAACTGGAGGGTCACAGGTTCGGCCATAATGATCACCATCCTTGCATGTCGGGGGTGGTATCACCCAATCGATCACCCATGCGCCCGCCCGGCACGTGGCGGACCTCGCACCTACAGCGTTGAATAGTGGTATGACACGTTCTAATGCCCCGCACGGGGAAGACCCCGTCTACGACACCGACCCCTCGGTCCGCAACGAACCGCCGACCGCCCACCTCGATGAGAACCGCGACATCTACGCCGAAGAAGGCGGGACCGCCAACCTCCCGGCGACCGTGGCAGAACCGGAGCACGATGCCGGACAGCGGACTAAAGCGGAGAAACCGAAGGTCCGCGGTTCCGTGGCCGGCGGCACCTGGGCCGCGCTGATCATCGGCGCGCTGCTGCTCATCGGCCTGCTCGTGTTCATCCTGCAGAACCAGCAGCAGGTGCAGCTCAACCTGTTCGCCTGGACCTTCCAGTTCCCGATCGGCGTCGGCTTCCTCTTCGCCGCCATCACCGGCGCGCTGATCATGGCGCTGGTCGGCGCCGTCCGGATGCTGGAGCTGCGCCGGCAGGTGAAGAAGACCCGGAAGCGCTAGCCCCCCAGGAGGCTCAGGACCAGCCAGGTCACCATCGCGGACGGCAGCATGCCGTCCAGCCGGTCCATGAGACCGCCGTGCGCCGGCAGAATGGTCGACATGTCCTTGATGCCCAGCTCCCGTTTGAACTGGGACTCCACCAGGTCCCCGAGGGTCGCGCAGATGACCAGGCCGACCCCCATGACCGCACCCACCCACCACTCGTGCTGCAACAGCATCGACACCGTCAGCGCGCCGGTGACGGAACCGCCGACGACGGAACCCGCGAAGCCCTCCCAGGACTTCTTCGGGCTCACCGCCGGGGCCATGGGGTGGGACCCGAACATCACCCCGGCGATGAAGCCGCCGGTGTCGGACGCGACCACGCACAACATGAACGTGATGATGTAGAGACCGCCGGGCACACCGTCGGAGGAGATGAGGGAGAGCATCGCCGCGAATGAAGCGAACATCGGGATCCACGTGAGGACGAAGATCGCCATCGACGTGTCGCGCAGGTAGTTCTGGGGCGGCGTCGTGCGGCCGTGGTAGAAGAGCCGGCCGAACATCACCACCAGCACCGCCGTGACGTACGCGGCCACCAGCCCTCTCGTGTCGAAGGGCCAGGACATCCACACCATGAGCTGTCCGAGCACAATCATCGGGACCAGCGGGATCTGGTAGGTGTGCTCCCGCAGCCGGGAGACGACTTCCCAGGTGGCCACCCCCACCGCCGCAGCCACCAGCGGGTACCAGCCCGCCGGGCCTATCCACACCGCCAGCAGCACCAGTGCCCCGAGGAAGGCGCCGACGGCGATGGCCACCGGGAGGTTCCGGCCGGGGTTGTTCTTCGGTTTCGGCAGATGGCCCGCCGGAGCTAGGCGTCGTGCTTCGCTCACCTGGAGCCTCCTGGGATGGGGTGGAAAAGGGGGACGTCGAGAAGCGCGGGTGGTCTAGACCTCCAGCAGCTCCGCTTCCTTGCGGGTGACCAGCTCGTCGACCTGGGAGACGTAGCCCTGGGTGATCTTATCCAGCTCCTTCTCCGCGGTCTGGACCTCGTCCTCGCCGGCGTCGCCGTCCTTCTGCAGCTTCTTCAGCTGTTCCATGCCCTTACGGCGGATGTTGCGGATGGCGATCTTGCCGTCCTCGCCCTTGCCCTTGGCCACCTTGACCATGTCGCGGCGACGCTCCTCGGTCAGCTGCGGGATGGTCACGCGCAGCACGTGGCCGTCGTTGGTCGGGTTGACGCCCAGGTCCGAGTTGCGGATGGCGTTCTCGATGTCGTTCATCACGTTCATCTCGTAGGGCCTGATGATGAGCATCCGCGGCTCCGGCACCGAAATGGTCGCCATCTGGGTGATCGGGGTGGGCACGCCGTAGTAGTCGGCGACGACACCGTTGAACATGGCCGGGTTGGCGCGTCCCGTGCGGATCGTGGTCAGGTCCTCGCGGGTGTGCTCAACCGAGTTGGACATGCGCTCCTCGGACTCGAGGAGGATCTCGTCGATCATGGGGCGTTTCCTTTTCTGTCGTGTGTGCTCTGTGACGCGTGCGGGGATTGTGCGCAGGGCTGATCCTGGATCAATCTACCAGGGCGGGGACGGTCTCCCCGGGATCTGACCGGGGAGTTGGCCCGCGCCGTGGCCCTAGGACTTGACCAACGTGCCGATCTGCTCGCCGGCGACCGCACGCGCGATGTTGCCTTCGGTGAGCAGGTTGAACACCAGGATCGGCATGTCGTTGTCCATGCAGAGGGAGAAGGCGGTCGCGTCGGCGACCTTCAGGCCCTTCTCGATGACCTCGCGCGGGGTGATCTCCCCGTACAGCTCGGCCTCGGGGTTGGTGCGGGGGTCGTCGGAGTACACGCCGTCGACTCCCTTGGCCAGGAACAGCACGTCGCAGCCGATCTCCAGGGCACGCTGGGCGGCGGTGGTGTCGGTGGAGAAGTAGGGCATGCCCATGCCGGCGCCGAAGATGACCACGCGGCCCTTCTCCAGGTGGCGGACGGCGCGCAGCGGAAGGTACGGCTCCGCGACCTGCGCCATGTTGATGGCGGTCTGGACGCGGCAGTCGATGCCCTCCTGCTGGAGGAAGTCCTGGAGCGCCAGGCAGTTCATCACCGTGCCGAGCATGCCCATGTAGTCGGAGCGCGCCCGGTCCATGCCGCGCTGCTGAAGCTCGGCGCCGCGGAAGAAGTTGCCGCCGCCGATGACCACGGCGATCTCTGCGCCCGTGCGGGCGACCTCCGCGATCTGGCGGGCCACGTTCTCGACCACATCCGGGTCGATGCCGACGTTGCCTCCGCCGAACATCTCACCCCCCAGCTTCAACATGACCCGCTTGTAGCTGGCTCTCTTCGGGGTGGCGCTCTCAGCAGTGGTCACCGTGGGTTCTCCTTATGAATGGGCGAGGGGCGGTGGAATCGGGTCCATCCTATCCCGTAGTCGCGCCCGCCCGGTATTCACCGGCAATCACCGCTAACCACCGGTGCAGCGCAGAATGCGGAAACCGCCGTGCTCCCCCTGAGCGGGGAAACACGGCGGCGCCGGGTGAAGCGGGAGGCAGTGTCAGGCCGCTTAGGCCTGGCCGACCTCGAAGCGGCGGAAGCCGGTCAGGGTGACGCCTGCGTCATCCATGATCTGCTTGACGTTCTTCTTGGAGTCGGCGACAGAAGCCTGCTCCAGGAGGACGACGTCCTTGTAGAAGCCGTTGAGGCGGCCCTCGACGATCTTCGGGATGGCCTGCTCCGGCTTGCCCTCCTCGCGGGTGATCTGCTCGGCGATGGAGCGCTCCTTCTCCACGACCTCGGCCGGAACGTCCTCGCGGGTGAGGTAGCCGGCCTTGAGGGCGGCAACCTGCATCGCGGCGTTCTTGGCGGCGGCCTCGGCCTCTGCACCTTCGCCGGTGTAGGCGACGAGCACACCGACTGCCGGGGGCAGGTCGGCGGAACGCTGGTGCAGGTAGACAGCGACCTTGTCGCCGTCGATGGTGGCGACGCGGCGCAGCTCGAGCTTCTCGCCGATCTTGGCGGACAGCTCCTGGATCACGTCGCCGGCCGGCTTGCCGTCGACGTCTGCGGCGGCGAGCTCCTCCGGGGTGTTGGCCTTGGCTGCGGCTGCGGCCTCGGCGATCTTCGCGGCGATCTCCTTGAACTCGGCGTTCTTGGCCACGAAGTCGGTCTCGGAGTTGATCTCCACCATGGTGTTGCCGGAGACGGCGATCAGGCCCTCAGAGGCGCTGCGCTCGGCGCGCTTGCCGACGTCCTTGGCGCCCTGGACGCGCAGGATCTCGATGGCCTTGTCGAAGTCGCCGGTGGATTCCTCCAGCGCCTTCTTGCAGTCCATCATGCCGGAGCCGGTGATCTCGCGGAGCTTCTTGACGTCTGCAGCAGTGTAGTTCGCCATAGTCTGGGCGATCCTCCTCATATCGGAACGGTATTCGTTCACAGAGCGTAGTCGATGGGAAAGGCCCCCGCCGCGTGCACGACCGGCGGGGGCCTCAGTTTCAAGGCCTTGGCCTCGGGTTAGTTCTCGGTGCCCTCGGCGGCCGGAGCCTCGGTGGCCTCAGCGGTCTCGGCGGCCGGAGCCTCGGTAGCCTCGGGGACCTCAGCGGTCTCGGCGGCCGGAGCCTCGACAGCTTCAGCGGAGGTGGCCTCGGCGGCCTTCTCTGCGTCGGCGACTGCCTTCTCCTCGGTGTCGCCGGCGGCTTCCTTGGAAGCGGCCAGAGCGCGCTCCTCGCGGGCCTTCTTGCCCTCTTCCACAGCGGTGGAGATGACGCGGGACAGGAGGGCGGTGGAGCGGATGGCGTCGTCGTTGCCCGGCACCGGCCAGTCGACGACGTCCGGGTCACAGTTGGTGTCCAGGATGGCGACGACGGGGATGTTGAGCTTGTGAGCCTCGCTGACCGCGATGTGCTCCTTGTTGGTGTCGATGATCCAGAGAGCGGACGGGACACGGGTCATCTCGGCGATGCCGCCCAGGACGCGCTCCAGCTTGACCCGCTCGCGGGTCAGCATGAGGATTTCCTTCTTGTTGCGACCCTCGTAGCCGTCCTCGGCGGCGTCCATGGCCTGGAGCTCCTTGAGGCGGTGCAGACGCTTGGAGACAGTCTGGAAGTTGGTGAGCATGCCGCCGAGCCAACGGTGGTTGACGTAGGGCATACCGACGCGGTCGGCTTCAGTCTGCACGGCCTCCTGGGCCTGCTTCTTGGTGCCGACGAACATGATGGTGCCGCCGTGGGCGACGGTCTGCTTGACGAACTCGAACGCTGCGTCGATGTAGGTCAGGGTCTGCTGCAGGTCGATGATGTAGATACCGTTGCGGTCGGTGAAGATGAAACGACGCATCTTCGGGTTCCAACGACGGGTCTGGTGGCCGAAGTGGACACCGGCATCGAGAAGCTCGCGCATGGTTACAACTGCCATGTCACGCTCACTTTCATATAGTTTCGGTTTTTCATGTGCTGACGTGCAGGTTTTGATCCTGCACCCTAGCGACGTGGCCACGCCGACACCCGGATACCCGGGACCAGGTCGACGTCGGTTTTCCCCGCCGCGCGTAGTCAGTGGACCCATGCGGGCACACTGCTGTCGCCAATATTAGCCCCCTTCGGCTCCCCCGCCAAAACGAAACCCCGTCGTTGTCCACAGCCGGGCCTCACCCGCCACACCATCCACAGGCCCGTGCTGCCCGACGCCCGCGGCTCCCCCTGCCCCGCCTAGCATCTGCAGGCATGCGGCGGCTTCTCCTCGTCCTGACCTCCCTGCTCCTGACGGTGACACCGGCCGCCGGGGCCTACGTCTCACCGTCCACCGGAACCCCGGCGGCGACCGGGGTGCTGCGCGCCTTCGACAAACCCCGGCACAACTGGCTGCCCGGGCACCGCGGGGTGGACCTGGAACTGGGGATCGGTTCCCCGGTGCTCGCCGCCGAAGACGGCACAGTCGCCTTCGCCGGCGTCGTCGCGGGCACCCCCACCGTCTCCATCGACCACGCGGATGGCGTCCGGACCACCTATCAACCGGTCCACGCGCGGGTCTCGCGCGGCGACGAGGTGTCGGGGGGCGACGTCGTCGGCATCCTCGGCCACCCGGTCGACGGCTGGCCGGGACTGCACTGGGGAGCCCGGGCAGGCCCCGACGACTACCTCAATCCGCTCTCGCTCCTCGACTCCCCGACCATCCGCCTCAAACCCAATCCCTGACCCCGTTCAGGCCCGGGGATGCGCCCGCCCGTAGACCTCTTTGAGCCGCTCTGCGGAGACGTGCGTGTAGATCTGCGTCGTCTGCAGCGAGGAGTGGCCGAGCATCTCCTGGACCACACGCAGATCCGCCCCGCCCTCGAGGAGATGAGTCGCCGCGGTGTGCCGCAGCCCGTGCGGGCTGACCCGCTGCCCGGTTACCTGGCCGGCCTTCTCCACGACCCGGCGCACCTGCCGGGGGTCGATCCGCCCGCCGCGCACGCCGACGAACAGTGCCGGGGTGTCCCCCGCGAGCTCCGGCCGGCCGTTCCGGAGCCACTGCTCCACGGCGTCGGCCGCCGCCCGGCCGAAGGGGACGACGCGCTCCTTGTCGCCCTTGCCGAGGACGCGGACGGTACGGCGAGTCATGTCCAGGTCCTTGACATCCATGCCGGAGAGCTCAGCGACGCGCACCCCGGTCGCATAGAGCAGCTCCAGCATCGCTGAGTCCCGGAGGAACTCGGTCTCATCCCGGGAGGAGGCGTTGCCGACGAACTCCCCCGCCTGCCCGGCGGTGAGGACATCCGGGAGCGGCCGGTTCACTTTCGGCGACACCAACCTGGCCGCCACGTCCGTGTCGATGTGCCCCTGCTTCAGCGCCCAGCCGGAGAAGGCCCGCACGGAGGCGGTACGGCGGGCCAGCGTCGCCCGGGACTTCCCCTCCGATACGGCCAGCGCGAGCCAGGCGCGCAGGGCCGTCAGGGTGAACTGCCGGAAGGTGGGCACGTGCACGGCCAGGTCGAGCAGGTCGGAGCGGTAGCCGCGGACGGTGGCCGCGGAGCGCCCCAGCACGAGACGGGAATGCTCGGCGAAGTCCTCCACCGCCTCCCCCAGCTGGGACTGTTGTGCACTCATGGTGCCCGAGTCTAACCCTGTCTATCCCTGCGCCACCTCCACCCGCGACCAGGCGGCGCCTTCCCGGCTGATGATGCCGCGGCGCGTCAGGTCCATGAGCAGGTGGACGGTGAGCGGAACCGGCAGGCCGGCGGACGCGGAGATCTCCTGCGCGCTGGATCCGCCCGGCGGGCACGCGTCGAAGACGCGGAGCTCGTTGCGGGTCAGGGACTGGACCGGGGTCGCGGCGTAGGCCAGCTCGTACTGTTCGGCGACGTCCAGGGCGCCGACGGCCCCCAGCAGCGCGCGGATGTCGTCGGCGCCGGTGACCAGTTGGGCGCGGCCGTCCTTGATGCGTTCGTGGCAGCCCAGCGAACCTGCCGAGGTGACCGGCCCCGGCACCGCCATGGTCACCCTCCCGAGCCCTTCCGCCCAGCTCAGGGTGTTCAGCGCCCCGGAGCGCCAGGCGGCCTCGACGATGACTGTCCCCGCTGTCAGGGCCGCGACGAGCCGGTTGCGGGTGAGGAAGCGGTGGCGCTGCGGGGGCATTCCGGGCGGGTATTCGCTGACCACGCAGCCCCGCGCGGCGATCCGGTCCAGAAGGGCGGCGTTCCTGGCCGGGTAGGTCCGGTCGATGCCGCAGGCCGCCACCGCGACGGTGAGTCCCCCGGCGGCGAGCGCCGCTTCGTGGGCGACCGTGTCGATGCCGAGCGCGCCCCCGGACACGATCGCCCACCGGTGGGTGGCCAGCCCCGTGGCGATCTGGCGGGTGGCCTCGTGCCCGTAGCGGGTGGCGGCCCGGGTGCCCACCACGGCGACCGACTGCGCCACCGCTTCGTTCAGGGGTGTGCCCCGCACCCACAGGGCGTGGGGAGGAACGGCGTCCGCCTGGTAGCTGCGGACGTGCTCGCTGCGGCCTGCGGCGGCGAACCCGAAGGCCACGTCGAATTCCGCCCGGGGCCACTCGCGGGATTCGGGGGTGATCAGGCGGGCGCCGGCGTCGGCGGCCTCCGCCAGGTCCTGCCCGGCCCGGTCCCAGCTGCGGCGGGCCTCGGTCTGGGGGCCGAGGTCGCCGAGCCAGCTGGCGCGGACGCGGACGCCGCGGGCGATCTCATCGGCGTCACGGCCGGCGTCGAGAAGCAGCTGGAGCGGCCTGCTGGGGCCTTCGACGACGCGGTTGAGATAAGCCCAGGATTCCTGGCTCATACGCCCTCCCGCAGTTCCAGTGCGCGTGCGACGTGCCCGAGGTCGGGGCTGGCGTCGCCGTCGAGGTCGGCGAGCGTCCAGGCGAGTTTGAGGCAACGGTCGACACCTCGTTGGGTGAGGTCGCCGTCGGAGAGCAGTGCGCCGAGCATCGCCATGCCGGATTCATCGGCGGGGTGGTGACGGCGCAGCCGGTGCGGATCCATCATCGCGTTGGTCATCCCCCACCGCGCCTGCGCGCGTCCGCGGGCGTCGGCCACGCGTCCGGCGATCCGGCTCGTCGGCTCGGCGTCCCCGGCGCTGAGGACCGCGCCCGTGGCAGAGGTGGCGGCGACGATGTCGATGCGGTCGCGCAACGGACCGGAGAGGTTGCCCAGATAGGTGGAACGCTCCCTGGACCGGCACCGGCAGCGGGCGGGGTCCTCCGCCGCGCACCGGCAGGGGTTCGCGGCGAGGATGAGCTGGAACCGGGCGGGGAAGATGACCTCCCGGCGCGACCGGATCAACCGGACGTGGCCGTCCTCGAGGGGCGTGCGCAGACCGTCGAGGACGGCGGCGGGTATTTCGGAGACTTCGTCGAGGAAGAGCACCCCGTGGTGGGCGAGGCTCACCGCCCCCGGCCGGGGCACACCGGAACCGCCGCCGAGGAGGGCCGCCCGGGTGATGGAGTGGTGTGGGTCGATGAACGGTGCCTGCGCAATGACCTCCCCGCGGCCGGCGACGGAATGCACGGCGGTGGCCTCCAGTGATTCGGCAGGGGTCAACGGGGGAAGGATGCCGGGGAGGCGGGCGGCGATCATGGATTTTCCGGATCCGGGCGGCCCGAGCAGGAGCATGTGGTGTCCCCCGGCGGCGGCGACTTCCGCGGCGAGCCTGGCCGCCGGTTGGCCGGCGAGGTCGGCGAAATCCGGGACGGCGCGACGTGGGACGGGCGGGGACCCAGCCGCCGTGGGCAGGTCCTCGTTGCCGGTGGCCCAGTTCCAGGTCTGCGCCAACGTGGCCGCGGTGTGGACGGCCAGCCCTTCGACGAGCGTGGCCTCGTCCGCGTTGCCGGGCGGGATGACCGCGCGGGCGAATCCGTTCCGGCGGGCCGCCAGCAGCGCGGGCAGCACCCCCGCCACCGGGCGGACGGTGCCGTCGAGGCCGAGCTCGCCGACCAGCACGGTCCCGGCGAGGCGTTCCCGCGCCTCCGGGACGCCGGCGGCGAGCACGGCGAGGGCGGTGGGGAGATCGAAGTGCGAACCCGACTTGCGGAGCGAGGCCGGCGACATGGACACGACGATCTTCGTCTTCGGCCAGCTCAGGCGGGAATTCGCCGCGGCCGTGCGGATGCGGTCGCGGGACTCGCTGACGGCGGCGTCGCCCAGGCCCACCATATGGATCCCGGGCAGGCCCGGCCCCACGTTCGCCTCGACAGTGACGATCCGGCCGGCGACCCCCTCCAGGGCGACGGTCTGGGTCCTACCTAGCGCCATGCTCGACCCCCTCGTAGACGTCCATGTCGAATCCGCGCCCGGCGGCGGTGAACACGACGACGTCGAAACGCACGGGCGCCGCGGGCCTCCCCTCCAGCCAGCGGGCGGCGGCCCGGCGCAGACGGGCGGCGGCCCGGCGCAGACGGGCGAGCTTGCGGCCGGTCACCGCCTCCGCTCCCCCGTAACCGGGGCCGGAGCGGGTCTTCACCTCGACGAAGACGATCGTGCCGTCCTCCTCGCGGGCGATGAGGTCGAGCTCGCCGACGGGATAGGAGACGTTGCGGCCGAGAATCTCCGCCCCGCGCCGGCGGTAGAATCCGGCGGCGCGCTCCTCCCCCAGCTGCGCCAGCCGGGTGCGTCGACGGTGCATGGATGTGGTCATGTGGTTCCCCCTGATCGGATGACGGTGTCTTCCCCCTCACCATCACCGCCGGGCCACGTCCGCGCCAGCACCGGGAACTCCGGACGGCCGCGGACTGTGGACAACCAGGGTTATCCACAGACGCGGCCGCGTCTCACTTGACAGGGCCGGAGAACTACTCCGGCAGAATGAGGTCCGGCTTGTCCAGCTCCTCGATGTTGACGTCCTTGTACGTGATCACCCGGACGTAGCGCACGAAACGGGCGGAGCGGTACATGTCCCACACCCAGGCGTCCGACATCCGGACCTCGTAGTAGACGTCCCGGCCCTCGGTGTGCGGAATCAGCTCCACGGCGTTGGCCAGGTAGAAGCGTCGTTCGGTCTCCACCACGTAGGAGAACTGGCTGACCACGTCCCGGTACTCGCGGTAGAGGGAGAGTTCGACCTCCGCCTCGTAGTTGTCGAGTTCCTCAGCGCTCACAATCTGCCTCCTGCATGTTCAGCCATTCGCCGTGGGCCTTCACGACGTTGGCGTAAGTGTATCGGTGCTCCGGCGTGGCGCCGTGCTGGCGCACCGCAGCCATATGCACCTTCGTGGAGTACCCCTTGTGCGAGGCCAGTCCGTAACCGGGGAAGCGCCCGTCCATCTCCACCATGAACCGGTCCCGGGTGACCTTCGCCAGGACGCTGGCGGCTGCGATGCACCGCATGGCGGCGTCCCCGCCGACGACCGGCAGATGCGGGACGACCAGGCCGGGGATGCGCCAGGCGTCGGTGAGGACGTAGCCGGGGCGCACGTCGAGCGCGGCCACGGCCCTGCGCATCCCGGAGATGTTCGCGGGCTGGATACCGCGGGCGTCGATGTAGGCGGCGGAGACGGTGACCACGGACCAGGAAACGGCGGCGGCGATGATCAGCGGATAGAGCCGCTCGCGGAGGGCGGGGCTCAGCTTCTTGGAGTCGGTCAGCCGTTCCAGGCCCGGGATCTCCCCGTCGGGCAGGACGCACGCCGCCACCGTCATCGGGCCGCAGCAGGCTCCCCGCCCGGCCTCGTCGACGCCCGCCACCGGTCCCAGACCGTGGACGGCGAGCAGTTCCTCGGGTCGCACTACTGCTGGATCGCCGGGTCCTCGACGCCGCCGACACGGTTGAACGGGAAGATGATGAACTGGACCTTGCCGCGGATGTTCTCCCCGGGGATAGTGCCCTGGAACTCGTCGCCGATGTGCGCGCGGGAGTCGGCGGAGTTGGTGCGGTTGTCGCCCATCATGAAGTAGTTGCCCTCGGGCACGGTGAGCGGGCCGAAGTAGGGTCCGCCGCACTCCTCCGAACCGGTTTCCGGGTCGACCGGGTAGGCCACCGGCTGCAGGGTGTAGGACTGGTCGATCGGGGCGCCGTCCACCATCACCGCCGGATCCTCGGCCTGGCAGGAAACCGTCTGCCCGCCGGTGGCGACGACACGCTTGACCAGGTCGTTCTCGTCCGGGGCGACCAGGCCGACGTAGGAGCCCAGGTTCTGCAGGGTGCGGACGACGTCGTTCTCCGAACGCTGCGACACAAACCCCTGGTTCCACGAATCAGTGCCCTTGAACACCACCACGTCCCCGGCCTCGGGTTCCCCGAAACGGTAGCCGATCTTGTCCACGAAGATCCGGTCGCCGGTGCATCCGGCGCAGCCGTGCAGGGTGGGCTCCATCGACTGCGAGGGGATCATGTAGACGCGGCCGACGAAGGTCTGGAGAAGGAAGATCGCCAGCAGCGTCAGCGCGATGACCACCGGAATCTCGATGTACCAGGGCGCCGTCTTCTTCTCCGTGTCACTCACGGTTCCAGAGCATAGCAGCCGCAGGAGGTCCTAGACTTGGACACCATGATCCCCTCAACCACGCCGCCTTTCCGGACGTTGCTCGCCATGCTCGCCAACCACAAGGGAATCCTCACGGTAGCGGTGATCATGTCCCTCGTGGGTTCCGGCCTGGGGCTGGCGCAGCCGATGGTGATCAACCAGATCATCTCCACCATCGGCGAAGGGCCCGTCTCCCCCCTCGTCTGGCTGCTCGTGGGGCTTCTGCTCGTCTCCTCCGTCCTGTCCGCGTCACGCTCCTACCTGCTGACCCGCACCGCGGAAACCGCCGTCCTGTCCACCCGCCACAGGCTCATCTCCCGGCTTCTGCGCCTGCCCGTCCCGGAGTACGACCGGCACCGCACCGGCGATCTGGTCACCCGGCTCGGCTCCGACACCACGCTCGTCCGCGCCGCCTTCACCGGCGGGCTCGTCGACGCCATCGGCGGCGTCGCCACCATGGCCGGCGCGATTGTCCTCATGGCCTTGATCGATGTCTTCATGCTCGGCATCGTCCTCGGAGTCGTCGCTGTCACCCTGTTCGCCGTGGTGAGCACCTCCGCTCTCATCCAGCGCTACACGAAGAAGGCGCAGGAGGCGGTCGGCGACCTGGGCGCAGGAATGGACCGCGCGCTGGTCGCCGTCCGCACCATCCGCGCGGCCGGCGCTCAGGACCAGGTCGAGCTCTCCCTGCGCGCCGACGCTGACGCCGCCTGGTTCCAGGGGGTCCGGATCGCGCGCGTCGCCGCCCTCATCTTCCCGGCCGCCGGGCTGGCGATGCAGGGCAGCTTCCTGGCGGTGCTCGGCATCGGCGGTGCCCGAGTCGCCGCAGGAACCATCTCGGTGGCCGACCTGGTCACGTTCGTCCTGTACCTGTTCATGGTCTCCATGCCGCTGGGATCGATCTTCGGCGCGGTGACCACGATCCGGCAGGCCATGGGCGCCATCGAACGCATCGGGCAGATCTTCGACATCGAACCCGAGTCGACCGGGGGCAGCCCGGCCGCCCCCTCGCACTCCATCACCTTCGACAACGTCTCCTTCGTCTATGCCGGCAGGGACGGCGAGGAATCCGAGGAGAACGAGCCGCATCCGGTGCTCATTGACGTCTCCGTGGACATCCGCCCCGGAGAAAAAACCGCGATCGTCGGGCCCTCCGGCGCCGGCAAATCCACCATGCTGGCGTTGATCGAACGCTTCTACGACCCCACCGCGGGGCGCGTCCTCCTCGGCGACCAGGACACGGCGGAGCTGACGCGTTCCTCCGTCCGCGAGATCGTGGGCTACGTCGAGCAGGAGGCTGCCGTCCTGGCCGGCACCGTCCGCGAGAACCTGACCCTGGGCGCCCCCGGCACCACGGACGACCGCTGCTGGTGGGCCCTCGACCAGGTCAACCTGCGGGAGAGGATGGAGGAGGCCGGAGGGCTGGACACCGTCCTGGGCGACCGCGGCATGACTTTGTCCGGTGGCCAGCGGCAGCGGCTCGCCCTCGCCCGCATGCTGCTCATGGAGACCCCCATCCTGCTGCTCGACGAACCCACCTCCGCCGTCGACTCCCAGAACGAGCAGCTCATCCTCGACGCCATCGACGCCTCGGCGGAGGGCCGGACTCTGGTCGTCGTCGCCCACCGCCTCTCGACGGTCACCGACGCCGACCAGATCATCGTGCTGGACAACGGCCGTATCGAGGCAACCGGCACCCATTCGGAGCTCCTGCAGCTCAGCCCCCTCTACCGGAATCTGGCGTCCCGGCAGCTGCTGGCTTAGGTGCCCGCCTCGCGACGCCGTGGTCTGCCGGTCGTGCTGCTTCTGGGCGGAACAGCTCGGCCCAGTCCTGTGGGCCGGAGATCCCGGAGACACGGACATTATCCCGCACGTGCACTGGCCGTGCACGGCCGATGCTTGCCCGGCCCCAGGTCAGTCACAGGCCTCAGCGAACTCCACCCCGGAACCTTCTCCCCCGGGGTCCGGCCAGCAGGGCGTCGGCAAGCATCATGCGGGACGACCCCGCACATGGGAGAACCCCGCCACCCCGGCACAGAGCCGGGACGACGGGGTCACAGAAGCGCAGGGTGTTAGCGCTTCTCCTTGATGCGGGCAGCCTTGCCCCGCAGCTCGCGCAGGTAGTAGAGCTTGGCGCGACGGACGTCACCGCGACGGAGAACCTCGAGCTTGTCGATGTTCGGGGAGTGGACCGGGAAGGTGCGCTCCACGCCGATGCCGAAGGAAACCTTACGGACGGTGAAGGTCTCGCGGATGCCGGAGCCCTGGCGACGGATGACGACGCCCTTGAAGATCTGGATACGCTCGTTGGAACCCTCGATGACCTTGACGTGGACATCGACGGTGTCGCCCGGGCGGAAGGCCGGGACATCTTCGCGCAGCTGCGCGGCATCAACCTTGTCGAGAATGTTCATGCAACATTTTCCTTTTCTTGTTCTGGACAGAGGACCCTGGCGGCTTCTCCCCTGTTGAGGCGCTCGACCGGTTCGTATCCGATACAGACAACCTGGACATTCTCCCACACCCGCCAGGCCGCCGCAAAATCCGCGCCCCGCGCATCCGGCCGCCCACCCGGATCACCTAGACTGGCCCCGACCCCACGGGCGCCCGAGGCATCGGGCTGAGATCGCGCTGGAGCCTGCGCGAGGACCGGATGAACCTGTCTGGTTAGCACCAGCGTAGGAAGAGAGGCCGAACATGCGTCCCACCCCTGATCTCCGCTGTTACCTGGTCACCGGCGCCGGCTCCCGAGAGCACGTCGTCGACGTCGCCCGCCGCGCCGTCGCCGGCGGCTCCCGCATCGTGCAGGTGCGCAGCAAGCCGATCTCCGCGCGGGACCTCTACGCGCTGACCGAGGAGATCGCCCTGGCAGTGGGAGACACCGCCCACGTGCTCGTCGACGACCGCGTCGACGTCGCCCTCGCCCTGCGCCGCCGCAGCCTGCCCGTCCACGGCGTGCACGTCGGCCAGGACGACCTGGACGTCCGCGACGTGCGCGTCCTGCTCGGCGAGGACGCGATCATCGGCCTGACCACCGGCACCCGCGCCCTGGTCGAGGCCGCCAACGAGTTCGCCGGCGTCATCGACTACGTCGGCGCCGGGCCCTTCCGCCCCACCCCGACTAAGAACTCCGGGCGCGAACCGCTCGGAGTCGAGGGTTCCCGGGAGCTGGTGGAGCTCTCGGAGGTGCCGGTCGTGGCCATCGGCGACGTCACCGCCGACGACGCGCAGGTCCTGGCCGGCACCGGCGTGGCCGGGTTGGCCGTCGTCCGCGGGCTGATGGACGCGGCCGATCCGGGCGCCTACGCCCGGCGGTTGCTCGACGGTTTCGAGGCAGGCCGCCGATGAGCGGCGTCACCGTCGTCGGCGGCGGGCTCATCGGCCTGGCCACGGCCCTGCGCCTGGCCGACCGGGGCCACGCGGTCACCCTCATGGACCCCTCCCCCGCTTCCGGGGCCACCCACCACGCCGGCGGCATGCTCGCGCCGGTGGCCGAGGTCGTCTACCGGCAGGAGGCCCTGTTCCCGCTCATGCTCCGCTCGGCGGAGCTGTACCCGGGGTTGATCGCGGTCGTCGAGAAGCACACCGGCCTGCCCACCGGCTACCGCACCGACGGCACCCTCGTGGTGGCCGCGGACCGGGCGGACTCGGCGCACCTGGGCGAACTCTCGGACTACCAGTCGACCCACGGCATGGAGGTCGAGCGCCTGCCCCTCCGGCAGGCCCGGAAGCTCGAGCCGGCGCTGAGCCCGCAGCTGGCGGGCGCGGTGCACATCCCCGGCGACCACCAGGTCAACCCGCGGATGTTCGCCGCCGCGATGCTCGACGCGCTGAACAACCTCGGCGTCGCCGTCGTCCGGGAGAAGGCCGCGCAGCTGCCGCGGGACGGGCAGGTGGTCCTGGCCAACGGTCTGGGCGCCGCCGCGCTCCACGACGGTCTGCGGCTGCGCCCCGTCTACGGCGACATCCTGCGACTGGGGGTCCCCGACCACCTCGCGCCGCTGCTGACCCGGGTGGTGCGCGGCTTCGTGGCGGACCGCCCCGTCTACCTCATCCCGCGCACCGACGGCACCCTGGCCGTCGGCGCCACCTCCCGGGAGGACGACCGCCCCGTGCCGCGCACCGGCGCCGTCCACGACCTGCTGCGCGACGCGATCCGCCTCGTCCCCGGCGTCGAGGAATGCGACTTCCTCGAGGCCACCACCGGCGCCCGCCCCGGAACCCCGGACGATCTTCCGTACCTTGGGAGGGTGAGCGGGAACCTCATCATCTCGACCGGGTATTTCCGCCACGGGATCCTGCTCACCGCGCTGGCCGCGGACGTGACGCTCGCTCTCGTGGAGGGCGACGATCCCGGCATCGACCTCTCAGCCTGCGCCCCCCACCGACACCAGGAGTTCTGATGAACCTCACCGTGAACGACCAGCCCGTCAGCACCGACACCACCACGCTCGCCGGACTGCTGGAGGAGACCCTCGGCAGCCTTCCGGACGCCGGAGTCGCGGTCGCCGTCGACGGCGACGTCGTGCCGCGCTCCCACTGGGAGCGCGAACTCACCGAAGGCCTCACCATCGACATTCTCACCGCAGTCCAGGGGGGCTGAGACATGCTCACCATCGCCGACCGCTCCTTCGATTCCCGCCTCATCATGGGCACCGGCGGCGCCACCTCGATGGCCATGCTGGAGGAGTCGCTGCTGGCCTCCGGCACCGAACTGACGACCGTGGCCATGCGCCGCCACGCCGCCCGCACCGACGGCGGCGAGTCCGTCTTCGACATGCTGCAGCGCCTGGGCATCGAGCCGCTGCCCAACACCGCCGGCTGCCGCACCGCCCGCGACGCCGTCCTCACCGCCGAACTCGCACGCGAGGCGCTGGGCACCAACTGGGTGAAGGTCGAGGTCATCGCCGACGAGCACACCCTGCTCCCCGATGTCGTCGAGCTCATCGACGCCTGCGAGCTCCTCGTCGCCGAAGGCTTCGTGGTGCTGGCCTACACCTCGGACGACCCGGTGGTGGCCAAGCGCCTCGAGGACGTCGGTTGCGCGGCCGTCATGCCGCTGGGTTCGCCCATCGGCACCGGGCTGGGCATCCTCAACCCGCACAACATCGAGCTGATCTGCTCCCGCGCCACCGTGCCCGTGCTTCTCGACGCCGGCGTGGGCACCGCCTCCGACGCCGCCCTGGCCATGGAGCTGGGCTGCGACGGTGTCCTGTTGGCCTCGGCCGTCAACCGCTGCCAGGACCCGGTGGCGATGGCCCGCGCGATGCGCTCCGCCGTGGACGCCGGCCACCTCGCCCGCTCCGCCGGGAGGATACCGAAGCGCGAGCACGCCGTCGCGTCCTCCACCTTCGACGGGCTGGCCTCCTGGTCGGACCAGGTGCTGTAGATGTCCCTGCCCGAGAGCGAACTCCGCCGCACCGCCCGTCAGCTGGCCCTCCCCGGTTGGGGCGTGGAGCAGCAGGAACGCCTGTACGACGCCCACGTCCTGGTCATCGGCGCCGGTGGCCTGGGCTGCCCCGCAATGCAGTCCCTGGCCTCCGCCGGCGTCGGCCGCATCACCGTCATCGACGACGACACCGTCGACATCACCAACATCCACCGCCAGATCCTCTTCGGCGCCTCCGACGTCGGCCGCCCCAAGGTGGAGGTAGCCGCGCAGCGCCTGCGCGAGCTGCAGCCCGACATCACCGTCACCGCGCTGCAGGAGCGCCTGACCAAGGCGAACGCGGTGGCGCTGGTCGGTTCGGCGGACCTGGTCCTCGACGGTTCGGACTCCTTCACCACCAAGTACCTCGTGGCCGACGCCGCCGAGATCGCCGGCACCCCCCTGGTCTGGGGCACCGTGCTGCGCTTCCGTGGCGACGTCTGCCTCTTCGCCGGCGGGGTCGGCCTGCGCGACCTTTTCCCGGTTCAGCCCACCGGCGACTCAATCCCCGACTGCGCCACCGCCGGCGTCCTCGGCGCCACCACCGCCACCATCGGCGCGCTCATGGCCACCGAGGCCATCAAGCACCTCGCAGGCCTGCCCACCCGGCCCGGCCGGATGCTCAGCTACGACGCGCTGAGCGCCGGCACCCGCAGCTTCACCGTCGCCGAGGATCCGGCGCGCCCCCGGGTGACGCAGCTGCAGGAGTCCTACGGCGACGAGGCCTGCTCCGCCGGCGCCTCCCCGCAGTTGCTTCTCGACGACGTCCGCGCCGGCCGCGCCGTCCTCCTGGACATCCGCGAGCCCCACGAGAAGCTGCTCAACGATGCGCTGGCGGACCTCAACCCCGTGCGGCTGCCGCTCTCGGACATCTTCGGCCCCGGCAACATCACCCGGGCGCTGGGCGACGCGCGGCGGGTGGTCGTCCACTGTGCTTCAGGTGTGCGCAGCGCCGAATTCTGCCGGAAGTACGCCGGCCTGGGTTATGAATTCATCGACCTGCCCGGCGGGATCAACGGCCTGCGCTGAATCTTCCTAGCGGCCCATCCCGGCGCGCTTGAGTGCGTCGGCCATCGAGCCCCCGGCCGGGCGCTGCTCCTGACGCGGCTGGCGGGGCTTGCGCTGCCCGCCCCCACCGCCTCCCCGCTGCGGCTTCTTCGCGGGCTGGCCGGGTTCGTCGTCGAGGCGCAGCGATAGGCCGATGCGCTGGCGTTCGACGTCGACCTCCATGACCTTCACCGTGACCACCTGGCCGGAGCGGACGACCTCGCGCGGGTCCGAGACGAATTTCTCGCTCATCGCGGAGACGTGGACCAGGCCGTCCTGGTGGACGCCGACGTCGACGAAGGCGCCGAACGCCGCGACGTTGGTGACGGTGCCCTCGAGGATCATGCCGGGCGTCAGGTGGGAGATCTTCTCCACGCCCTCCTTGAAGGTCGCGGTCCGGAATTCGGGGCGGGGGTCGCGGCCGGGCTTGTCCAGCTCGGCGATGATGTCGGTGACGGTGGGGACGCCAAAAGTCTCGTCGGCGAAATCGGCGGGCCGCAGTCCCGAGAGCACCCGGGTGTTGCCGATCAGTTCGGACACCTGCAACCCGGTGGTCTCGGCAATGCGTGCGACGACAGGGTAGGCCTCGGGGTGCACGGCGGAGGAGTCGAGCGGGTCGGTGCCGCCCCGGATGCGCAGGAAGCCGGCGCACTGTTCATAGGCCTTCGGGCCCAGGCGCGGCACCTTGAGCAGGGCCCGGCGACTGGGGAAGGCGCCGTGCTCGTCGCGGTGGGCGACGATGTTCTTCGCCAGGGTGCCGGTGACGCCGGCGACGCGCTTGAGCAGCGGGACGGAGGCGGTGTTGAGGTCCACGCCGACGGCGTTCACTGCGGATTCGACGACGCCGTCGAGGGTGCGGGCCAGGGCGGTCTGGTTGACATCGTGCTGGTACTGGCCGACGCCGATGGCCTTGGGGTCGATCTTGACCAACTCGGCCAGCGGGTCCTGGAGGCGGCGGGCGATGGAGACCGCGCCGCGCAGGGAGACGTCCATGCCGGGGAACTCGGCGGCGGCGAGTTCGCTGGCGGAGTAGACGGAGGCACCCGATTCGGAGACGACGACCGGGGTGGGCCGCTTTCCGCCGGCGTTTGTGATCAGGTCGGCGATCTCGCCTGCGAGCTTCTCGGTCTCCCGTGAGGCGGTGCCGTTGCCGACGGCCAGCAGGTCCACCCCGTGGGTGGCGCACAGGCCGGCGAGTTCCTGGCGGGCGGCCTCCCAGCGGTTCTGCGGCTGGTGCGGGTGGACGACGGTGGTGGCCAGCACCTTGCCGGTGGAGTCGACGACCGCGCACTTCACGCCGTTGCGGAAGCCCGGGTCCAGGCCCAGGGTGGCGCGCTGGCCGGCGGGTGCGGCGAGCAGGACGTCGCGGAGGTTGGTGGCGAAGACGTCGAGGGCTCCTTCCTCGGCGGTCTCCTTCAGGCGCATGCGCACGTCCAGGCCGGAGGAGACGGCGAGTTTGGTGCGCCAGCCGAAGCGGACGGCGTCGGCCAGCCAGCGGGAGTCCGACACGGGCAGCTGGAAACGCTCGGCGATCATTCCCTCGTAGACGGCGTCGTCCCCGGGGTCGAGGGTGAGGTGGAGGATGCCCTCGGATTCGCCGCGCAGGAGCGCGAGGATGCGGTGGGAGGGAAGCCGGGTGAAGGGTTCGGAGAAGTCGAAGTAGTCCTTGAACTTCGCGCCCTCGGACTCCTTGCCCTCGATGACGCCGGCGGCCACCCGGCCGGTGCGGTACATCTGCTCGCGGACCTGGCCGACCAGGTCTGCGTCGAGGGCGAAGCGGTCGATGAGGATGGCGCGGGCGCCCTCGAGCGCCTTCTTCCCGTCCTCGAAACCCTCGGTGAGGTACGCGGCGGCGAGTTCCTCGGGCGAGGCCGAGGGGGCGTCGACAAGCGCGTCGGTGAGGGGCTCCAGGCCGGCCTCGCGGGCGATGTCCGCCTTCGTGCGGCGGCGCTTCTTGAAGGGCAGGTAGAGGTCCTCGAGGCGGGCCTTGGTCTCCGTGCCGAGGATCAGCGCGCGCAGGTCCCCGGTGAGCTTGCCCTGTTCCTCGATGGAGGCGAGCACCGCATCCTTGCGCTCCTCAAGTTCGCGCAGGTAGGTGGCGCGTTCCTCGATGGTGCGCAACTGGGTGTCGTCGAGCCCGCCGGTGGCTTCCTTGCGGTAGCGGGCGATGAACGGGACGGTGTTGCCTTCGGCGAGCAGGGTGAGGACGGCGCGGATCTGGTCCTCGCGCACCCCGAGTTCACGGGCGATGGTGGAGACGATCATTCGGGAGAGTCTACGTCTTCGCCTTCGACTGCCGCCACGCGCGGAAGAACATCAGGGCGATCAGTCCGAGGGTGATCCACAGGATGTAGCGGTTGACCACGTCCACCACGTCGAGGACCTGGTCGCCGAACCGGTACCCCAGCCACATCATGAGGCCGTTGACCGCCAGGATGCTCGCCACGTTGACCGCCAGCATCACCGGGAACCGGATCTTCAGCAGGCCGGCGACCGCGTTGACCACCGTGTTGGGTACCGGGCCGGGCAGGTAGCCGGCCGGCACGAGCGCCAGGGTCCAGCCCAGGAGCCGCGGCGACTCCGATTCCACCGCGCGGGTGAAGATCCGGTGCGCCCGCGGCATGAACTTCAGGGACATGTCGATGAACTCCGTGCCCCACTTGCGGCCCATGGCCCAGTAGACGGGCATGAACTTCACCGCGCCGATCACCGAGCACAGCAGGTACACGAGCCAGTGCCCGTTGCCCACGGAGGCGTTGGCCCCCGAGACGACCGCGCTGGTGTAACCGCCGAC